>JAWVDY010000248.1:0-4882 GCA_033856995.1 Gaiellaceae bacterium
GCGGCTCGAGGAGCTCGCGTTGACGAGATGTTGCGGCCCGCCCTGCAGTGCGGTGTCGGTCGGCTGCGAGGTGAAGTCGCGGTACCAAGCCTGAGGCTTCGCCGCGGCGACGAGCACGACGAGGCCGACCGCGGCCGCCGCGACGAGGGCGCCGAGCAGCACCCTCCCGATCAGCCGCCGCCGCGCGTCGTTCAGCGGCCGCCGCTCCTCCACGAGCGACACGGAGTACGCAAGCGCGCCGACTGCCGCCGCCCCCAGCACGAACACGACCCCGAACCAAGCGCCGTCGTGCACGCGCAGCGCGTGAGCCGCGTTGTCGGTCGTCAGACCCGGCCGCGTGAACGCCCACCCGGCGACGGCGAGCCCCGCGCCTCCGCCGAGCAGCAGCGCCGCCGCGCTCTCGACCCGCGGCGACCCGAGCACGAGCCAGATCACGATCGCGAGCACGGCGGCGAGCACGCCTCCGCGCGAGTAGGTGAGCAGCAGCCCGACGAGAATCGCGTAGACGTAGACGACCCCGGCCGCGCGCAGCCAGTGCCGGTGCTCGCGTCGAGCCGCGAGCCACAGCGCCAGCGGCAGCGCCATCGCGAAGAGCAGCCCGAGGGCGTTCCAGTACCCGATCGGCGAGCTCAACCGCGCGATCCGCCCCGAACTGCCGAGCGCGGGAACCGCTTTCCCGAGCAGCGCCCAGCCGAGCGGCAGCGCCAGCGCGCCGGCCAACACGTAGGCCCACTCGCGCACCCATGGCCCGAGCCAGAGACCTACCCCCGCGAACGCGACGTAGACGAGCCCGCGGTTCAGGTACGCCCACGAGCGGTCGGCCTCGATCGACCACAGCACCGAGACGCCCTCCCAGGCGACGAACGCGATGAGGAAACCGAGCGCCGCGACAGCCTCCCGCGAGAGCTCCGGGCGCGGCAAGCCCGCGAGCGCGCCGGCGCCGACGGCCGCCGCAAGGCACAGAGCCGCGAGCCCGATCCACGTGAGCCGCCCGCTCGACGATCCTGACGAAAAGAGGCCCGAAACCGCCGCCAGGAGCCCGCCGGCGCCGAGCAGCAGGCCCGCCGCCCAGCGATCCAGCACCCGGAGCACAGCGGGGCAGGCTAACATCCATGCACGCCGAACCCTCGTTTACAAAGTGTTTACCGGGGGATCACGACCGGCTCACGCCCGGCCGCGAGACTGCCGATGGTCTTGGTAACGCCGCCCGCATGCGTCTCCGCCCAGCTTTCACATCCGTAGCCCTGCTCGCCGTTCTCACGGCACTGCTCGTGGCCGTGGCGAATCCGTCGCCGGCCGCTGCCGCCTCGAAGCCGTGCTGGAAGAGCGTGATCAACGACTGGCTCGACAACGGGACGATCGACCAGGCCTACAAGCCGGTGTGCTACCAACAGGCGCTCAAGCACGTTCCCGAGGATCTGCGGGACTACTCGAACATCACGGACGCGATCTCGGCAGCGCTGGCGAACTCCCTTCGCGGCACGAAGCCCAGCGGCCCCACCACGGGTAGCGGAGCATCAGGGAACGGCGTCGGCGGAGGGTCCGCCGCTTCTGCGGGCAAGAACCGCAAGCTCCTGGCCGCGCCCGACCGTTCGTACTACCGCCGCGCGATCGACAACCTCGGCACGACGAGTGCCGACTCGCTCCCGATCCCGCTGCTCGTGCTCGCCGGCCTCGGCACCGCGCTGCTCCTGAGCGCCGCCGGCCTGATGGCGCACAAGCGCCTCAGGGCGCGCCCGCGGCCGCCCGCCCCGGGCCCCTAGTCGAGCGCCTCGTCGACCGCGGACTCGAACGAGAGCAGGCGGCCCTTGTGCCGGCCCCGCTCGAGTTCTTCCCGGTCGCCGACGAGCACCCGGCCCGCGTAGAGCTCGCTCTCGGTCTCCCACTGGCCCACCGGAGCGCGGGCAGCCTCGGCCTCGACCGCGCCCCAGAGCAGACCCGCCCGCTCGCCGTCGCCCCCTAGCGCCGTGCTCCACGCGACGACGGCGACGGAGTAGAGGGACGATTGCCTGTCCCCCAGCTCACGGGCCAGTGTCAACGCGAGCCGGGCCGAAGCCACCGCTTCCTCAGGTCGCTCGAGCTGAATCAACGCCTCGGCGTGCCCGAGCAGGAGGTTGACCTGCCACCAGGTGAAGTCGATCTCCTCGGCCATGGGGATCCCGCGTTCGAAGAGCTTCCTCGCGCCCTCGTAATCGCCCTCGCGATCCGCGAGATACGCCAGGCCGCCAAGCACTTCGACCTCGCCGCGCACCGAGCCGACGCGCCGGTGCAGCTCGAGGCTCTCGCTCAGGAGGCGCCGCGCGTCAGCGAGCTCGCCCACGTACATCGTGCTGATCCCGATCCGATGCAGGAGTACGGCGACGCCCTGGTCGTCACCGAGCGAGCGGAAGAGCGCAAGGCTCTCCTCGTTCGCGCGGTGCGAGCGCTCGTAGTCACCAGCGAGCCAGGAGGAGCCCGCGAAACAGCGCAGCGCTCGCGCCTGCAACTGCTCGGGCATCCGCTCGCGGTCGGCGAGCAGCGCCTTGAATCGGCTCGCGCCCTCGAAAGGATAGTTCATGACCCAGAACTGCTCGAGCATCACCATCAGCTCAGTCGCGGGCTCGAGCTCGCCCGCTGCAATCGCCCGGTCAAGCGCCCCTCGCAGGTTGTCCTCGTCGGGCATGAGCACCCTATGACGGCCATACGCTCCCTCGACCGAGTTGTCGGCTCGTTGGGCTCGATGAAAGTAAAGGTCGAAATGGAGGCGCCTTGTCTCCTTGAGCTCACCGGCCTCGTCGAGGCGCTCGAGCGCGAACTCACGGATCGTCTGCAGCAGCGTGTAGCGCTCGTCGCTGACGCGCACCAGGCTCTTCTCGATGAGCGACTGAAGCACGTCGAGCCCCGCGCCTGCGACCGCCTCCGCCGCATCGAGGTCCCAGCCGCCGGAGAAGAGCCCGAGACGCCGGAAAGCCTGCTGCTCGCCCGCCGAGAGGAGGTCGTAGCTCCACGCGATCGCCGCGCTCAGCGTCTGCTGGCGCTCGGGGGCGTCGCGCGAGCCGCCCGTCAGCAGCGGCAGGCTTCGGTCGAGCCGTTCCAGGATCTGCCCCGTCGAGAGCGCCTTCACCCGCGCGGCCGCGAGCTCGAGCGCGAGCGGCAGGTGATCCACACGCCGGCAGATCGGCAGCACGTTCTCGTCCACCTCGAACCCGGGCCGCACCGCGCGCGCCCGGGAGAGAAAGAAGCCGACCGACTCCTGCTCGACGAGCGGCGGCACCGGGTACTCGCGCTCGGCGGCCAGACGCAGGAGCTCCCGGCTCGTGACCAGCAGCCGGAGGTTCGGACACGCCGCAAGCAGCTCCCCGAGCGTGGGCGCCGAGGCCGTGACCTGCTCGAAGTTGTCGAGCACGAGCAGCATCCGCTTAGCGCCCACGTGCTCCGCCAGGTCGCCGCCCGCGCCCACGACTGACGCGATCGCCCCGAACACGCGCTCCGGATCCCGCACCGCCTGGAGCGGTACCCACCAGACGCCGTGCTCGTGCTCGTCTACGACCTCCGCGGCCGCCTGCACTGCGAGCCGCGTCTTGCCCGAGCCGCCCGCGCCGGTGAGCGACAGGAGCCGCGTCTCGGGCTCGCGCAGGAGCACCATCACCTCGCCGAGCTCCTTCTCGCGCCCGACGAACGGCGTCGGCTGCACCGGTAGGTTCGACTGGTTCAGCGACTTGAGCGGCGGGAAGTCGCCGTCGCCAAGCTGGTAGATGTGCTCGGGGGCCGCAAGATCCTTGAGCCGGTGCTCGCCGAGGTCGCGCAGACCGTCGAGGCCGACGAGCTCGCACGTCGACTGCGAGACGAGCACCTGCCCGCCGTGGCCCACCGCCGCGATCCTGGCCGCGCGGTGGACGTCGATGCCGACGTAGCCCTCGTCGGTGACGACCGGCTCGCCGGTGTGGAGGCCCATGCGCACGCGGATCGGCCCGTCGTCGAGACCGTCCTGCCCCTCGCGGGCCGCGTCGAGCGCATCCGACGCGCGGGCAAACGCGACGAAGAACGCGTCGCCCTGGGTGTCCACCTCGACCCCTTCGTGCCGCTCGAACGCCTCGCGCAGCGCGCGGCGGTGCACCGTGAGCGCCTCTGCGTAGTCGTCGCCGAGCTCGTGCAGCAGCCGCGTCGAGGCCTCGATGTCGGTGAACAAGAACGTGACCGTCCCCGAGGGCAGCTCCCGCATGGGAGGAATCATCGCTCAAGCAGGCGGTTTCCGCCGCGGCCGGATCCGTCCGACCCCCGCTCTACCGTGAGCGGTCCGCTCGAGCCGCGCAGGCGCGCCGACCCGAGCACGATCAATACCATTGGGTAGAAGCCCGGGGAGGTTCGGAAATGGCGTCAGCAAAGCAGTTGAAGACCGTCGAGATCGTGGAGGAACAGCTCGTGAACACGGTCGTCGAGGACAGTGCCGGTCTCGGCGTGCGCCGCTTTTTCACCATCCCCGGCCGCGATCCGTTCGACGAGATCGACTGGGAGACGCGTGACGCGCTGATCCCCGGCAAGGACGGCCCGGTCTTCGAGCAGAAGGACGTCGAGTTCCCCAAGTTCTGGTCGCAGACGGCGACGAACATCGTGGCGCAGAAGTACTTCCGCGGCCGCATGTCCTCGCCCGAGCGCGAGGAGAGCGTCAAGCAGATGATCGGCCGCGTCGTCTCGACGATCGGGACCTGGGGCCGCGACGGCGGCTACTTCGCGAACGAGGAAGAGGCCGAGACCTTCGAGGCCGAGCTGAAGGCGATCCTGGTCAACCAGCTCGCCTCCTTCAACTCCCCGGTCTGGTTCAACGTCGGCTTCGAGGAGAAGCCGCAGTGCTCGGCCTGCTTCATCCTCTCGATCGAGGACTCGATGGACTCGATCCTGGACT
>JAWVDY010000249.1:0-24022 GCA_033856995.1 Gaiellaceae bacterium
CGGTCGCCTCGAAGCTGTCCGGCTACCTGCGCGCCGGCGGCGTCATCACGCCGCTGCTGACGGCCATGATCGCGTTCGCGATCGGCGGCCTGGTGATCGCGGTCACCGGCTCGAGCCCGTTCAGCACCTACAAGGCGATCTTCGACGGCTCCGGCCTCAACTGGTTCTTCCCGTGGATCAGCCACGCGGATCGTGCGACGGCGGCATTCAGCCTCCAGGCGACGCTCCTGACGACGACGACACTGATCCTGACAGGACTGGCGGTCGCGTTCGCATTCCGTTGCGGGCTCTTCAACATCGGCGGACAGGGCCAGTGGGCCGTCGGCTCGATCGTCGCGGTCTGGGTGGCGTCCTCGTTCACCGGGATGTCGGCCGTGCCTCACATCCTGCTCGCCGTCGTCCTCGCTGCCCTCGCGGGCGGCGCCCTCGCGAGCGTCGCCGGGATCCTCAAGGCGACCGTCGGCGCTCATGAGGTGATCACGACAATCATGCTCAACTGGATCGTCTTCTGGTCGGCCGGCTACCTCTTCGGTGGGACCGGCCCGCTCCACAGCGCGACCCAGGCGTTCGTGCCCGTCTCGAGCGATGTCGCCTCGAACACGCACCTGCCGGTGTTCTGGGGGAGCAAGGTGCTGCAGGGACTCGACGTCGGCTTCTTCGTCGCGCTCGCCATGCTCCTGGTCTTTTGGTTGCTGCTCAACCGCACGACGCTCGGGTACGAAGTCCGTGCAGTGGGGTTCAACTCCAGTGCGGCCGAGTACGCGGGCATCAGCGTCAGGCGCAGCATCTTCCTCGCGATGGCCATCTCAGGTCTGTTCGCCGGTCTGGCAGGCGCGGTCGACGTCCTCGGCTGGGAGTTCCGCATCGGCGTGGATGACATCCAGGGCTCGACCATTGGGTTCATCGGGATCGCGGTCGCGTTGCTGGGACGGAACCGAGCTCCGGGGATCTTCTTCGCGGCGCTGCTATTCGGAGCGCTGATCAACGGCACCTCGACTCGGAACCTCGACCCGAACGTCTTCAAGCCGGAGCTGGCGTCGAACCTTACGCTGATGATCCAGGGGCTCGTTCTGCTCTTCGTTGGCGCCGACGTCCTCGTCATCTACCTCTGGCGCGCCCGCTCGATGCTCAAGTTCGGGCGAGGCAAGCCGGAGAAGTCGAGGTGATGGCTCGAGCCGAGCCTCGGCGCTTCCCTCCACGGAGGCTGGGGGAGCCACGGATCATCGCGGCAATCGGAATCGGTCTCGGCCTGCTGGCCGTCTGGCTGGCGCTTCCGCCGATCGCGGCTCGGGCCGTCTTATGGCCGGTCTTCGTTGGTCTCCTGGCGGTCGCGGCCGGGATCTGGTCTGCGAGCCGCGGCGCGGGACGCGTGGGCTGGGGCGCGGTTGCGAGCGGCTTGCTCGGCGTCGCCTTCGGTATCTTCGCCACGCGGGCCAGAACGACGAACCTCGAAGGCGTCTTCGTCTGGTCGACGATCTTCGCCTCGACCCTTCGTTATGCGACTCCGTTGACGTTCGCCGCCATCGGCGGAATGTTCTCCGAGCGGAGCGGGGTGGTGAACATCGGCCTCGAGGGGATGATGCTGATGGGCGCGTTCTTCGGGGTTTGGGGTGCGGACAAGACCGACTCGTGGCTCCTCGGCATCCTGATCGCGATGCTCGCCGGCGTAGCCCTCGCACTCGTCCACGCGATCTTCACCATCAGCTTCCGTGCAGAACAGATCGTCACGGGTACGGCGGTGAACTTTCTGGCGCTCGGGATCACCGGCTACGTCTTCGTGAGCACCTACGGCGCACAGGGCGCGCCGACGAACATCCCCGAGATCCCGGACGTCTCGATCGGGTTCCTGAAGAACGTCTACTTTCTCGGTCCCGTGTTCGGAACGCTCAACCTGATGATCTGGCTCAGTTTCGCGCTCTTGATCGTCTCCCACTTCGTCATGTTCAAGACGACCATCGGGCTGCGGATTCGCTCGGTCGGCGAACACCCGCGTGCTGCCGACACGGTCGGGATCTCGGTGTATCGGACCAGGTACGCGGCCGTTGCGACCTCCGGCGCGCTGGCGGCACTCGGCGGGGCGTACCTCTCGCTCGGTTTCGTACACACGTTCGACCAGAACATCACCGGCGGGCGTGGGTTCATCGCACTCGCGGCGCTCATCTTCGGAAAGTGGCGGCCGTTCGGAGCGTTTTCAGCCGCGCTGTTGTTCGGCTTCTCGAGTGCGCTCGGCGATCACCTGCCGGACTTCTTCAAGCAGGGCAGCGCGCTGCCACAGCTCTTCAATACGCTGCCGTACGTGCTGACGATCGTCGCGGTGGCGGGCGTAATCGGCCGCTCGATCCCTCCTGCCGCGATCGGGCGTCCGTACACGAAGCAGTGACCGAGCCCGACCAGTCGCCGCTCCCGCTGCGTCCAACGGCAAACGGCTTGCGCGAAGTAGGCTCCACGCTGCCGTTGGACGCCCTGACGAGAAGCAGCAGCGAGCGGGCACGAAATGGCGCCGCGCGGGCCTCGGTCCTGTTGGCGTTGCTCGCCCTCGCGATTCCCGTCGCAGCCTATGCCGCGCAACGTGAGCTCGCCCGCGTGTCGCTCGTCCAGGCGACCGGAGCGACGTGCGCATCGGCGGTCATCGGCGCCGTTGCCGTGCTGCTCGCGCGACGCGGCCTGCGCAACATCGAGCGGACGCTCGGGCGCGCCGGCGGCGAGGGATCGGCGCGTGTGGGACGGCTGCTGGGCCTGATCGGGCTCTGCGTAGGCCTGACCGCGGCGATCGCCCTTGGGGTCTACGCCGTGTTGAACCTCTTCGGCCGTTAGGGGCATTCGCCACTACAATCGGCCTCTCCCGTGTTTGAGATAGGCCATAGCCTGCGCGAAGCGCGCGTCCGCCAGCAGCTCGAGCTCTCCGAGGTCGAGCTCGCGACCAAGATCAGGGCGCGGTATCTGCGCGCCCTCGAGGAGGAGAGCTTCGACGCGCTCCCGGCCCAGACCTACGTCAAGGGCTTTCTCCGCACGTACGCCGACTACCTCGGCCTCGACGGGCAGCTGTACGTCGACGAGTTCAACTCGCGCTTCGGCACGGACACCGAGGAGCCGCGCGAGCCGGTCGTCGCGAGGCGCACCTCCAACGTGCGCCGGCAGCACCGTAGGCTCGAGCACAGCTGGGTCGCCTTCGCGCTGGCGGGAATCGCCGCGGTGTTCGCGTTCACGATCGCGGCCTGGAAGTTCGGCGGCAACGGCAGCCAGCAGATCCCGAACCTCGGCACGACGACGACTCGGCAGTCCAAGATCCTCAAACCGGCCTCACCGACCAAGCCGCTCAAGACGCAGGCCACCTCGTTCCGGCTCTACGTGCGCGCCGTCCACGGGAACTGCTGGATGGACGTCCGCAACTGGTCGTCGAGCGGCAAGAGCCGCTTCACCGGGACTGTCGAGCTCGGCCAGTCCCAGCGCTTCGTCGCAAAGCGTCTGTGGGTGAGCTTCGGCAACCCGGGCAACGTCGCGGTGGTGTTCAACGGCAAGGTCCTGCGCCTGACCCGGGCAGGCTCCTACCTGTTCACGCCGCGGAGCTACAGCCGGGCCGCTTGACCCGGCCGCGCGGGTTCGTCGTCGTCACCGGCAGCGAGCTCGTCCGCGGTGACCGCACCGACCTGAACGGGCCGTTCCTGGCCGGCGAGATGCTCCGGCTCGGCGTGGAGCCGGCGCGGATCGCGATCGTCGGCGACGATCCGGTCGAGCTGGAGGCCGCGCTGCGGGAGGGCCTCGAAGCGGAGCTGTGCGTCGTCTCGGGCGGCCTCGGCCCGACCCACGACGACCGGACGGTGGAGATGGTGGCGCGAGCCGCGGGCCGGGAGTTGCACGTCGATCCTTCGCTGGAGGCCGAGATCGAGGGCATCTCCCGGGCCGTGGCCGAGCGGCTGCGGCGCCCGTATGCGGACTTCGCCGACGGCGTCCGCAAGCAGGCGACGCTGCCGGAGGGCGCGATCGTGCTCGGGATCGCCGGGACGGCGCCCGCCCTCGCGCTGGCGACCGAGCGAGGCGCGGTCGTGGTGCTTCCCGGCCCGCCGCCCGAGCTGCGCGGGCTTTGGCCGCTGGCGCTCGAGTCTCCGCCTGTCAAGGCCGTCCTCGCGCACGCGCGTGAACCCCAGCGGCGCGTCCTGCGGTTCTACGGCGCGAGCGAGTCGGAGATCGCGCGTGCGCTCGAGGAGAGCGGGGGAGAGGGCGACGGCGTGACAGCGACGATCTGCGCGCGCGAGTTCGAGATCCACGTCGACCTGTTCGTCGACGAGAAGGGCGGAGAGCGTGCGGACGCGCTCGTCTCCGGGCTGCGGGCGCGCGCGGGTCGGCACCTGTTCGCCGTCGACGAGCGGCCGGTCGCGGAGCTCGTGCTCGATGCGTGCCGCGACCGCGGGCTGACGCTGGCGACGGCGGAGTCCTGCACCGGCGGGCTCGTGGCTGTGCGCCTCACCTCGGTCGCGGGCTCGAGCGACGTGTTCGTCGGCGGCATCGTGGCCTATTCGAACGAGCTCAAGGCACGAGAGCTGGGTGTGCCCGAGGCCGTGCTGGCCCGTCACGGCTCGGTGTCGGCCGAAACCGCCGCCGCGATGGCCGCGGGCGCGCGCGAGCGACTGGGCGCCGACGTCGCGATCGCGGTCACCGGAGTCGCAGGGCCCGGTGGCGGCTCGGCGGAGAAGCCCGTCGGGCTCGTGTACCTGCACGCGGAGGGCCCGGACGGCGGTGTTGCGCGGGAGCTGAACCTCGGCGGTGACCGCGGCGCCATCCGTGCGCGCGCGGCCGCCGCGGCGCTGCACCTCGTGCGCACACTTCTGGCACGAAGTCGTGACGAAGACGTGTGAATCCACCTGCTAGCTTCGAAGGCGATGAACGGGCTCGCCTCTTCTGTGCGCTGCGGCTCCCTCCGGAGATGGTGGAGCGGATCGTCGCGTGGCAGGCTGAGGCGCTTGCCGGTGCCGATGCGAGAAGGGTCCCGGGCGACCACCTGCACCTCACGCTCGCGTTCCTCGGGCATCGCCCGGTGGCCGAGCTCGAGGCCATCCTGGATGAGCTACGGGGGGCCGCTTCGGCGGCGGTCCCTGCACGGCTGTCGCTCCAGGGCTACCGCGAGACCCGCAGCGTCGGGATGCTCACCTTCGACGACGAGGGCGGCCGCGCTGCTGCGCTCGCGGAGGATCTCCATGCCCGCCTGGAGGCGATCGGCGTCTACGAGCGCGAACGGCGAAGGTGGCTTCCGCATGTGACCGTGCTGCGTTTCAGACAGCGCCCGTACCTGCGGCCGGCGCTCCCGGAGCTGGAGCCGTTCGCGCCGTCCGACGCGGCTGCTTTCCTGTCACGACTACGCCCCGGCGGGGCGCAATACGAAGTCCTTGAATCCATGGAAGTGGGAGGGAGATAACGGTGGACCGCGAGCAGGCTCTCGACACCGCGCTCGGCCAGATCGAGCGCCAGTTCGGCAAGGGCTCGGTGATGCGCATGAACGACCGCGCCCAGGTCGCGATCGGCGCCGTCTCCACCGGCTCCCTTGCGCTCGATCTCGCCCTCGGAATCGGCGGCCTGCCCCGTGGCCGGATCGTCGAGGTCTTCGGCCCCGAGTCGTCGGGGAAAACGACGCTCGTCTACCACGTGATCGCGGAGGCCCAACGTCGCGGCGGGATCTGTGCCTTCATCGACGCCGAGCACTCGATGGACCCGGCGTATGCGAAGCGCATCGGCGTGAACATCGACGACCTCCTGGTCTCCCAGCCCGACACAGGGGAGCAGGCGCTCGAGATCGCCGAGCTCCTGATCCGCTCCGGTGCGCTCGACGTCGTCGCCGTCGACTCGGTGGCCGCGCTGACGCCGAAGGCCGAGATCGAAGGCGAGATGGGCGACTCGCACGTCGGCCTGCAGGCACGGCTGATGAGCCAGGCACTGCGCAAGCTCGCGGGAACGCTCAACCGCACCGACACGATCTGCCTCTTCACGAACCAGCTGCGCGAGAAGATCGGCGTCATGTTCGGCAATCCGGAGACCACTCCGGGAGGCCGTGCGCTGAAGTTCTACTCGTCCGTGCGGCTCGACATCCGTCGCATCGAGACGCTCAAGGACGGCGTCGAGGCCTACGGCAACCGGGTGCGCGTGAAGGTGGTGAAGAACAAGGTCGCGCCGCCGTTCAAGCAGGCCGAGTTCGACATCATCTACGGCACCGGGATCTCGTGGGAAGGCACGGTGCTCGACGCGGCCATCGAGCGCAAAGTCGTCCAGAAGTCGGGCTCGCACTTCAGCTTCGAGGACGAGCGCCTCGGCCAGGGACGGCAGAACGCGACGTCGTTCCTGCGCGAGCACCCCGACGTCACCCAGCAGGTGCTGCTCAGGCTCCAGGCGCTCGCCGGACCGGACCAGATCGTCTCCGCGCGGCTCCTTCCCGAGCTCGAGGCAGCGGCGAACGGCAAGCCTGCAGCCGAGGAAGTCGAGTCGGATGCAAAAGAAGCCGACTCGGAAGCCGAGGTCGTCTCGAAGGCGTAGATGGAAGACGGTCCGCAGCGAGCTGAGGCTCTTGCCGTGGCCACGCGGGCCCTTGCGCGCCGGGAGCACTCCCGGTGCAGCCTCCAGGAGCGCCTGCTCCGTGCGGGGGTTCCCTCCGGCGAGGCGGACGAAGTCGTCGAGGAGTTGCAGCGTGTCGGCCTGCTCGACGACGGCCGCTTCGCTCGAGAGCGCGCCCGCGTCCTCGCCGAGCGCGGCAAGGGCGACGCTGCGATCCGGTTCGACCTTCAGCGCGCGGGCATAGAAGGTGCCGCGATCGAGCAGGCCCTGGAGTCGCTCGAGGCGGAGCGAGACCGCGCGCGCCGGGTCGTCGAGCGCCGCGGAGCGTCACCGGAAACCGCACGTCTGCTGGCGGGCCGCGGCTTCGACGAGGACGTCGTTGCCGCTCTCGTTGCGCAAGAGCGGTGACCGAGGTTAGGATACAAGAGCTTCATTCGACGTTTTGCCTGCATCTAACGTGTTTCCGAATCGGATAGTGACCTTCGACCAAACCACCACCCAGCGCGAGGAAGAGGAGCCGATAGCGGCGGCGACCTGACCGCCCGGCGAGGCTCGCGCGCCTTGCCGCTCCCGATTCGAGCACGACCCGGTGCAAGCGGTGCCGGATGAGCACCGCGTTCCGGCGCGGTCAACGGTTCCCGGTCGAGGCCCCGGCCCCGGCCCGAAGCAGGGAGCGCGCATGGACGTCGTCATCGGGATCGTCGTAGGCCTCGCAGCCGGAGCCGGCTTTGCCTTTCTCTCGCTCTATGCCTTCGCGGGCTCGCGTCTCGCCGCCGCGCGGCGCACCCGCCAGCTGCTCGTCACCGAGGCGAAGCGGGAAGCCGACGCGATGCGGCGCGAGGCGCAGATCGAGGCGCGTGAGGAGTCGGTCCACGTCCGCGCGGGAGTCGAGCAGGAGATCGCGGAGCGCCGAGCCGAGATCCTCAAGCTCGAGGAGCGCGTCCTCGCGAAGGAAGAGGACATCGAGGCCAAGCTGACGGAGCTCGGCCGGCGCGAGCAGGGCGTCTCCGACCGCGAGGTGCACACGAAGCAGCTCCAGGAAGACCTGAAGGACGCGCGGGAATCACAGCTCTCCGCACTCGAGCGCATCTCGGGCATGACGGTCAACGAGGCAAAGACGCACCTGCTCGAGCGCTCCGAGGAGCTGATCCGCCACGAGCTCGCGCGTCGCGTGCGCCAGGCCGAGGAGGAAGCGCGTGCCGAGGCCAAGCGCCGCGCGCGCAATCTCGTCGCCGACGCTCTACAGCGCGTGGCCGCCAACCATGCGGCCGAGACGACCGTGTCCCTGATCGAGCTTCCGTCCGACGACATGAAGGGCCGCATCATCGGCCGCGAGGGCAGGAACATCCGCGCGCTCGAGCACCTCACCGGCGTCGACGTGATCATCGACGACACCCCACAGGCCGTCGTCCTCTCCTCGTTCGACGGCATCCGCCGCGAGGTCGCCAAGCTGACACTCACCAAGTTGATCGAGGACGGGCGCATCCATCCGGCGCGGATCGAGGAGATGTACTACCAGTCGAAGGCCGAGATCGAGGACACCATTCGCCAGGCGGGCGAGCAGGCTGTGTTCGAGGCCAACTGCGGCGAGGTACACGAGGAGCTTGTGAAGATCCTGGGCCGACTCCGCTTCCGCACGAGCTACGGCCAGAACGTGCTCAAGCACACGCTCGAGGTCGTGCACCTCGCCGGGATCATGGCGGCGGAGCTCCAGGCGAGCGTGAAGACCGCGCGGCGGGCTGCCCTGCTCCACGATCTCGGCAAGGCGCTCACCCACGAGGTCGAAGGCTCACATGCACTGCTCTCGGCGCAGTACGCTCGCCGCTACGGCGAGTCCCCCGCGGTCGTGCACGCGATCGAGGCGCACCACTACGAGATCGAGCCGCAGACCGTCGAGGCCGTGCTGCTGATCGCCGCCGACGCCATCTCTGCCTCGCGTCCCGGAGCCCGCGGCGAGAACCTCGAGCACTACATCAAGCGGCTCGAAGCCCTCGAGGAGGTCGCCGCGCGCCACACCGGCGTCGAGAAGGTCTACGCGCTTCAAGCAGGCCGCGAGATTCGCGTGATCGTGAAACCGAAGGAAGTCAACGACGACGCGGCCGTGCTGCTCTCGCACGAGATCGCGCGCGAGATCGAGGATCAGCTCGAATACCCTGGACAGATCAAGGTGACGGTCATCCGCGAGTCGCGGGCTGTCGAGTTCGCGAAATGAGCGCCGACCAGCCGCGGCTCTACGACGAGCTCGCGGACTGGTTCCACCTCCTGACGGCCCCGGAGGAGTACGCGGAGGAGGCCGAGCTCTACCGGAGGCTGCTGACCCAGGTAGGTGACGAGCTGCCGCGAACGGTGCTCGAGCTCGGCAGCGGCGGCGGCAACAACGCCTCGCATCTGAAAGCGCACTTCGAGCTGACGCTCGTGGACCGCTCGCCGCAGATGCTCGAGCTCAGCCGCTCGCTGAACCCGGAGTGCCGTCATCTTGCCGGCGACATGAGAGAGGCAAGGCTCGGCGAGACCTTCGACGCGGTCTTCGTCCACGACGCGGTCGCCTACATCACCTCCGAGGACGACCTCGCGGCGACGATCGCCACCGCCGAGGCTCACCTGCGTCCGGGCGGTGCCGCGCTCTTCGTGCCCGACTACGTTCGCGAGCGCTTTGCGGAGCACACGGGCATGGGAGGTCACGACGGCCCCGACCGCGGTCTCCGCTACCTGGAGTGGGTGACCGACCCCGACCCGGCCGACACGACCTACGTCTCCGACTTTGCCTACCTCCTGCGTGACGAGCGCGGCGTCCGCTGCGAGCTCGATCGTCATCTCTGTGGGCTCTTTCCGAGAGCGACGTGGCTGGAGCTGATCGAGGCGTCGGGCCTCGACGCAAGGAACCACGTCACCGAAGACGACGACGAGCCGGCCGGAGCCGAGCTCTTCGTCGGTGTCAAGCCGCGCAGGAGCTAGAGCCGGGCTAGAGTTTCGGGCCATGCGCCGGTACCACGTGACGACGTTCGGCTGTCAGATGAACGCCCACGACTCCGAGCGGATCAAGGGCATGCTCGAGGAGCTCGGCCTCGGAGAGGCGCCCGCGCAGGACGAGGCCGACGTGCTCGTCTTCAACACCTGCACGATCCGCGAGAAGCCCGATCAGCGGTTCGCCGCGCACCTCGCGCAGGCGCGAGGCCTGAAGGAGCGCGACCCGGGCAAGGTGATCGCCGTCGGTGGTTGCTACGCCGAGGCGCAGCGCGAGCGGCTGTTCTCGCTCTTCCCGTACGTGGATGTCGCCTTCGGGCCGGGCTCGATTCCGCACCTCGGCGAATGGCTCGGCGCGGCGGGCGAGGGGGTTGCGCGCGGTGCCTTCGGGACCGGCGAGAGGCGGGCCTTCGCGGGCCGCTTGCCGCTGCACCGCGAGCGGCGCTTCCAGGCGTGGGTACAGATCTCGATGGGTTGCAACTCCGTCTGCTCGTACTGCATCGTGCCGTCGGTGCGCGGCAAGGAGGTGTCGCGCCGTCCCGGCGAAGTCCTCGCCGAGGTCGAGGGCCTGGCGCGTGACGGCGTCCGGGAGCTCACGCTGATCGGCCAGAACGTGAACTCGTACGGCCGCGACCTCGGCAGCGACTTCGCCGAGTTGCTGCGCGCGTGCGACGCGGTGGAGGGAATCGACCGAATCCGTTTCACGAGCCCGCACCCGAAGGACTTCCGCACGCCGGTGATCGCGGCGATGGCGGACTGCGAGTCAGTCTGCGAGCACGCGCACCTACCGCTCCAGTCGGGCTCGACTCGTGTGCTCAAGGCGATGCGCCGCACGTACTCGCGCGAGCGGTACCTCCGCCTCGTCGACGAGCTCCGTGCCGGGATTCCGGACCTCGCGCTGACCACCGACCTGATCGTCGGCTTCCCGGGCGAGTCCGACGCCGAGTTCGAGGAAACCGTCGGCGCGGTAGAGGAGGTCGGCTACGACGGAGCCTTCACGTTCGTCTACTCACCACGCCGGGGGACGGAGGCAGCGTCCATGCCGGACCAGGTCGCCGAAGAGGTGAAGCGTGAGCGGATCGAGCGGCTGATCGAGGTCGTCCAGCGCGTTGCGCAGCAGCGCAATCGCCAGCGCGTCGGGCGTGTGGAGGAGGTGCTCGTCGAGGGCCCGAGCCGGACGGATAACTCGATCCTGCGCGGCCGCACGCGACGCAACACGACCGTCAACTTCGCCGGCACCGCGGCGCCGGGCGAGCTCGTTCCGGTGACGATCGAGGCGGCGACGTCGACGACCCTCAAGGGCACCCAGCTCGCCGCAGTTGCCGCCTAGCCGCGACCTGATCTGGGACGGCTGTCTCAACGTGCGCGAGCTCGGCGGCCTGCCGACAGCGGACGGCGGCGAGACGCGCCGCGGAGCGATCGTGCGCGCCGACAGCGTCCGCCAGCTCAGCGACGAGGGCTGGCACGCGCTCGTCGACCACGGCGTGCGAACGGTCCTCGACCTGCGCGGCGACCACGAGCGCGAGGACGACCCGCCGGCCGAGCTGCCCGTCGAGGTCGTGCACGTCCCGTTCATGGAAGCGAGCGAGGCCGAGTGGGCCGAGATCGCAGAGGAGATCGAGGCAGCCTCTACCGCCGCCCCGGACGTCGCGACGTCCACCCGCGACGTCTACCTGATCTTCCTCGAGCGCTTCAAGCGGAACGTGGCCGCTTCGGTGCGGGCCCTGGCGCGAGCGCCCGAGGGCGGGGTCGTCATCCACTGCGTCGGCGGCAAGGATCGCACGGGCCTTCTCGCGGCTTTCCTGCTCGAGCTCGCAGGCGTCGACGTGGAGACGATCGCGGCCGACTACGCGCTGAGCGAGGAGCGGCTGCGGCCGCGGCACGAGGCCTGGTTCGAGGCGGCGGCGACCGATGAGGAGCTCGCCCGGCTGCAGCGGATCGCGCAGACGCCGGCGGCCTCGATGGAGGGCGTCCTTGCGGAGCTCGAGCGGCGCTACGGCAGCGTCGAGGGGTACCTGCGCGACGCAGGCGTGAACGGCGAGGAGCTCGAGCAAGCCCGGGCTCGCCTGCGTGGTTGAGCGAGTCCTCGCGATCTTCGGGCCGACGGCGTCGGGGAAGAGCGCGGTTGCCGAGGAGATCGCCGCTCGCATTCCCGCCGAGCTCGTGTCGTCGGACGCGATGCAGGCCTACCGCGGCCTGCCGATCCTGACCAACCAGTCCGAGTTCCCGACACGCCTGGTCGGCTATCTCGGGCTCGACGAAGAGGGATCGGTCGCGCAGTACCAGCGGCTCGCGCACGAAATGATCGACGAGATCCTGGCCGCCGGTCGGACGCCGGTCGTCGTCGGGGGCACGGGCCTCTACCTGCGCGCGGCGCTCGCCGACCTCGAGCTGCCACCGCCGCCCGCGCCGGAAGCCCGGGAGCGAATCGAGCGCCTCTACGACGAGGTCGGCGCCGAAGGAGCCCACGACCTGCTCGCCGAGCGCGACCCGGGGGCCGCCGCTGCGGTTCACTTCAACGATCGCCGCCGCGTCGTGCGGGCATTAGAGCTCGCGGAAGCCGGCTGGAGCCTCCGGCCGGGCGAAGACCGGCTCTGGAGTAGCGACACCCGCTATCCGACCCTGGTAGTCGGCCTCGACGTTCCTTCGGACGAGCTCGAGCGTCGCATCGAGGTGCGGACCCGGAGGATGTTTGCCCACGGTGTCGAGAACGAGGTAGCTCGGGCGCTCGAGCGCCCCGTCTCCGCGACCGCCCGAACCGTCTTCGGCCTGCAGGAGGTCGCCGACCTGCCGCGTGAGGAAGCGATCGCCGCGCTCGTCGTACGAACCCGACGCTATGCCGCGTACCAGCGCAAATGGCTGCGACGGATCCCGGGCCTCGTCCGCGTGGACGCCAACCGCCCGGCCGCCGAGGTCGCCGCCGAGATCCTGTCGCTGGCCCGGGACGTTGGTAGCGTGGCCTCCGCGGGATGAAGCTCTCGAAGTGGCACGGACTGGGCAACGACTACCTGCTCGTCGAGCGGGCCGAGCTGTCCGCTCCGCTCACGACGGAGTCGGTGCGCCGGATCTGTGACTACCACTTCGGGGTCGGCGCGGACGGCATCCTCGAGGTTGTCTCCGCCAACGGCGACCGCGCCGAGGTCGTGATCTGGAACCCGGACGGCTCGACCGCGGAGCTCTCGGGGAACGGCACGCGCATCGCTGCCCGCTGGTTGGCTAGACGCGGCGGTGCGGCCGATGTCCGCATCATCGTCGGTTCGCGAGAGGTCGCGGCACGAATTCGCGACGGCCAGGAAGTGGAGCAGGAGATGGGCGCCGTCGAGGTGGGAGAGCCGGAGACGATCTCGGTCGGCGCAGAGCAGGTGGAGCTCACGCCGGTCTCCGTCGGCAATCCTCACGCTGTCATCCGCCGAGACCCCGAGCGCGCTGAGCTACTGCGCCTCGGGCCGCTCGTCGAGACGCACGAGCGCTTTCCGAAGCGGACGAACGTCCAGCTCATGCACGTCGACGGGCAGCACCACATCACCGTCGGCGTCTGGGAACGCGGTGCGGGGGAGACGCTCTCATCCGGCACCAGCGCCGTCGCGGCGAGCGCCGCCGCGGTTGCGAACGGCTGGTGCGAGAGCCCTGTCACTGTCCACCTGGCCGGGGGCGACCTTCACGTAGAGCTGCGCGACGGCGAGGCGCGCCTCACGGGGCCCGCCGAGGAGATTTGCACCGTCGAGCTCGCCGAGGAGTTCGAGCTGTGAGATTCGCGAAGCGACTGGACGCGGTCCCGCCGTACCTCTTCGCGGAGCTCGAGCGCAAGATCGCTGAGAAGCGTCGCGAGGGCGTCGACGTGATCAGTCTCGGCATCGGCGATCCCGACCTGCCGACGCCTCACGCCGTCGTCGACGCGCTCGCAGCGGGGGCCGCCGATCCGCAGACGCACCGGTACCCGACCAACCACGGCTCGGAGGAGTTCCGCGAGGCGGCCGCGTCGTTCTACCTGGACCGCTTCGGCGTCGAGCTCGATCCCGCGTCGGAGATCGTCCCGGCCCTCGGCGGCAAGGAGGCGGTCGGTCACATCGCCCTGGCCCTGCTCGATCCCGGTGACGTCTGCCTCTCACCCGACCCGGGCTACCCGCCGTACACCTCCGGGCCCGTCTTCGCCGGAGCCGAGGTGCACTACTTGCCGCTTCGCGAGGAGAACCACTTCCTCCCGGACCTCGATTCGATCCCGCAGGAGACGCTCGCGCGCGCCAACCTGCTCTTCCTCGACTACCCGAACAACCCCACGGGGGCGGTGGTCCAGCCGGGGTACTTCGAGCGAGCCGTGGAGTTCGCGCGCGCGAACGACCTCGTCGTCGTCCACGACAACGCCTACTCGGAGCTCTGTTACGACGGGTACCGCGCACCGAGCTTCCTCGAGACCGCGGGAGCGAAGGACGTCGGCGTCGAGATCTTCTCGCTGTCGAAGGGCTGGAACATGACGGGCTGGCGCTGCGGGATCGTCGCCGGCAACCCGGCCGTCGTCGAGCGCTACCGACAGCTCAAGACGAACCTCGACTCGGGCATGTTCGAGGCCGTCCAGCGCGCAACGGTCGCGGCGCTGACCGAGGCGCGTGACTTCCCGCGTGAGATGTCGGCCGTCTATGAACGCCGCCGCGACCTCGTGGCGGAGGGCCTGGCGGCAATCGGCCTCGAGGTCGACCCACCCAAGGCGACGCCGTACTTCTGGGTGCGCGTGCCCGAGGGCCACAGCTCGGCGTCGTTCACGGAGCTCGTGCTCGAGGAGGCCGGAGTCGTCGTCTCCCCGGGGCCGTCATATGGCCCGAGCGGCGAGGGGTTCGTGCGCATCTCGCTGACCGTGCCCGACGAGCAGCTCGAGGAAGCCGTGCGCCGGATCGAGTCCTCGCTGCGTAGCGGCATAATCCCGGCGTGACGACGCGACAGCCCGATCCTGCGCCGGGTGCCGAGCCCGAGCGCGGGTTCGTGCTCGCTGCGCAGCCCAAAGGCACCGACACCGACGGCGAGCTCGCCGAGCTGCGGGAGCTCGCGCGCACGGCGGGCGTCGAGCCCGTCGCCGAGCTGGTTCAGCACCGGGGGCGCCCGGACCCGCGCACGTACGTCGGCAAGGGCAAGCTCGTCGAGGTGCAGGAGGCGTTCAAGCGCTCCGGTGCCGATTCGCTGATCGTGGACGACGAGCTCTCGCCGGTGCAGCAGCGCCGCCTCGAGGACGCGCTCCAGGCCCGCGTGGTCGACCGGACGCAGTTGATTCTCGACATCTTCGCCCAGCACGCAGTGAGCGCCGAGGGCAAGCTCCAGGTCGAGCTGGCCCAGCTCGAGTACAACCTCCCGCGAATGCGCGGCCTCTGGCAGCACCTCGAGCGGCTCGGCGGCGGGGTGGGGACGAGGGGCCCCGGTGAGAGCCAGCTCGAGACCGACCGGAGGCTCGCGCGCAGGCGTGTGACCCTTCTTCGTGAGCGCCTGCGCCGGCTGGCCAAGCAGCGCGCGACGAGGCGCAAGTCCAGGCGGCGCTCCGAGACGCCGACGATCGCGCTCGCGGGCTACACGAACGTCGGCAAGTCGACGCTTTTGAACGCGCTCACCGACGCGGGCGTATCGGTCGACGACCGGTTGTTCGAGACGCTGGACCCGACGACGCGCGGGTTCGAGGTCGACGGCCGCCGCTACCTCGTAACCGACACGGTCGGCTTCATCCGGCGGCTGCCGCACCAGCTGGTCGAGGGCTTCGCGGCGACGCTCGAGGAGACACTCGTGGCCGACCTGGTTCTGCATGTCGCGGATGCCTCTGCTTCGGACGACGAGCTCGACGCGATGCTCCAGGCCGTCGAGAGCGTGCTCGGCGAGATCGGCGCGGACGAGCTCCCGGTCGTGCTGGTGCTGAACAAGATCGACGCGGTCGACTCGCTCCACCGGCGTCGGCTTGCGAACCGCTTTCCCGACGCCCTGCAGGTCTCCGCGCACACCGGGGAGGCGCTCGACGAGCTCCGGGAGCGTATCGCCGAGCGCTTCGGCGACCGCTTCGAGGCTGTGCGGCTCCTGATCCCCTACGACGAGGGCGCGCGCCTGGCGGAGCTCTACGCGCTCGGAATGCCTGTCGACGAGCGGGCAGACCGACCCGACGGGGTCTTTCTGCGCGCACGGCTGCCTCGGCGCGAAGTGCGGCGCTTCGCGCCGTACCTGATCCTCGAATCCGAGGCGCGCTCGAGCGCGTGATCGAGCTTCCGATCCGGCGCCTGCGCGACGACGCCGTCCTGCCGGAACGCGCTTACTCCGGGGACGCCGGTCTCGACCTCGCCGCCTGCGAGCGTCACGAGCTCGGGCCGGGGGAGCGGGCGCTCGTCGGAACCGGTCTCGCCGTCGCGATTCCCGACGGCCACGCCGGCTTCGTCCAGCCACGTTCGGGCCTGGCCGCGCGCCACGGCCTCACGATCGTTAACTCCCCGGGGCTCGTGGACTCGGGCTACCGCGGCGAGATTCGGGTCGCATTGCTGAACACCGACACCCGCGAGCCGTTCGTCGTCGAGCCGGGGATGCGCATCGCCCAGCTCGTCGTGCTCCCGGTGCCGGAGCTCGAACCGCTCGAGGTGGAGGAGCTGCCGGAGAGCGAGCGCGGCGTGCGCGGCTTCGGCTCCTCGCACGCCTGATGCCCGCCGAGCCTCGGATCCGCGTCTCGGCGCTCCTGCGCTGGCAGGGGAGCATCCTGCTCTGCCGGCACGAAAAGGGCGGCCGCGAGCACTGGCTCCTCCCGGGCGGCGGCGTCGACTCAGGGGAGAGCGTCGTCGATGCGCTGCACCGAGAGCTCGCGGAGGAGGTCGGGATCGACGGTGAGCTCCCGGTCGAAGGCCCGGTTGCGATCGCCGACTCGATTGCTCCGGTTCGCAGCTTCACGGCGAAGCACGTCGTCCACATCATCTTCGCGGGCGACCTCACGGGCCGCTCCCTCGAACGCGTGACATCGCATGACGCCGCGGTGCGGGGTCATCGTCTCTTCACCACGGACGAGCTCGACGACGTCGTGCTGCACCCGCCGATCCAGCGCTTCCTCCAGCGCTGGACGCCGGGAGACCCAGCGGTCTACCTGGGCGCTCTCTGGATTCCCTAGAACCGCCCGCCGCGGCTCCGCGCGCGCGCGGCTGAGACTGCGTGAGCCTCGGCTTCGAGCTCGTCTCCGAGCGGCTCGAGCTCCTGCGGCTCGCCGACCCGATGCGCGATCGCCTGCGCCAGCAGCCAGTCCGCGAGCCACGGGTTGCGGGGAAGGAGGGGCCCGTGGAGGTACGTCCCGATTACGCGACCGGCGCGGCAACCCTCGTAACCGCTCTCGCCGTCGTTGCCGAAGCCCGCGACGACGCGGCCGAGCGGTTCGGCGCCGTCCTCCAGCGCCGTCCGGCCCGCATGATTCTCGAAGCCGGCGAGCGTCCGCTTGACGCCCGGCTCCAGCTCGCATTCGAGCAGGACGTCACCGATCATCCGCCGCTCGCCGGCGACCGTGCGCAGGGGCAGCAGACCCGCTCCCGGGAGCTCGTCGCCGCTCTGGTCCCGGTAGAAGCGGCCGAAGAGCTGGTAGCCGCCGCAGACCGCGAGCGCTGCCGCGCCCCCTGCGACCGCCTCGCGCAGCGCCGGCGCCATGATCGCGAGCGCCGGGGCGATCAGCTCCTGCTCGCGATCCTGGCCACCGCCCACGTAGTAGAGATCGTGCTCGCCCGGCTGGACGAGGTCGCCGGGTCCGAGCGAGCGCACCTCGAGTTCGTGACCGCGCCAAACCGCCCGCTGCGAGAGCACCGCGATGTTGCCGCGATCGGCGTAGATGTTCAGGTATGCCGGGAACAGGTGGCCGACGACGATCCTCAAGCGGCCTCCTCCCAGTACGGCCGGACGAAGCCACGGCGCGCGACGAGGTCGCGGAGCGCCAGCATCGCGGTGTATGTGGGCAGCGCCGCGAGCTCGCCCCCCGGAGGCGTCAGCTCGAGCGCGCGATCGAGTCCGGCCTCGAGCGGCGGGACGACCTCGATCGCGGCCTCGTCGAGCCCGGCGTACTTGAACCTGAGCGCGAGCTCGGCGGCGCGTTCTCCAGTGGCGACAAGGTGCTCGAGAGAGCCGAGCAGCGGCTCGAAGTCGACGTCCCAGATCCAGGAGACGTCGCGGCCGTCGGCGATCTCGTCGTTCAGCGCGACGAGTAGCACCTTTGGCGCGCCGCCCATGACGAGCGTCCGGACGACCTCGTTCGCGCCCGCCGGGTTCTTGATCAGGAGCACGAGCAGCGACCGGTCGCCGAGAGAGATGCGTTCGAAGCGCCCGAAGGCAGCAGAAAAGCCCTGCAAACCGGCGTGTATAGCGTCGAGGGACGTGCCGAGCGCGCGGGCGAGTGCGGCAGCGGCGAGCGCGTTGTAGACGTTGTAGAGCCCTGGAACCCCTAGCTCGACCCGCCTCGTGCCCTCCGGCACGACGAGGTCGAACGAGACACCGTCGAGGCCGTTCAGCTCGATCTTCTGCCCGGACACGTCCAGCGTCAGCCGCGCGTGTCCGCACGAGGGACAGCGAAAGTCGCCGAGGTGGCCGATGTAGGCCGCGGCATACTCGTACGGAGTCCCGCACCGGACGCACCACTTCGAATCGGCCGCGTGCTGCAGCTCGGGCGAGGCGTGGCGTGGGTCGTCGAGCCCGAAGACCGTTCGCACGCGAGGAGCCCGCTCGGACGCCAAATCGCTCAGCTGCGGATCGTCGGCGTTGGCGACGAGGACGGTGGTCTCCGGTAGGCGGCGCACGGCCTCGCGCCAACGGCGAGCGACCAGCTCGAGCTCGCCGTACCGGTCGAGCTGGTCGCGAAACAGGTTCCCGAGCGACACGGCCCGCGGGAGGACGCGTTCCAGGACCTCGGGCAAGGCGGCCTCGTCGACCTCGAACAGACCGAGCTGAGCGCCCCGCGTCGCGAGGAGCGCGGACGCAACACCCGAGACGAGGTTCGCGCCGGAGCGGTTATGCGCAAGGCGGCGGGCGGGGAAGAGGATCCGTGCCGCCATCGCCGCAGTGGTCGTCTTCCCGTTGGTCGCGGAGATCACAGCCGAGCCATCCGGTAGACGCGCGGCAAGCTGGTCGACAGCCTTCGGATCGAGCTTCCAGAGCAGCTTTCCGGGCAACGTCGTGCCGCCGCCGGCCCCTGCGAGGCGCGAGAGGCCCGCAACGGCGCGCGCGGCGCCGATCTCGAAGGCAAGGCGGGCAGACACGGCGGGCACGCTACCTCCCGCCGCGGGCGGTCACTCGTTCGAGGGAGATTTCACAGCCCTCACCCGGCCGGGGGATGTAGCACCACCGCTGCCGGGCCTAGATTCCGCCCGGACTTCGCGGCGGCGGCTCTTCGAGTCCTCGCCGCGAGCTGGCAAAGACTGCGGACCGCACGAAGGTGCGGAAAGGAGACACGGAGGGTGAGGATGAACGGCGGCAATCGTGGAGATGTCCGATCGAGCGCGCTGTGGGGTACTGGTAACCGCGGCGGTGAGTCTCGTTCGAGCGCGCTCTGGGGCAAGGGCGGACGAGGGGCGATCACCGCGCTTGCGGCGATGCTGGCGATCAGCGTTCCTCTCGCATCCAGCGCAGTGCACCAGAGGCACGCGAAGCTGAGCGCACACGCGTCGGCCAAGAAGACCTGGATCTCGCCGGGCCTCCTGCGTGGAGCCAAGCGGCATCCGAATCAGTACGTGCGGGTGATCATCCAGAGCACCAACGGCACCATGTCGCCGGCGCTCTCGGCCTTCACCCACGTCAACCAGTATGCGGATGACAATCGCGACGGCGTCGACCGGCGCCTGAGCCTGATCAACGGCATCGCAGCCACGGTCAAGGCGAGCGCCTTGCCCCGACTGGTGAAGCTGCCGAACCTGCTCGTCACCCCCGACGTCCAGGTTCACGTCAGCGGCTACAGCTCGGGCCAGCTCTGGCCTTACGAGACGGGTGTCTCGAAGGCCTGGAGCGGCGGGGACTCGCCGCGTGCGGATTCCGTCCCGGCGATCGCGGTCGTCGACTCGGGCATCCAGCCCGGGCGTACGGCCGACTTCGGCGGGCGCGTCCTGGCGAGCGTGAAGTTCAGCACGCTTCCGGACGATTCGCCGGGCGACGGGCGCGGCCATGGCACCTTCGTGGCGGGCATCGCGGCGGGCGCGGCCGACGGATACGCCGGAGCGACGCCTCAGGCTCCGCTGATCTCGCTCGACGTCATGGACGACCACGGCGTCGCACGGACGAGCGACGTGATCGCGGCGTGTCAGTGGATCCTGGCGAACAAAGCCCAGTACAACATCCGGATCGCGAACCTCTCGCTGCATTCGGCGAACAAGAGCCACTTCTTCCAGGACCCGCTCGACCAGGCGGTGGAGAAGCTCTGGTTCAACGGTGTGGTCGTCGTCGCGGCGGCTGGTAACTACGGTCTCGGCAGCACACCCAGCGGCGTGCTCTACGCCCCGGGCAACGATCCGTTCGTGATCACCGTCGGCGCGGTCGACATCGGTGGCACGAAGAACCTGAAGGACGACACCAACGCACCATGGTCGGCCTACGGCCGGACCGAGGACGGGTTCATGAAGCCCGATCTCGCCGCGCCGGGCCGCTACATGGTCGGTCCGGTGCCGATGGGCTCGACGCTCGCCGTCGACCGACCGGACAAGATCGTCACGCCCGGCTACATCCAGCTGTCGGGAACGTCGTTCGCGGCTCCGGTGATCTCGGGTGCAGCGGCGCAGCTCCTGGCCAAGCATCCGGAGTTCACCCCGGACCAGGTCAAGGGCGCACTGATGGCCTCCACGAAGGACGTGGACGGTGCCGACCTCGGTTCGGTCGGCGTGGGCGAGCTCCAGATGAGCAAGGCGGCTTCCATCACGCGACCGCCGAACCCGAACAAGGCGCTCGACCAGTGGCTAAAGGCCGATCCGTTGGCCGGCACCAGCTTCGACGCGGTCAGCTGGCTCGACGTCGCCAAGGCGAACGTCTCCTGGGACTCGGTCTCCTGGGACTCGGTCTCCTGGACCGACGCGTCCTGGAACGTCGTCTCCTGGGCCGACGTCTCCTGGGCTTCCGTCTCCTGGGCCGACGTCTCCTGGGCCGACGTGTCCTGGGCAGACGTCTCCTGGGCCGACGTGTCCTACGAGGACGCGGCCGAAGGCGACACCGGCGGTGACCCGAACGGCTACCAGCTGACGCCGGAACAGGCGGCGGAGATCATGGCCGATCCAACGACCGCACCCGACCCGGGCAACCTGCCCGCCGACGTTGCCTCGGTCGTCAGCGATCCACCGGCACCCTAAGGCGATGGACGGGGCATAGCACCTCACCCGAGGGGCCGGGCTACCAACCCGGCCCCTCACCCTTTCGGGGGATATTCGGCCCCTACCGAAAAAGGGGGATGTGACCCTCCGTCGACCGACGTAGCTTCCAATGGTGGTGGGCCATCCGGCGCAGATCACCACGGGGTACCGACTTTTGTTCCTGCGGATCGCGCTGACCGCGCGAAGATCGGAGACAACGAGCAGGCGATGACGAGCTTTGAGCTCAGCCTGACGCAAGTGGAGAGAGAGCCGGCTTGAGCGCGGTCCCGAGCTCCGTCGCGCACGATGTCGAGGCGGTCGGCCCAGACGTTCCGAAGCTCGCTCCGAGAGCCGCCGGCTATTTCTTCATCGTCGCAGCGGTGACGATGGCCACGGTCGTCCCGCTGCTTTCGCACCTGAGCCTCCGGACTCCGGGCTGGCTCACCTTCGTCGTTCTCGCGACGATCGCGGCCGTCGCGCAGCTGTTCGTCGTGCGCACGCCGCGGAACCAGTCGTACCACACGACGATCGTGTTCCTGATCCCCGCCGCGATGCTGCTCCCGCCGGAACTTGTGGCGCTGATCGGCCTCATTCAGCACGTCCCGGAATGGCTCAAGAACCGCAGCGCCTGGTACATCCAGATCTTCAATATCTGCAACTGGACCCTCTCGATGCTGGCCGCGTATGCGGCCTTTCACGGGATCGTCGGCTTCGGGTCGGGTGGCAAGCTCGTGTACGCGGGCGCGGGCCTCGCGGCTGCCGCCGCGATCGTCGGAGTCAACCACCTCTTGATGGCCCCGATGCTGCACCTCGCGCGCGGCCACTCGCTGCGTGAGTCCGGGCTCTTCTCGTTCCCGAGCCTCTCGACCGACCTCGTGCTCGCGATGCTGGGCGTCGCGATGGCCGCCTTCTGGGTGCGCAACCCCTGGCTGATCCCGTTCTCGGTCGCGCCGCTGCTGCTGATCCACCGCTCACTCTCGGTACCGCAGCTGCAGGAGGAGGCGCGTGTCGATCCTAAGACCGGTCTCTTCAACGCTCGCCACTTCGCAGCGGCGTTGAGTGAGGAGCTGCTGCGTGCGGAGCGCTTCGAGCGGCCGCTTTCGCTCGTGATGGCGGACCTCGACCTGCTCCGCGACATCAACAACAGCTACGGCCACCTCGCGGGCGACGCCGTGCTCCAAGGGATCGCCGAGGTCTTCCGCGCGCAGCTGCGCCATTACGACGTGCCGGCGCGGTTCGGCGGCGAGGAGTTCGCGATCCTGCTCCCGGAGACGCCGCCGGAGCAGGCCCTCGAGATCGCAGAGCGAATCCGCCGCGCCGTCGCCGCGCGCGCGTACGACGTCGAAACCTCGAGCGAGCCGATCCGCGCCACCGTCTCGATCGGCGTGGCAGGCTTCCCACGTGACGGCTCGGACGCGAACGAGCTGATCCACCAGGCCGACCTCGCGGTCTATCGCGCCAAGCTGCAAGGACGCAACCGCGTGCTCGACGCGAGCTCGGAGCCGTTGCTCATGCCCGAGAAGCGCCAGGGACGGCTCGTCGCGGTGCCGGAGGACGGCGACCACATCGTCCCCCTGCCGCCCGCGGCCGAGAGCGCGCCCGACCACGAGCGGCGCCACCCACGGCCACACGCAATGCACGGACCGCGCTTCCTCTCGCTCTCACGCCGCCTCGCGGGCTTCGTCGGGATCGTCAGCGCGGTCGGCGTCGGGGCCGGCATCTTCGGCGCGGTCTTCGGCAACAGCACCGACTGGATGGGCCTCGTCGCACTCGTGGCACTCGTCGGCGCGGGGCAGGCTCTTGCGCTCGAAGTCGACGACGGCTCGATCTCCGTCAGCGCGGTCGGCTCGATCGCCGGCGCCGCGCTCTTCGGCCCGCGTGCCGCGCTCGCGATCGCGCTCACGATCGCCGCGGTGGAGTGGAGCGCCCGCCGCTCGCCGTTTCACTACGTCGTGTTCAACGTCGGCACGCTCTCGCTCTCGTCCCTGGCGGCTGCCGGTGTGTTCACGGCCGGCTTCGGGGGCGACCTCGGGAAATTCGTCTACGTCGCCGCGGGCGTCGCAGCGGGCGCGACCTACTTCGCGGTCAACATGAGCCTGCTCAGCGCCGTGGTCGCGATCGAAGGCCACGAGCGCTGGTGGGCGGTGTTCAAGGAGCGCTTCGCGTGGCTCGCGACGCACTACCTCGTCTACGGCTTCATCGGCGGCGTGATCTGGGTCGGGCACGAGACGGCCGGCCTGTGGGCGCTCGCGGTTTTCGCGGTTCCGCTGCTGCTGATGCGCAAGACGCAGGAGGCGTACCTCCGCCACACGCAGCGCAGCGCCCAGAAGCTCCGTGCTGCGGCCGAGACGATCCAGACGCAGAACGTCTCTCTCGAGCACGCGAACAGGCTGCTGAAGGAGCGCTCGACGGCCGCGATGGAGAGCCTCTCGGCCACGGTCGACGCGCGAGACGCCTACACCGCTGGCCATTCGCGGCGCGTCCAGCAGCTCGCCCTCGCGGTCGGTCGTGAGCTCGGCCTCTCGCAGGCGGAGCTCGATCTTCTCGGCCACGCGGCGCTCTTCCACGACATCGGGAAGCTCGCGATTCCGGACGCCATCCTCCTGAAGCCCGCGAGCCTCACATCGGACGAGTGGGAGCTGATGCAGCGCCACGCCGACGAGGGCGCGCGCATCATCGATCGCCTCGGCTTCCTCAACGACGCCGTACCGGCTATCCGCCACCATCACGAGCGCTTCGACGGCACCGGGTATCCCGAGGGCCTGAAGGGGGAGGAGATCCCGCTAGGCGCCAGGATCATCCACGTCGCCGACGCTCTCGACTCGATGCTGACGACGCGGATCTACCGCGCGGCTCGGCCGGCCACGGAGGCGCTCGACGAGCTCCGCCGTGCCGCGGGCAGCCAGTTCTGCCCACGGTGCGTGGCCGCACTCGAGCGGATCCTGCCGATCGAGGCACTCGACGACGAAGGCACACGCCCTCGCGTGCTCGTCGCGTCCTAGTCGGATCTGCTAGCAAACGCCTCCAAACGCTAACTCGGCATTTGCACCCGGGCGAAGTTGCTCTATCCTATTTGGAGAGATCCAATGCCCCGCAAGCCCCAGTATCGCGCGCTCGCGGGCATCGACCGGAAGGCGCTGGAGGCCTTCCAGGCCGGCATCCGCAAGCGCTACTCCGACGAGCAGATCCTCGCGGAGCTCTCCGCGTCCGCAAAGCGGCTC
>JAWVDY010000250.1:0-4581 GCA_033856995.1 Gaiellaceae bacterium
GGCGTAGGGTCTCCTGCGTGGACGAGCGGATCGAGCGGGGCCTCGCGCGGGCGCGCGAGCTCGGCGAGCAGGGCCTCCAGGTCGCCGCCTACCTCGACGGCGAGCAGATCGTGGACGCGTGGACCGGCGACGGTGTCGACGGCTCGACGCTGTTCCCGATCTTCTCGGTCACGAAGGCGATTACAGCGACCGCCGTCCACCTCCAGGCCGAGCGCGGCCTCGTCGAGTACGACGCGCCGCTCGCGCGCTACTGGCCCGAGTACGGCACCCGCGGCAAGGAGGCCGTCACCGTGCGCCAGGTGCTGAGCCATCGCGCCGGCGTGCCGCAGATGCCGGTCGGCGTGACGCCGCAGCAGCTCACCGACTGGGACTGGATGGTCGAGCGCCTGACCGAGGTCGAGCCGCTCGCCGAGCCGGGGACGCGCAACACCTACCTCTCGATGACCTTCGGCTGGCTGCTCGGCGAGGTCGTGCGCCGCACCGACCCGCAGCACCGGCCCTTCGGCCGCTTCGTGCGCGAGGAGATCTGCGAGCCGCTGGGGATGGACTCGTTCTGGATCGGCGTCCCGCCCGCCGAGCAGGCGCGGATCTCGACGCTGACCTTCCCCGAGCCGCCGCCCGAGCCGCCGCCGGGCGCGCCCGTTCTGGCCGCGGTGCCGCCGCAGGTGCGGCTGACGCCGGAGCTCCTCAACCGGCCCGAGATCCAGGGCGCGTGCCTGCCGGCGGTCGGCGGCATCTCGAACGCGCGCTCGCTCGTCCGCTTCTTCGCGATGATCGCGAACGGCGGCGAGCTCGACGGCGTGCGCCTGCTCTCGGAGGAGCGCGTGCTCTCGTTCCTCGAGCCGCGGCCCGACTTCGACGCCCACGACGACACGTACGGGCGCCGGATGCCGGTCGGCGTCGGCGGCTTCTGGATCGAGTCGCCCGGTGTCACCGGAGCCGAGTCGGAGGGCCACCGGCTCCTCGGCCACACCGGCGCGGGCGGCTCGATCGCCTGGGCCGACCTCGACACCGGCCTCTCGATCGCCTTCTGCCACGACCGGATGCTGACCCTCACCGGCGAGCACCCGTTCGCTGCCCTGGCGGACGCCGTCCGCGCGGTCGCCGCAGACCGGAGCTAGCCGGGCCGCGTCAAGAAGCCGCCGTTCACGTGGATGATCTGGCCGGTGATCCACTCGCCCTTGTCGGAGACGAGGAAGGCGAGCATCTCGGCGAGGTCCTGCGGCGTGCCCATCCGCTTGATCGCGAGGCCCGCGAGGAAGTGGCCGATGCCGCGGTCCTTGTAGTTGTCCATCGTCGCGGGCGTGTCGATCGGGCCGGGAGCGATCGCGTTCACGGTGATGCCGTCGCCGCCGAGCTCGCGCGCGAACCCGACGGTCTGCCCCTGCAGGAGCAGCTTCGTGATCCCGTACTGGTTGATGCACAGATCGGCGGCGTCGGACGACTGGTTGACGATCCTGCCGCCGCCCCGCTGCCGCATGTAGGGCACGACCGCCTGCATCGTCAGCAGGGCGCTCGTCGTGTTCACGTCGAGGAACCGGTTCCAGTAGTCGAGCGGGATCTCCTCCAGCACGTGGCTCTCGTAGCCCTCGTAGATCGCCGCGTTGTTGACGAGGATGTCGATCCCGCCGAGCTCCTTCGCGGTCGTCTCGACGAGATTCGCGATCGAGGCCGGGTCGGCGATGTCGGCGGCGACGGCGATCGCGCGCCCACCCTCGGACTCGATTCGCTCGGCGTTCGCCCGGGCCGCGTCCTCCTTCAGGTCGACGAGCGCGACCGAGGCTCCGTCGCGCGCGAGCGTCCGCGCGTAGACCTCGCCGATGCCCTGGGCCGCGCCGGTGACGATCGCGACCTTGCCGTCGAGAGTGCCGCTCATGCCGGGTGCACCACGTAGCCGCCGTCGACGTGGATGATCTGCCCGGTGACGAAGTCGGAGTCGTCGGACGCGAGCCAGACAAGCGCGCCCGCCATGTCCTCCGGCGTCCCGAGCCGGGGGAGCAGCGAGCGGGTCGCGACCATCTGCTCGAGCTCCTCGTCGGTGTAGTGGCCGCGCGTCGCCTCGGTGCCGGTGAGCCCGGGCGCGATGCAGTTGACGTTGATGTTGAACTGCCCGAGCGAGCGCGCGAGGCTGACCGTGATCCCCTGGACGCCGAGCTTGGTGACCGAGTACTGGTTCCGCGGCCCGTCCGCGCCGGCGGAGGACTGGTTGACGATCTTGCCCTTGCCGCGCTCCTTCATGTACGGGAGCACCGCCCGCGCGCCGAGCAGCACGCCGGTCAGGTTGACGTCGAGGAACCGCTGCCAGTAGTCGAGCGGCAGGTCGAGCAGCGTGTGGTGGACGTAGCCGCCGTAGTTCGCCGCGTTGCTGACGAGCACGTCGATGCCGCCGAGCTCCTCCGCCGTTCGCCGCGCCATCTCCTCGTTGGACGCCTCGTCGCCGATGTCGACCGTGAGGCCGATCGCCTCGCCGCCCGCAGCGCGGATCGCGGCGGCGTTCGTCTCGGCGAGCTCGCCCTGGATGTCGGCGAGCGCGACCTTCGCGCCCTCGCTCGCGAGCCTCTCGGCGTACGCCTGGCCGATGCCCTGGGCGGCGCCGGTGACGATCGCCACCTTGCCGTCGAGTCTTCCCGCCACGCGCCGAGTATCTCAGGGTCTGAGCGGGGACGCCTCGTATACTGGCGCTCCGGTGGCCGGACGGCTTGAGGGAAAGACTGCGATCGTCACGGGCGCAGGCTCGCGCGGCCCCGGCGTCGGCACCGGCAAGGCGATGTCCGTCCTGTTCGCCCGCGAGGGCGCGCGCGTGTGCCTCGTCGACCGCGAGCCCGAGCGGGCCGAGGAGACGCTCGCCACGATCGCGGAGGAGGGAGGGGAGGCGTTCGTCGTCGCGGCGGACGTCTCGTCGAGCGCCGACTGCGAGCGGATCGTCGCCGAGACGGTCAGCCGCTGGGGGAAGCTCGACGTGCTCGTCAACAACGTCGGCATCGTCCCGGCGCCCTCGGCGCCGCACGAGGTGGACGAGGACGACTGGGATCGGGTGCTCACCGTCAACCTGAAGAGCGTCCTGCTGATGACGAAGCACGGCGTGCCGCGGATGATCGAGGGCGGCGGCGGCTCGATCGTCAACATCTCCTCGACCGGCGCGCTGATCAGCACCGGCCAGACCTCCGCGTACGGAGCCTCGAAGGCGGCGATCATCCGGCTCACCGCCGACACCGCGGTCGCGTACGGTCGCGCCGGCGTGCGTGCGAACGCGATCGCGCCGGGCTTCATCTACACGCCGCTCGTCTCCGACCAGACGGCGCAGTCGCGCGAGGACAGGCGCCGCGCGACGCCGCTCGGGATCGAGGGCGACGCCTGGGACATCGCCTGGACCGCTCTCTTCCTCGCGAGCGACGAGGCACGCTACGTCACCGGCGCCTGCATCCCCGTCGACGGCGGGCTGACGCAGGTCTCGCCGCTGAAGTCGCACCAGCTGATCGGCGACGGCTCGTGAGCGCGCGCCTCCCGGAGTACCCGTCGCCGGCGCTGCGGGACTGCCCCTACCCGTTCTTCGAGCAGGCGCGAACCGAGGCGCCGGTCTACAAGTCGCCGCACCGCGACGAGTACCTCGTCTTCGGCCACGAGGAGATCGAGTACGTGCTCCGCCACCACGAGCTGTACTCGGAGGAGCTCCCCGAGGGGACGCTGATGGACTGCGGCGCGGAGACGATGATCTCCGCGGTCCCGCCGCCGAAGCACACCGCGATGCGCCGCCTCGCCTCGCGCCCCTTCACGCCCGGCCGGCTGCGCGCGGTCGAGCCGCAGGTGCGCCGGATCGTCGACGAGCTGATCGACGGCTTCCTCGACCGCGGCGAGGTGGAGCTGATGCACGACTTCGCGCTGCTGCTGCCGGCGATCCTGACCTGCGAGCTGATGGACCTGCCGACGGAGGGGCCGGAGTGGGAGCTGATCCTCGGCCAGTGGGCGGGCACGATCGACGGCGCCGACAACATGAACGAGGAGTACTGGCCCGGGCTCGTCGAGTACTTCGAGGGCAAGGTTCGCGAGCGGCTCGAGCAGCCCGGCGACGACATCATCAGCGAGCTGATCCGGCTCCAGGTCGACGAGGACGGAGCTCCGAACGTGCCGTATCTCACGGTGATCGCGACGGAGCTGATGGTCGGCGGCGCGGGGACGACCGGCCTGATGATCGTGAACGCGATGTGGCTCCTGCTCGAGCACCCCGACCAGCTCGAGCTCGTGCGCTCCGACTTCTCGCTCATCCCGGCGATGCTCGAGGAGTCGCTGCGCGTCGAGTCGGTGATCCTGGACCGGGAGCGGATCGAAGCCGTCGACACCGTGCTCGGCGGCGTCGCGTTCCCCGCCGGCGCGCGCCTGCGGCTCGTGCTCGGCTCCGGGAACCGCGACGAGCGCGTCTTCGCCGACGCCGACCGCTTCGACGTGACGCGCCGGCACACGGAGCTGAAGCAGCACTTCGGCTTCGGCTACGGGATCCACTTCTGCCTCGGCGCGCCGCTGGCGCGGCTCGAGGGGCAGGTCGCGTTCGAGCAGCTCTTCACGCGACTCGACAACCTCCGCTTC
>JAWVDY010000251.1:0-14130 GCA_033856995.1 Gaiellaceae bacterium
GTCCGCCGTGTCGAAGAACGTGATCCCGACCTCGAGGGCGGCCTCGACGATGTCCCGAGTCTCGGCATAGCCGATCCGCAGCCCGAAGCTGTTGCAGCCGAGCCCGAGGACCGATACCTCGGGACCATGTGTTCCCATCCGCCGTTTGCGCATAGTGTCGCCACCAAGCGCGGCGGTGGCGCCGCGGCAGGATACAGAAGGCGCCGCCGGCTCGAAGCGCGTCACAGGTGGTGGAGACGTTTACGCAAACGGACGGTGAGAACAGTGAGGGCCGATGCGCGGGCAGAACACACTGCTGCAGCGTCTCGTCATCGCGGCCGTCGGCGCTTTTGCGCTGGTCGTCGTCGCCACCTCGCTCGGCGTTGAGGCGCGAAGGCGCGGTCCTCTCGTCGTGCGCGTGTCGCGAGACACGACGAGCGGCGCGCCGAAGTTTCAGCACGAGACCGAGGTCGAGCCGTCGATCGCGGCCGGGCCGCGCGGGCTGCTCGTGACCGTGTACCAGGTCGGCCGAACGGTCTTGCACGGCTCGGCGAGGATCGGCTGGGCCACCTCGCGCGACGGCGGCCGGCACTGGCGGCACGGGTACCTCGAGGCCATCACACGCCCGGGCGTAACGCCACGGGCGGCGCTCGACGTCACTGACGCGGTCGCTTCCTACGACACAGTTCACAAGGTCTGGGTTGCTGCGTCGATCGCCGACTTCGCGCACGGATCGCGGACTCTCCAGGTGAATCGCTCCAAGGACGGCTACCACTGGTCGGCTCCGATCGAGGTCGCGAAAGGCGTGGTCGACAAGGACTGGCTCACGTGCGACAAGGGCGCGCGCAGCAGTTTCAGAGGTCGCTGCTACATCACCTTCACCCGCGAGGATCAGGAGCGCCTCGGCGTGCGTTACTCGGTCGACGGAGGCTCCTCCTGGTCCTCCGAAACACCGATCACGTCGACTCTTGGGCGCCCGACTGGATCCTTCCCGGTCGTACGCCCGGACGGGCGGCTGGTGCTGCTCTTCCGCGAGGGCGGCGCGGGGGTGCCGGGGGAGTCCTCGGCCAAAGCACTCTCGCCGTGGACCTTCACGGCGACCTCTTCCCTGGATGGCGGGCGGACGTTTGGGAGCCGGACGAAGGTAGCGCTGGGGCTGCCGTACTTCGCGTCGCACACCCGGGCGGTCTCGTCGGCGATCACGTCGGTCGTGGCCGACGCGAAGGGACGGCTCTACGCCGTCTGGGAGACCTGCCGCTTCCGCAAGACGTGTTACGGGAACGACCTAGCGCTCTCGACCTCGGCCAACGGGAGCAGGTGGTCGACGCCGAGGCGACTCCGACTCGCCGAGGGCGACCACGTCGTCCCCGGCCTGGGAATCGCGCCTTCCAAGCCCGGGAGAGCCGTGCGTCTCGGGCTCTCGTTCTACATCATCTCGAGGGACACGTGTCGTCCCGTGAACTGCAGGCTGACTCCGTACTTCGCCTCGTCGACGAACGGGGGCGGAGCGTGGACGAGGCCGCTCCGGCTCTGGGCGCCGATTCCCTACCTCTGGCTTGTCCAGGCGCCGGCCGGCCAGGCGTTCATCGGCGACTACACCACCACGGCGTACGTCGGTAAGGTCGCATGGTCCGCGGTCGGCGTGGCCACGCGCCCGACCGGCGCCCGCCTCCATCACAGCATTGCCGTCGCGCGAATTCGTCCGATCGACCTGCCGCATCGGTAACGGTTCTCCGCCTCCGGGCGTAGGTAGGATCGGCCGCGGATTTGGTGCGGACGTTTTCTCAGCACGACGACGACCGCCTGCTCGCCCTCGGCGTGTCGCACCATCACGCTCCGCTGGAGGTGCGCGAGCGGCTCTACCTCGGCGACGGCTACGCGGTCGAGCTGGCCACTCTGCTCGCGGGCCGTGGCGCCGAGGCGGTCGTCCTCTCCACCTGCAACCGCACCGAGATCTATCTCTACGGCGGCGAGCCCGAGCAGGCGCGTGAAGAGCTCGAGGGCCGCTCCGGGCTCGAGCTCGAGAGCGTGCTCGCGCGCTGGGACGACGGCGAGGCCGTTTCTCACCTCTTCCGCGTTGCCGCCGGCCTCGACTCGCTCGTGCCCGGCGAGTCGCAGATCCTCGGCCAGGTCCGGCTCGCGTACGACGCGGCGCGCAGTGCAGGTGCGACCGGGGCGCTGCTGAACCGGCTCTTCGAAGAGGCCCTCCGCGCAGGCAAGCGCGTCCGCACCGAGGCGAAGCTGCACGAGCTGCCGGAGTCGGTCGCGACGTCGGCGGTCGAGCTGGCGGCGCGCGAGCTGGGCGAGCTCGAGGGCCGGCGGGCGCTGCTCTTCGGCGCAGGGAAGATGAGCGAGCTGGCCGCACGCGACCTGAGGCGCCGGGGCGCCGAGGTGGTCGTGGCAAGTCGCACGCTCGAGAGCGCCCAGGACCTCGCGGAGCGCGTGGGAGGCACCGCTTCCGCGTTCGACGCCGTCGCGGTCGAGCTCCCAGCCGCAGACCTCGTCATCTCCGCGACCCGCTGTCCGTACCCGATCTTGCACGCCGAGGCCGTGAGCAACCGCGACAAGCCGCTGGTGCTGATCGACGTGGCCGTCCCCCGCGACCTCGATCCCGCGATCGGCGAGCTCGAGGGCTGCACGCTCTTCGACATCGACGCGCTCGGCGACGGGCTCGTCGGCCGCGAGGAGGACATCCGTGAGGCCGAGGCGATCGTCGCCCAGGAGGCCGCCCGGTTCGCCGAGTGGCGCCGCTCCCGCGACGCGGCCGAGGCGATCCGCGATCTGCGCCGTCACGCCGAGGGGATCCGCTCCGAGGAGCTCGCCCGCGCAGGCTCGCGGCTGAGCGACCTCTCGCCGCGTGAGCGTGAGACGGTCGAGACGCTGACCTCGCAGATCGTGAACAAGCTGCTGCATGCGCCGACGATCCGCGCCAAGGAGGCCGGCTCGGAGCCGCTGCGAGACCTCTTCGCCCTGCGCGACGACGGCGAGTGACGGCGGGCGAGCTCTATGCACGCGCGCTGAAGCTGATCCCCGGCGGCGTCAATTCGCCAGTGCGCGCCATGAAGGCGGTCGGCCTCGAAGAGCCGATCTTCGCCACGCGTGGGGAGGGGGCGTACCTCGAGGACGTCGAAGGCCGCCGTCTGCTCGACTGGGTCATGTCGTGGGGCCCGCTGATCTTCGGGCACGCCGACCCTGAGACCGTCGACGCCGTCGTCGCAGCGGCGCGCGACGGAACGACCTTCGGCACCGCTACGGAGCGTGAGGTCGAGCTAGCCGCCGAGATCGTCGGCGCGGTGCCCTCGGTGGAGATGGTGCGACTCGTCTCGTCGGGGACGGAGGCCGCGATGACCGCACTGCGGCTCGCACGTGCCGCGACCGGGCGGGAGCCGTTCGTCCGATTCCGTGGCTGCTACCACGGGCACGCTGATCCCTTCCTCTCCGAGGCCGGCTCGGGCGTGCGGACGCTCGGGATCGACGCGCAGGGCGAGGGGCGAGTGGTCGACTACAACGACCTCGACGCTGTCGAAGGGGAGATCGAGGGCGCGGCCTGTGTCTTTGTCGAGCCGGTCGCCGGCAACATGGGCGTCGTCCCGCCGGCCGCCGATTTTCTCGAGGGCCTGCGGCGACTCTGCGACGAGAGCGGCGCGCTGCTCGTCTTCGACGAGGTGATCACCGGCTTCCGCGTCGCGCGCGGGGGCGCTCAGGAGCGCTTCGGCGTCCTGCCCGACCTGACGGTGCTCGGCAAGATCGTCGGTGGCGGCCTGCCGCTGGCCGCTTTCGGCGGCTCGGCCGAGCTGATGGAGCGGTTGGCGCCGGCCGGCGACGTGTATCAGGCCGGCACGCTGTCGGGCAATCCGCTCGCGACTGCTGCGGGGATCTCCGTTCTGCGGCGGCTGACGCCCGAGGTCTACGACGATCTGGAGCGGAAGGGACAGCGGCTCGACGCACTGGCCAAGTACGGCCGCTTCGAACGCGTCGGCGCGATGGGGACACTGTTCGTCGACGACTACCCGGCGCTCTTCCGCCATCTACTCGGCCGCGGCATCTACCTCGCGCCGTCGCAGAACGAGGCGATGTTCCTCTCGACTGCGCATGGCGACCAGGAGATCGACCGCACGCTCGCGGCGGTCGCAGAGCTCGTCGGCTGACCTTCGGCGCGCGCTCGGCGCCGGTGTCCAAGAGGAAAAATCACTGCTACTCTCGAAGATGTTCGCAAGGGAGCTGGGGGGGCGGACATGAGGATCAGAACCAATCGAATCCATCGCTCGATTGTGGCCGCGTGGCCTCGGTCCGGTGCCCGCACCTGCGTCCTCCTGCTTGCGCTCGTGGCGCTGACCGGATTCGCCGGCGCTTACGCCGTTGGCGGCACCGCTGCAACGGGCGCGATCACGACGGTGCCGAACCCGGACCCGCCGCCGCAGCCTCCTCCTCCGCCCGTTCCACCACCACCTCCGCCTCCACCACCACCTCCACCGGCACCGCCGCCTCCACCACCACCGACGTATGTCGCGCCGCCGCCACCGGTGTACACGGCGCCGAGGCCGAAGCGCCACCGGCCGAAGCGGGTTGAGAAGAAGAAGGTAAGGAAGGTGAAGGTGGCAGCCGTTCCGACGAGGTCGGATTGGACGCAGAGGCCGCCTGACGCCCGCGGCCCGAGAGCGCTCGTCACGCCCGTCGCGGCTGCCGTTGGGGCAACGAGCTCCTCGTCGACGCTGCCTCCGCTTCTGCTCGGCGCCGCGCTCCTGGTTGCGCTCCTGGCCGTCGCCGTCGCCAGCGTCCCCGCGTCGGTGCTTCCGAGGCACATCAACGTGCTCGCGTACGAGCACCGTGAGACGGTGATCGCCGGCGGAACCGCCCTCGCGATCAGCATCGCCCTCGGGCTCGCGATCGCGCTGTTCGGCTCGTGAGAGGACGGATCCTTTTCCTCGCGGCGATCGCCTTCGTGGTCGGCGTCATGCTGACCGGGAGTGCAGCGGCCGATGTCCCGCCGCCGACGATCGACTCGAGCACGCCTTCTTCCCCGGCGAACGCGAACTCCCCCTCACTCCTGGGGACGGCGGAGCCTCTGGCGACAGTCACCCTGTACACCGATAACGGCTGCACGGTCGAAGCGGGCGCGAGCGTTCAGGCAGATGAGTCCGGCAACTTCGCGATCCAGGTCAGCGTTCCGGATGACAGCTCGACCACGTTCTACGCCAATGCAACGGATGTGACCGGCACCTCCGAATGCTCCTTAGGCGGTTTCACCTATGTCGAGGACTCCATTCCGCCGTCCGAGCCGGCGATCGCCTCGCATCCGGACGATCCCACCACGGCGCAGAGCGCCACCTTTACCTTCACCGACTCGGACCCGGTTGCTGGGTACTCGTGCAGCCTCGACGGCTCGAACCCCACGGACTGCGGCAGCGGCTCGGCGAGCTACTCGGGCCTGGCCGACGGCCAGCACAGCTTCAGCGTGACGGCAACCGACGCGGCCGGCAACACGAGCGCGCCGCAGACGTTCATCTGGACGGTCGACACGATGCCACCTGCGGAGCCGGCGATTCAGGACGCGCCGGCGAATCCCAGCGGCTCGCATAACGCGGCCTTCAGCTTCTCCGACTCAGACCCGGTTGCCGGGTACTCGTGCAGCCTCGACGGCTCGAACCCCACGGACTGCGGCAGCGGCTCGGCGAGCTACTCGGGCCTGGCCGACGGCCAGCACAGCTTCAGCGTGACGGCGAGCGACTCGGCCGGCAACACGAGCGCGCCTCAGACGTTCAGCTGGACGGTCGACACCACGCCGCCTGCGCAACCGACGATTCAGGGTGCGCCGACGAATCCCAGCGGCTCGCCCGAGGCGACATTTACCTTCACCGACGGCGATGAAGTCGCGTCGTATCGCTGTCAGCTCGACGGTGGAGGCTTTGCATCGTGCTCCTCGGGAGTGGCGTTCAGCGGGCTCTTGGACGGCTCGCACACATTCCAGGTCGTGGCGCGCGACGAGCTCGGCCACACGAGCCATCCGGCCTCGTACAGCTGGACGATCGACACCGTTCACCCGCTCGTCACCATCACCGACAAGCCGCCGCTCGACACGAACCAGACCGGCGCGGACTTCAGTTTCGCCTCGGACGCGGGAGCGGCTGGATACCAGTGTCGCCTCGACGGCGCGGCATTCGCTTCGTGCACGAGTCCCCAGCACTACGGCGGACTGGGTGACGGCTCGCACACGTTCTCCGTCCGTTCGGTCTCGATCGGAGGAACCCCGGGTCTGGCCACGAGCTACACGTGGACCGTGGACACGGTTGCGCCTCAGACGGCGATCGGCTCGGCGCCGCCGGCCGCGAGCACCAGCCGCTCCGCGACGTTCACCTTCACGAGCAGCGAGCCCGGCTCCACCTTCGTCTGCAGCCTCAACTCGTCCGGGTTCACGCCGTGCTCCTCACCGCAGACCTACAGCGGGCTCGGCGATGGGGCGTACACCTTCCGCGTCGAGGCGCTCGACGCCGCGGGCAATGCCGATCCGACCGCCGCCGCGTACTCGTGGACGATCTCCGGCGTCGGCCCGCCGACCGTCGACTTCCAGCCCCCGGCCAACGTCAAGAAGCTGCGCCGGAACGTCGGTTACGGCCGGATGCAGCTTCGCTGGCGGAAGCCTCCGGACAAGGATTTCGACCATGTCGGCGTATACGTCTCCACGAGCCCGAGGACGCCTCCCCGAAAGCTCGTCTACTCGGGCAGGAGCCAGTCGTACACCGACCGACGCTTCAAGAACGGGCAGTACTACCGCTATCTCGTGGTCAGCTACGACCACGCAAAGAATGCCTCGGGTGGTACTCCGGCGCTCGTGCGGCCGAGCGCGCTCCTGACTTCGCCGCGGGATGCGACCGTCGTCAAGACCGTTCCCGTCTTCCGTTGGGCTGCCGTCCCGCGCGCGACCTACTACAACATCCAGCTCTACTCTCACGGCGAGAAGCTGCTCACCACCTGGCCCAGGAAGGCGCGGCAGTTCCTGTCCCGGCAGTGGCGATACGGCGGACACTCGCACTCGCTCCGTCGAGGCGTTTATGTCTGGTATGTCTGGCCGGGCTTCGGGGCGAGGTCGCAGGCGCACTACGGGCAGCTGCTCGGCCAGGGCACGTTCAGCGTTCGCTGACGTCCGCCCGCCAGGCCTCTGCCAGCCGGCGGCGGGAGTCGAGCAGATGCTCTGGCAGCACCTTCACATCTGCGAGGACCGGCATGAAGTTCGTGTCACCTGCCCAGCGGGGGACGACGTGCAGATGGATGTGATCGACGACGCCCGCGCCGGCGATCCGGCCCAGGTTCCAGCCGAGGTTGTGTCCCTCGGGCGCGCAGACCTGTGCGAGCGCCTCGATGCCCTGCACGGCGAGCCGGTGGATCTCGAGCGCCTCCTCGTCCGTCAGCGCCGCAAGCTCGCCTACGTGGCGATACGCGGCGACCATCAAATGCCCGGACGAATAGGGGAACTTGTTCAGCAGCACGAAGGCCAATTCGCCGCGGTGCACGACCAGCCGTTCCTCGTCGTCGCCGGCGGCCGCGTCGCAGAAGACGCAGCCCAGCTGCTCGTCCGCTTGCTTGATGTACTCGAGCCGCCAGGGGGCCCAGAGCTGCTTCGCCACGGCGCCGAGCCTACCGTTCAGCCTACGGAGCGCCTAAACTCCTGCTCGTGAAGCGGTTCGTGCTGTTCATCGCATTGGCGGCCGTCGCTTCCGGAGCCGCCGCCCCGAGCGCCCAGCGCACGGCGTCCGTGCGCCCCGGAGTTGCGATCGGCGGGCTGCGCGTGGGCGACCTCACCTCGGAGCAGGCGAGGAACGCGATCTCGTGGTGGTACAACCGGCCGCTCCGGTTCGTCTTCTACGGCAAGCACTGGACGGTTCGGCCGGCGGCGCTCGGCGCGAGCGTCGACACCGACAACGCCGTCCAGCAGGTTCTGAACGCGCGGCGGACAGATCATCTCTCGCTGCGCGTGAAGGTCGACCCGGCGCAGATCCAGCGCTACGTGCGGGCCCTCGACGGCCGGCTCTCGGTCGAGGCGCAGGATGCAACCGCGACGTTGAAGGGGGTCCAGCCGGTGATCGAGCCCGGCAAGCCGGGGCTCGCGCTGAACCGCCTCAAGACCACGCAGCGGATCGAGGCCGCGCTCGCGGTCGCTCGCCGGCCGCTGCTGCACCTTGCTGCGCGCACCGTCGCGCCGTCACTGACTACGAACGGCTTCGGCGCCGTGGTTGTGATCTACCGCGGCTCCAACGTGCTTCATCTCTACAACGGCTCCAAGCCGTGGCGGACTTTCCAGGTCGCCACCGGCCAGTCCATCTATCCGACGCCGACCGGATCGTGGCACGTCGTGGACATGCAGCGCAACCCGTGGTGGCGCCCACCGGACTCGCCGTGGGCGAAGGGCCTGAAGCCGATCCCGCCCGGGCCGGGCAACCCGCTCGGGACGCGCTGGATGGGGTTGGACGCCGCCGGAGTCGGCATGCACGGGACCCCGGATGCCGCGTCGATCGGCTACTCGGCCTCGCACGGCTGCATCCGCATGAGGATCCCCGACGCGGAGTGGCTCTTCGACCACGTCCGCATCGGGACGCCGGTCTTCATCGTCAACGCATAGGCGAAGGCCCGCCGTAGCGGGCCTCCTCGGCGACAGGTGTCGGCGCGCTACTTGAGCGTCAGGGTCAGGTGGTTGTCGTCGGTGGCCTGGTGCACCATCGTGATGTGGTACTTGCCCTTCACGCGGAGGGTCGCCTTCGTACCGACGCGCTCGAGCCTCGTGCCACGGGGTCCCTTGATCCGTAGCGTCGCCTCGTCGCGGTTGAGCAGCGTGACCGGAACGCGCCGGACGACGGAGGTCACGTATTTGCCGCCGACCTGGAACCAGTGGCAGCCGGGGTCGTGCATCGCGATGACGAGGGGAGCCTTCCCCGCCGCAGCGGGAGCCGCCAGTGCCAGGGCTGCAATTGCCGAAAGGATGAGCGTGCGCATGTCTGTGCCTCCAGTACGTGTGTCCGTGTACTCATCAGACACCGCGCGCAACGGGACGGCATCCGCGAAGACCCGTGTCTCAGCGGGTGGAAACTACGGACGGGCGCGGCTGCGCGAGCCTGCGCCCGCTAGAGCCAGCGCTTGAAACGGAAGAAGAGCGTCAGCCCCAATCCGAGGCCGAGCATGAAGCCGAGGATCACCCAGAACGCCATTGCGCCGTCGAACCCGGGGAAGTGCACGTTCATTCCGAAGATCCCGGTGATCAGCGTCAGCGGCAGCAGGATCACTGTCACCACGGTCAGCACGCGCAGGACGTCGTTCTGCCGGTGCGAGATGACCGACTCGTTCGTGTCCTCGAGCGCCTCGACGACCTCCTTGTAGTTGTCGAGGAGGTCCCAGATCCGCTCGGAGGCGTCGACGATGTCGTCGAAGTAGAGCTCGAGGTCCTCGGGCAGGAAGCGCTCGATCTTGCGCTCGAGCAACCGCAGCGTCGAGCGCTCGGGCTTGATGATCTTGCGGTAGGAGATGATCTCCTGCTTCACGTTCGAGAGATCGCGCACGACCTCCTCGGCGCGCTTCTCGAACAGGTCGTCCTCGACCGAGTCGAGCTTGTGGCCGATCTTGTCGAGGATCGGGAAGCAGTAGTCGAAGAGGTCGTCGAGGATGTGGTAGAGCAGGTAGCCCGAGCCCTTCCCGAAGAGCTGGTCGCGGAGCTCCTCGTCCTCCTCGCAGCGGCCGAACAGCCGCGTCACGGGAAGCAGCTCGACGTTCGGCAGCGTCACGAGGTAGCCGTTGCCGACGAACACGTCGAGCTCGGCCGCGTTCAGCCGCTGGATCGCCTTGTCGTACACCGGGAAGTGCAGGACGCCGAAGAGGTAGTCCGGGTACTCGTCGACCTTCGGGCGCTGGCGCCGCGAGAGCACATCCTCGAGGTCGAGCGGGTGCCAGCCGTAGCGCTCGGCGAGGAGCGATGCCTCCGCGAGCTGCGGGGAGTCGAGGTGGACCCAGGTCAGGCCGTGCGCGCGGAGCTCTGCGAGGCGTGGCTCAGGCCGTGCTTCGACGCCCCTCGCCTGCGTGCGAGGTCTCGTGCGCTTGATGCGGGGAAGGCTCGGCACCGGGACTGGGAGGGTCGTCGATTCTCATCGGAAGTGTTCGCCATGGTACCCGGAAAGCCTTGCGCCGAACGCGCTCCGGACCGGGCGAGAGAGCCACTTCCCGGGGGATTTGCCGCTCCAGGAGCAGAAACCCGGCGGCTGCGAGCGCGCAGGCCACCCCGGCTCCGCACCACAGGGCGGTCGGCGAGCGGGTCAGCAGCAGGCTCCCGACTGCGGGGCCGGCGAGGAAGCCGACCTGCCAGGCCGAGGTTCGCAGCGCCATGTAGCGGCCGATCAGCGCCGGCGGTGCCAGGTCGGCGACGAGTGGGTTGTTGACGGCGCCGTGGATGCACTCGGCGAGGCTGAAGGCGACGATCACCGCGCACAGGACGACGACCGCGCGCGTTCCGTCAAGCCAGGTCCCTGCGGCGAGCACGCCGAAGCAGGTCGCGCTGAAGATCGCACCGGCAACAGCGAGCGCCCGCAGTCGGTTGCGCCCCCCGAGAGCCCTTGCGAACGGCAGCTGCGCGACGACGAGGACGAGCGTGTTCACGAAGAAGATCGCGCCGATTCCGGCCTCGCCCACCGAGGCGTGCTCCTTCACGTACGGCGGCAGCATCGTGGCGATCTGCGCATACGCGGCGGCGACGAGCACCGCGGTCAGGGCGAGCAGCCACACGAACGTGCGGTTGCGCGCCACCTCGCGGTAGCCGCCGGCGGCGCGTGCCGCGGCTTCGCCGATGCGTGGCGGCTGCGGGACGAACAGGAGCAGGCCCGCGAAGGCGACGAACGTCCCGGCGTCGACCGCGAAGAGCAGGTCGTAGCTCGCCGGCACCCGAGTCGTGGCGATCAGCCCGCCGATCAGGCCGCCGATCCCGAAGCCGAGGTTGTCGGTCACGCGCGTGAGCGCGTACGCGGTCGTCCGCTGCTCGCCTGAGGTCAGCGCCGCGAGCAGGCTCGAATGGCTCGGCGCGAAGCCCGCGTTGCCCGCGCCCGCGATTGCAGCGAGCCCGAATGCCTGCCAGGCGCTGCGCACGAACGGAAAGCCTCCGTAGCCGGCCGCGAGCAGCACCAGTGACGACATCAGCGTGGTGCGCGAGCCGATCCGGTCGACGAGGCGTCCGGCCAGCGGGCTGCCGACGACGCCGACCCCGAGCAGGACGGCGACGACAGCTCCCGAGGTGCCGAGACCGAGGTGCCGCACGTCGTGCAGGTAGATGACGAGGAACGGGATGACGATCCCGTTGCCCAGCGAGTTTGCGACGCCGCCGGTCTCGAGCAACCAGACGGGTCGCGGGAGCTGCGGCTTCAGGCTTTGGAGGTACGCGGCGACGGAGTTCAGCGCCGCCCGAGAGTACTCGGGAATGTGGCGCGTGACTAGTGGGCGCTGATTGATTCGTCAATCAAGCGTGGAATGTGCGGACGAATTGTCCGCGCAGGTTTTCGTTGTGGCAATACGCGGTAGTGGATGCGGTGTGGCGGCGCTAATCCGCGCCGTCGCGCACGCACACAGGACTAGGGGGTGACAGGATGGTGCGGAAGCTCGTTCCGCAGGCCGTCGCTGGGATCAGGCGGCGGCGCAGGGTGTTCGTCGTGGCTTCGCTCCCGGTCGTGCTGGCCGCCGTCGCGGTGGCCGTCGCCGGAGGGTCCAGCACAGGCACGACCGCGAGGGGCGCCACGCATCCGGTCGGGATCGCGCGCGCGAGCGCGTCCGGGAGCGGCACGACGTCGCTCGTAGCCGCGGCCGCCGGCACGTCGGCCGGCCCGCACGTGATCAACGGCGACTTCCAGGGCGTCTCGCCAGACGTCAGCTCGCTGCCGGTGTTGCCGGTCCCGCAGGCACCGCTGAAGGCGCGTGGGATCGAGTCTCTCCAACCGTCCACCGCTTCGTCGAGCGCCAAGGACCCGGTCGTCCAGAAGACGAAGGGCACCGGTCCGATCTCGGGCCCGATCCAGAACTTCGACGGCATCTGCCTGCCGTTCGGCGAGCCGTGTGGCCTGCCGAGCAGTTGCAGCTGCCTTCCGCCCGACACGAACGGCGAGGTCGGGGCGACGCAGTACGTGCAGATGGCGAATACCGATTTCGCCGTGTTTTCGAAGAGCGGCGCGGTCCTGCGCACCGCGACGCCGATCAACCAGCTCTGGGCGAACGCGGGGGGTGAGTGCGCGGAGTACGACAACGGCGACCCGGTGGTGCTGTACGACCAGCTCGCGAATCGCTGGCTGCTCTCGCAGTTCATCGCGACGCCGACCGCGACCGAGGAGTACGGCCAGTGCATCGCGGTCTCGACGACGGGCGACGCGACCGGCTCGTACTACCTCTACGAGTTCCACTTCGGGCGCACGTTCCACGACTACGAGAAGCTCGGCGTCTGGCCCGACGCGTACTACATGTCGTCGAACGAGTTCCCGGACGGCCAGCAGACCTCGAGCGGCGCGGGCGCCATGGCCTTCGAGCGGGCGAAGATGCTCGCCGGCCAGCCGGCCCGAGTCATCTACTTCGACGAGGCTCCGAACAACCCGCCGGGCGGCCAGTACATCGGCCAGCTTCCGAGTGACCTCGACGGCTCGACGCTTCCGCCCGCAGGCTCGCCGAACCTCTTCGCCGAGGTCGACGATCCGGCGTCGATCACACCGACCGACGGCAGCGACGGGTTCTTGATGCGGCTCTGGAAGTTCCACGTCGACTGGGCCAACCCGGCGAGCTCGACCTTCGGGAACAACGGCCAGCCCAGCTACGCGCTTCCGGTCGCACCGTTCGTCCGGCCGCAGTGCGTCTACGGCTACGGCGACTGCGTTCCGCAGAAGGGCGGTCCGCAGGGCCTCGACGTGCTTGCCGACCGGCTGATGTTCCGGCTCTCGTACCGGAACTTCGGTAGCTACGGCTCGCTGCTCCTCAACCACACGGTGACCGCGGACGGCCGCACCGGCATCCGGTGGTACGAGGTGCGGATCCCGAAGGGCGGCGCAGCCTCGATCTACCAGCAGGGCACCTACGCGCCGACCGACGGGCCGACGAACCCGCTCTGGCGCTGGATGGGCAGCGTCGCGCAGGACAAGAAGGGCGATATCGCCGCCGGGTACAGCGCCTCGGGCCCGAACGACTACCCGTCGGTGCGGTACACCGGCCGTACCGCCGGCGATCCACTCGGGCAGATGACACAGGCCGAGCAGGTCGCCTACACGGGCAGCGGCCCGCAGACCGAGGCCGAGGGCCGCTGGGGCGACTACAGCGACATGACCGTCGACCCGAGCAACGACTGCACGTTCTGGTACACGCAGGAGTACCTCGGCCAGGACACGGTCGTGCTCGGAACCTGGAGGACGCGCGTCGTGTCCTTCAAGTTCCCCGGCTGCAAGTAGCTCTCGCGAACGCCGCGCGCCTCGACACGGAGGCGCGCGGCGTTTGCTGTTCACGGGCGGCTCTAGGCGCTCGCGCCGCTCGAGCTCGGCGGCGGCCTGCGGGGCCCGGGCATCCCGGAGTCCACGCCGACCACCTGGTACTGCTTGTTCACGTAGACGGTCACGGGACTGCCGTCCGCCTTCGTCATGTGGGCCTCGTAGGCCGCGTGGCCGTCGGCGTCCGTCTCCACCCGGACGACCGTTCCGCCGGGAACCTTGGCGAGGGCGAGTTGCCTCACCTTCGCGAGGGCGTCACCCGTCAAGGGCGTCTCGTCGCTGCGCCGGCGGCCCCAGGGTTGCCGTGCACTCGGGGCCGCCGTGGGCGTGCTCGCCGCCACGGACAAGCCTCCCGCGATACCGGACGACCCGCTCGAGCCCGAGCCGGTCGCCGCAGCCGCGACGCCGTAGGTGCCGGCGGCCAGACCGACCGCGATCGCTCCGAGAGCGACCACCCGTTCGATCGACCACCGTATCTGTCTGTCCATCACGCGCCTCCTTCGTGTCGGTTATCGGACGCAGAAGGAACGTCGCAGCCGAAGCTGAGACGGGCGTGTGAAAAGGCTGAAGAGCTTGTAAGAGTTGAGGCCGGCTCGTTGACTCTCTACTAGCTAGTAGGACGTATTGGCGAAACGGCGGATGAGCGCTGTGGCGAACGCCTCGCCAACCGCAA
>JAWVDY010000252.1:0-8977 GCA_033856995.1 Gaiellaceae bacterium
TCCGCGAGACCGCGGCCGAGACCGGAGAGCGTGATGATCGTCCCGTAGGGCACGGGCTTCACCGACAGCGGGTCGAGGGCGAGGACGCCGATCGTGAACCACGTCGAGCGGAGCCCGAGCGCTTCACGCACCGCTTCACCGGGGATCGTCCGGTTGCCCTTCGAGCCGACGAGCATCACCGAGCGCACGCGCCCGGACGGCGCGGCGGTCGCCCGCACGTCGAGCAGCGTCCCGCGCGAGCCGAGCTTGCGGCCGAGCAACCTCGGCGAGTAGCGCAGTGGACCCCAGTCGTGGTACGGCGAGAGCGTGTCGTAGGGGTCAGGAACGGAGACGAGGTACGGCACCGGCTTCGAGCTGCCCCAGACGTCCTGCACGTTCGCCGTTCGCCCGCCCGAGCTCGAGAAGAAGAAGGTCTGGGCGAGCTCACCCTTGTAGAGCACGACCTTGCCGGCCGTTTCGTTGACGGCGTCGCGCGCCGGAGGCGACTCGGCGGGGATCCCGCCGTAGACCTGGCTGCGGGTGTCGGCGTAGAGATCGAAGTCACCGCCGTGCTCGAGGTGAGTGAGCGCGTACGTGCGGGCGACCACGGCCTGCGCCTCGAGCGCCGCGGCCGGCCAGCGGTCGGGCATCTCGCTCGGGACGACTCCCCAGAGGTAGGACTCGAGGCCGACGACGTTGACGACGCGCACCGACTTGCCGCCTGTGACCCGGAACGAGCCCCGATACGCGCGGCTGCCGAGCGAAAGCGACGTCGGGCCCGGCGCGAAGACGAGCGGGGCGGGGAGCGCCTTGGTGGTGCTCGCAGCGAGCTGGAGCTTCAGGCCGGGGCCGAGCTCCTGCTTCCCCGCGGGCAGCCTGTGGGTCTTCCCCGCTCCGTCCTTGACCGTGAACGGTGAGCGCGAGGAGATCACGACCGTCTTGCCGGCGGCGACGAGCAGGACGCGGACGCGCTTCAACGGTGCGTCGCCGAGCATCGTGCCGGGGTAGTAGTGGGGCACGATCCGGTCGTACGTCCAGCCGTGCAGCGCGTAGCCGTAGGCGCCGTACTGAGCGAGCCCGACGCCGTGCCCCCACCCGTGCCCGGCGACGAAGAACGCAGGCCCCGGCTTTGGAGCATGCGTGACCGGTGGGCCGGAGAGGCCCAAAGCTGCGAGGAGGGTTGCTGCGAGTGTGCTGACCATCGCGAAGTACGGCGGGTCCGACGCGCGGAGGATCCTGGCCGGACGCCACGACCGGACACCTATGAGCGTAGCGCACGTTTGGCCGGTTTTCGGCTTTTGCGGGGCAATCGGACTGTTTCCGGCAGGCCGATGCGGGGAAACCGCCTCGCGGGATGGCCGTGGACACACAACTCCTGCCGCCGCGCTACCACTCGCCGCGCCGAATCGGCCGCGGGGCGATGGGCGACATCTACCTCGCGACCGACGAATTGCTCGGTCGCGAGGTGGCCGTGAAGGTGCTCGCCGACCGCTATGCGGCGGACGACGGGATCCGCCAGCGATTCAAGCGCGAGGCGCTCGCCGCGGCGCGGCTCTCGGGCGAGCCGGGGGCGATCACGATCTTCGACGTCGGCGAGTGGGAGGGACGGCCGTTCATCGTCATGGAGTACCTCTCCGGGGGATCGCTCGAGGACCGACTGCGGCGCGACGGAGCGCAGCCTCCGGCGAGAGCGCTCGGCTGGCTCGAGCAGGCCGCCGCCGCACTCGACGCGGCGCACGGACACGGGATCGTCCACCGCGATGTGAAGCCGGCGAACCTGCTCCTGAACGAGCGCGGCGAGGTGCGCGTGGCCGACTTCGGGATCGCGAGCTCGGCCGGCATGGACTCGATGACGCTGACGGGGACCGTGCTCGGCACGGCGGGCTACCTCTCGCCGGAGCAGGCGATGGGCGAGCGCGCCGGGCCGGCGAGCGACCTGTACGCGCTTGCCGTCGTCGCATACGAGCTGCTGAGCGGCGAGCGGCCGTTCGCGAGCGACTCGCCGACCGCGGAGGCCTCCGCGCACGTGAACGCGCCTGTGCCCTCGATCGCGGAACGGTGCGAGAACCTGCCCCCCGAGCTCGATCGCGTCTTCCAGCGCGCGCTCGCAAAGGATCCGGCAGCACGTTTCGGGTCGGCTCGCGAGTTCGTGGCCGAGCTGCGCGGTGCTCTGTCGCAGTCGGCCGGGACGACCGCAGCCTTCGCGCCCCCGGCGCCTCGGCGCGCTGGCCGCAGTCCCGCGCGTTACCTGCTCCCGCTCGCGCTCCTGCTCGCCGCGGGAGCGATCGGCGCAGTCGTGGCGGCGATCATCTCCGGTCGCGGCAACTCGGCCCCGACCGTGATCACGCGCACGGTGGCCGGGCCGGCCGGCACGACCACCGTTCGGCAAACGATCACGCACCAGACGACCGCTGCCGCTCCCGTGCCGCCACCTCCCCCGCCACCGCCGCCCGCAGCCGCGACGGGGAGCACGGACGGCCACACGCTGAACGACCGCGGGTACTCGCTGATCCGGCAAGGGAGCTACTCGAGCGCGATCCCGCTGCTGCAGCAGGCAGTGCACAGGCTCGCTGGCACCGGGCCGGCCGACCCGTACGAGGGCTACGCGAACTACAACCTCGGCTACGCCCTGTACCGGGCCGGCCGGTGCAGCGAGGCGATCACGTATCTGAAGCGCGCCGAGCACCTCGAGCCCAGCCGAAGCGAGCCGCCGGCGATCCGCCAGAGCGCGCAGCACTGCTGATCGTCCGGTTCGGCCACGGGCCAGGGACTGTCCCCCCGCCACGCCCGAAGGAACATGGCCCGCGGCCAGCAGCGGTTTCACCAGCAAACCGGCCGTCTCTTCCGGCCGTGCCCTAGGGACAGTCCCTAGGACCTGTCTCTGCGCCGGGGCTGCGTACACTCCGCGCGATGCGAATCCTCGTCACCGGCGCGGCCGGATTCATCGGCTCGAACTTCGTCCGGTTCTGGCTCGAGCGCCACCCGGACGACCACGTCGTCGCCTATGACCTGCTCACGTACGCGGGCAACCGCGAGAGCCTCGCTGACGTCGAGGAGCGCACCGTTTTCGTCGAGGGCGACATCGCCGACGCGGGCCTCGCGGAGCGGACCCTCCGCGACGAGGAGATCGAAGTCGTCGTCAACTTCGCCGCCGAGTCGCACAACTCGCTCGCGGTCGTCGACCCGGGCCGCTTCTTCCGCACGAACGTGATCGGGACGCAGACGCTGCTCGAGGCGGCACGCCGCACCGAGCTCGGCCGGTTCCACCACGTCTCGACCTGCGAGGTCTACGGCGACCTCCCGCTCGAGTCCGACGAGGTCTTCACCGAGGACTCGCCGTACCAGCCGCGGACGCCATACAACGCGTCGAAGGCCGGCGCCGACCACGCCGTCCGCGCGTACTTCGAGACCTACGGGCTGCCGGTCACGATCACGAACTGCTCGAACAACTACGGGGCCTTCCAGTTCCCGGAGAAGGTGATCCCGCTCTTCGCGACCAGCGCGCTCGACGACAAGCCGCTCCCGCTCTACGCCTCCACGGCGAACAGGCGAGAGTGGCTGCACGTGCTCGACCATTGCCGCGCGATCGAGCTCGTGCTGGAGCGCGGGCGGCCGGGCGAGACCTACAACGTCGGCTCCGGAGTCGAGAAGTCGATCGAGGAGATCGCCGACGCCGTGCTCGAGCACACGGGTAAGCCCAAGTCGCTGAAGACGATCGTCCCCGACCGGCCCGGGCACGACCGGCGCTACCTGCTCGACTCGACGAAGATCCGCGGGGAGCTCGGCTGGCGCGACGAGGTCGCCTGGCAGGACGGGATCGCACAGACGGTCGCCTGGTACGCGGACAACCGCGAGTGGTGGGAGCCGCTCCGCGGCCGCGCGCCGGTGGACGAAGCGGCCTGGCGCTGAGCGCGACTCCTCTGCGGAGGAACCGCGAGTTCGTGCTGCTCGAGGGCGGGCGGCTGCTCTCCAGCGCCGGGACCGCGTCGACGGGGATCGCCTACCCGCTGCTCGTCCTCGCGCTCACGCACTCGCCGGCGAAGGCAGGTCTTGTCGGCTTCGCGCGGCTGCTCCCGTACGCGCTGCTCGCCCTGCCCGCCGGCGTCGCCGCCGACCGCTGGAACCGCAAGGTGCTGATGATCGGCTCCGACGCGCTGCGAGCGGCATTCCTGGCCGGGCTCGTTGGTGCGATCCACTTCGGTCACGCGGGCTGGCCGCTGGTCGCGTTCGTCGCGTTCGGCGAAGGCGCCGGCGCGGTCGTCTTCGGCGTGGCTCAGGCCGGCGCGCTCCGGGCGATCGTTCCGAGAGCCCAGCTTCCGGCCGCGGTCGGCGCCCAGCGGGCGCGGCAGGCGGTCGTCGAGCTGATCGGCCCACCGCTCGGCGGCGCGCTCTTCGCCATCAGCCGCGCGCTCCCATTCGCCGCCGACGCCGCCTCGTACGTCTTCTCGATCGCGTCCCTGAAGACGATCCGAACGCCGTTCCAGGAGCGGCGCGAGCCCGAGGCACGACGACTGCGGGCAGAGGTCGCCGAAGGCTTCCGCTACCTCTGGCGAGAGCCGTTCATCCGCGCGACGACGTTCCTCTACGCGCTCGGGAACGTGACCATTCCCGCGCTCGTCCTGGTCGTGGTCGTCGTCGGCAGGCGAGCAGGGCTCTCGAGCGGCGAGATCGGCGGGCTCGTGGCCGCGTTCGGTGCGGCGCTGCTGGCCGGTGCGCTCCTTTCGCCGCTCGTCCGCGGCCGGCTCTCGGTTCGGGCGATCATCCTGCTCGAGCTCTGGGCCGCTCTCGGCAGCGGGCTCTTCCTCGTCTGGCCGAGCGTCTGGGTCCTCGCCGCAGGGATGCTGCCGCAGGCGCTCGTGATCCCTGCGACCGACTCGGTGGTCGTCGGCTACCGCGTCGCGACGATCCCGGACCGGCTGCTCGGCCGCGTCGAGAGCGTCAGGAGCAATCTTGCGCGCCTGATCGACCCGCTCGGCCCGCTGGCGGCCGGTCTGCTGCTGAACGTGACCTCACCGCGCGTGACCGTCGGGCTCTTCGTCGGCTGGAGCGCCGCGCTCCTGGCCTGGGGCTCGACGAGCCCGGCGATCCGAGGCCGCTAGCCGAGCGACGAGCAGAAGTCGCCGCCGACGAACACCCTGTCTCCCGACGCGGCGATCCGGGAGACATTTACGTAGTTGGCGAGCGTCGGGAACCACGGCCTGCGCTGGCCGGTACGGCTGCGCAGGTCGACCGCAAGCAGGTTGTGGACGGGAACCGACGAGCGGATCGTCCCCCCGACGTAGGCCGTCTGGCCGTGGACGTCGACCGCATTCGCGTTGAAGAGGCTGGCGAAGCCTTTCAGCCGGCTGCCGGTGCCTGCGTCGTAGGCGCCGCCGGCCTCATTGGCGCCGACGAGGACGAGCCGCCCGACGGGCACAATCGCGTTCACGCCGTCGTTGGCGCTCAGGTTGGGCGCAGGCGTAGAGCCCCGGTAGAAGAAGAGCCGCGGCGGCCGCCAGGGAAGCACATGGCCGGAACGGGCGTCGAAGGCGGCAAGGCCGAGGCGAGGCTGGCCGGCGACAAGCCCGAAGATCCCACCTGCGTACACGGTCGTGCCGTTCGCGGCGAGCGCCAGGATCCCGTGGCCGCGGACGACCAGCGGTGACGCCCAGAGCTTTCGACCCGTCGCTGCGTCGAGCGCGAACACTCGCCGGCGGTCGCTCACGTACAGGCGAGCGCCCACGCGCTGCAGCGTCGCCGGCGCGAGCCTCCGCTGCAGCTCGGCATGCCAGCTGCGGTCGAGCTTCCCGTCGTGCAACAGGTGTGCGAGGCCGAGCCCGGCCAGATACCACCCGCCGTAACCGTCGGCGACGGCGTCGCTCCCCGGCAGCAGCGGCGGCCGGCGACCGGTGGCGCCCAAGCGGCTCGAGTAGCGCACCAGGACCTTGGCGCTCTTCGCCGAGACGAGCGCCCCCTCGCGACAGGCCGGCTGCGACGCGGAAGGGTCAGCGGCGGCGGCGGAACAGAGCGCCGCAGCAAAGGTCAGAATGACCGCCGCCCTCGTCAGCATGGCGCACACGATACGCGCCGTATGTCACGAGCAGGTAACGGTTACAGCCGCTCGAGACAGGCGCGCAGGCCCTCGCGCCAGTGCGGCAGACGCGGAGCTCCGTCGCGCTCGCTGCGCAGGACCGCGTACGCCGGCCGCGGTGCCGGGCGACCGAGCTCCTCCGTGGTGATCTCGCGTACGCGGCAGGCGATCCCCGCCTCCTCGAAGATCGCGACCGCGAACTCGGCCCACGAGCACTCGCCCTCAGCGGCCACGTGCCAGACGCCGCCCGGAAGCGCGAGCAGCTCGCGCGTCGCCGCGGCCAGGTGGCCGACGTAGGTCGGCGACCCGATCTGGTCGGCGACTACGCTCACCTCGTCGCGCTCGCGCCCGAGCCGCAGCATCGTCCGGACGAAGTTCGTGCCCGTCCAGCCGAAGAGCCACGAGCTCCGCACGATCCAGCCCTCACGCACCTCGCGTTCGCCCCCGAGCTTCGTCCGCCCGTAGACAGACGCCGGCCGCGGCTGGTCGGACTCGGCGTACGGCTCGCGCTTGGAGCCGTCGAACACGTAGTCGGTCGAGTAGTAGACGACCGGCACGCCGAGCGCGGCGACGTTCCGCGTGCCGAGCACGTTCACGGCCTCGGCGCCCGCCGGGTCGGTCTCGGCGCCGTCGACGTCCGTCCACGCGGCGGCGTGCAGGACGAGATCCGTCTCGAGCGAGAGCGGCTGCGTCACGTCGAGCTCCTCGCGCGTGCGCGCGTCTGCCTCGGGAAAGGCCTCGCGCAACGCGGCGCCGAGCTGGCCTCCCGCGCCGGTCAGGAGCACGCGGCGAGGTCGCGCTCGGAGAGAAGCGGCGAGTCCGTGCTCCAGAGGTGCTTCACGCGCGGGTCGGCCCAGCAGATGCCCTGCTCGTCCGGGTTCTCGGGGTCGTACTCCTCGGTCACGTGGTAGCAGAAGACGAGATCGGTGAGCGCCTCGAAACCGTGCGCGTGGCGGCCGGGGATATAGACCGCGACGGGGTTCTCGTCACCGATGTCGGCCGTGAACGTCTCGCCGCTCTCGCGGTCGAGCACGACCACGCGCGCGGTCCCGGAGAGGCAGGCGAACAGATCGTCCTGCCCGCGCTCGTGAAAGTGCAGGCCGCGGATCACGCCCTGGCGCGAGAACGAGACGTTCGTCTGCACCGTCGGCTTCGGCAGCAGGCTCTCGCGTCGCAGCTCGAAGAACCAGCCGCGCTCGTCCTCGAACCGGCGCAACGGGATGACCTGGATCCCGTCGATCACTTGTTCACCCCCGTCTCCTCGATCAGCCGCCCGACCTCGGCGAGGTCCTGCCAGTGCTTGCCGCCGTCGTGCCACCAGCCCTCGACGCGGCGCACCTCGAGCTCGCCGCGGCGCGCGAACTCGCGGTTGACGTCGGTGATCTCGAGCTCGCCGCGACTGGACGGCTCCAGTGACTCGACGATCTCGAACACCTCCGGCGGATAGCCGTAGAGCCCGACCACGGCGTCGCTCGACGGCGGGCTCTCGTAGCGCGTGTCGACGACGCCCGCCTTCTCGACGATGTCGGTCACGGACCCGTCGCCGTCGTAGGCGACCACGCCGAAGTTCTCGGGGTCGGGCACGTCCTTGACGAAGATGACAGCTCCGTCCTGCCAGGAGTCGACCGCCTCGCGTTGGGCGTGCTCGAAGATGTTGTCGCCGAGGCAGACGAGCAGCCGCTCGCCGCGCGCGAAGTCCCGCGCCATGCCGACGACCTGCGCGATCCCGCCGGGCTCGGTCTGCACCTTGTAGGTGAGATCGAGATCGAAGAGGAGCTCGCTTCCACCTCGGTCCTCGACGCGCCCGTCGCCCAGCAGGTCGATGAACTGGCCGGCGTGCTGCTGGCCGGTGACGAGCAGCACGTCGCGCACGCCGAGCCGCTGCAGCAGCTGGAGCGGGTAGTAGACCATCGGCCACCTCCCGACCGGCAGCAGGTGCTTGTTGGTGACGCGCGTGAGCTCGGCCAGGCGCGTGGCGGAGCCGCCTGCGCAGATCAGTCCCTTCATCGCGCAGATCGTATTGGGCTGAGCGGCGAGGGCGGCACGCGCACGACCCGTGCGAGGCGGGTCGGCAGCCACCAGTTCCAGCGGCCGAAGAGGGCCATCAGCGAGGGGACGAGCAGTGCGCGCACGATCGTCGCGTCCACGACGATCGCCACGGCAAGGCCGAGACCGAACTCCTGCAGGCCGACGACGCGGCCGGCGACGAACCCGGAGAACGCGGCGACCATCACAATCGCCGCCGCGGTCACGATCCGGCCCGTTCGCTCCAGCCCGAGGCCGACCGCGCGCACGTTGTCGTGGGTCTCGTCCCAGGCCTCGCGCATGCGCGTGACCAGGAACACCTCGTAGTCCATCGAGAGCCCGAAGAGCATTGCGAAGAGGAAGATCGGGATCCAGGCCTCGATCTGCTGGAACTCGTAGAGCCCGAGCAGGCTCTTGCCGACCCCCCACTTGAAGACGACGACCAGCAGGCCGTAGCTCGCGCCCACCGAGAGCAGGTTCAGCAGCACGGCCTTCAGCGGCAGGAGCAGCGAGCGGAACGCGCGCATCAGCAGCAGGTAGGTCAGCACCAGCACCCCGAGCACGAGCCACGGGAAGACGGCGTACGAGCGGTCGATGAAGTCCACGCCCTGCGGCGGCCCGCCACCGGCGAGCACGCGCACGCCCGCCGGCCACACTGTCGACGGGATCAGCTTGCCTCGCAGCCGGTGGACAAAGCTCTGCGCCGGCCCCTCGCCGTATTCATGCTTTCCGGCGACGACGATCTCCGCGTAGCGGCCGCTCGCGTCGACGAACGGGGGCCCGGGCCGGTAGCGGACGAAGACGACCTCCGGGTCGCGCCCGATGCGCTTCACCAACGCGCGGATCGACCGCTGCACGCGAGGCGAGGCCGTCCCGCCGCGCCTGCCGGTGTCGACGATCAGC
>JAWVDY010000253.1:0-5428 GCA_033856995.1 Gaiellaceae bacterium
GGAACTCGCGCCTAGTCGGCTCGTCGAGCTCCTCGTCGTCGAGCAGCTCCAGGAAGCCCGCGAGAGAGAACAGCGGCGTTCGGAGCTCATGCGAAGCGTTGGCGACGAACGCGCGGCGCGCATCGTCGAGGTGGGCCAGGCGAACGCGCATGCGCTCGAACGCCGCGGCAAGCGCACCGAGCTCGCCCCCGCCCTGGTCGACGACCGGCTCGTCGAATTCCCCGCGCGCGATCCGGTCTGCCGCACGCTCGAGCCGGCGAATCCGGCGGGCGAACATGCGCGCGCCGCCGTACCCGAGCAGCAGTGCAATGAGGAGGGCGCTCCCGGCCGCGAGCAGGAGCCGGCGCTTCACCAAGTCGACGGTCCCGATGCGGTTCTGCACCGAGTCCCGCAACAGCAGGACGTACGACCCGCCGAGAATCGGGACCGTCGCCTCGGCGTAGTGCTGACCCGCCTCGGCGACGACACCGTGCTGCGCCTTCCCGGTTCGGATCGCGCGCAGCACGACGGTGTCGTCCTGGACATCCGCGGACGACTGCCCACCCCGCGAGTCCTGGAGCACCAGCGCCGTGCCCGACTGGGGCTGCACGAGGACCACGCGCGTTCCGGTCAGGTCGTGCCAGGCATCGACGACGTCCCGGTCGAAAACGACGTCGTCGTGGGCCTGGCGCTGAAGCAGAGCGGCGTTGTCCTCGAGTTCCGAGACCCGAGCAGCGACGAGCCGGCTTCTGAGCGACGGAATCACCGTCAGGTAGACGATTCCAAGCGAGATCGCGACCACCAGCAGCAGCGCAAGGCTCAGTTGCGCGCCGACGCTCCGAAAGAAACGGCTCACGGACGGAAGCGGTAGCCGACGCCCCGGACGGTGAGGATGAACTCCGGCTCGCTCGGATCGGGCTCGAGCTTCTCGCGCAGATGGCGGACGTGGACGTCGATCGTCCGCGGCTCGCGGTAGTCCGACCCGCCCCAGAGGGCCTGCAGCAGCATCTCGCGCGTGAACACCCGGCCGGGGCTCGCGGCCAGGGTGCGCAGGAGCTCGAACTCGACGTACGTCAGCTGCACCAGGTCCCCGCCGGCCGCGACCTCGCGGCGACCGAGGTCGATGCGAAGGCCGTCGCGCTCGATCGTCTCCTCCTCGGTCCGCCCGCCCGCGGGAATCGCCGCGCGGCGCAAGAGCGCGCGCACACGGCTGCGAAACTCGCGGATCGAGAAGGGCTTGGTGATGTAGTCGTCCGCGCCGAGCTCGAGGCCGAGGACCTTGTCGAGCTCGTCGTCGCGCGCGGTGAGCATGATGATCGGCACGCTGCTCGAGGCCCGCAGGCGCTTGCAGACCTCGAGCCCGTCGAGCTTCGGCAGCATCACGTCGAGCACGACGAGATCGACGCGCTCCTCGGCGAAGCGCGCCAGCGCCTCCTCGCCGTCCCTCGCCTGGACCACGCGGAACCCGTCGCGTTCGAGCGGATAGGCGAGGAGCTTCTGAACCGCGTCCTCGTCGTCGACGAGCAGGATGGTGGAGGAGTCAGGCATCGCAGCGCCTGCCGGCGCACGTGGTTCTGCCACCTACTATAGCCACGGCATGGCGGCGCTTCCGCCCCGTTCTTCGCGGCGACGCCCGCGCCGAGGGTCGCTCGAGCGGCCGGTCAGCGGGCGCCTCTACCGCGGCACCTGGCTGCTCGTCGGAGTCCCGCTGCTCGCAGCGGCGTTCAGCGTGCACAAGCCGAACCCGCTGCCGGCGCCGCAGCCCGTGCTTCCGGCATCGTTCGACGGCGCCAGCGCCACGGGCCTCGCGGCCGAGCTCGCACGCCTGTACCCCGATCGCGTGCCCGGCGGAGCAGGCGCCGCGGGCGCTGCGGGCTGGGTGCGCGACCAGCTCACGCCGTACGGGCTGAAGGTCGTGGCAGACCGCTTCCGGGCCGACCTCCCCGGACTCGGGAGGAAGACGCTCGAGAACCAGATCGTGACCGTGCCCGGCCATTCGCCCGACGAGATCGTCGTGATGTCGCACCGCGACGACAACGGCGTCGGGCCCGGCGCAAACAACAACGCCTCGGGAGTCGCAGCGCTGCTGGAGATCGCCCGGTCATACGGCTCCGCTGTCGGCGCGCAAGCCGTCGGCCCCCAGCACACGCTGGTCTTCGTTGCGACCGACGGCGGCTCCTTCGGCGCGCTCGGCGCGCGCCGCTTCGCCGAGACGCACCGCGGGCACGTAGTCGCGGCGATCGACCTGGTCGCGCTGGCCGGCCACGGTCCCCCGCGCCTCGTTCTCGCCGGCACCGAACCTCGGCTCGCCTCGCCCGCCTTCGTGGCGACCGCCGCGCAGCTCGTGCTCGAGCAGGCAGGCCGACGGCCGGTCCATCCGGGCGCGCTCTCGCAGCTCGTGGACCTCGGCTTTCCCTACACGCTGCACGAACAGGGGCCGCTGCTCGCGCACGGGATTCCCGCCCTGACGCTGACGAGCGGCGCGGAGAGGCCCCCGGCGGCATTCTTCGACCGGCCCGGCCAGCTCGACGGCGTGCGTCTAGCTCAGCTCGGACGCTCGGCGCAGCAACTGCTGCGGTGGCTCGACTTCGGGGCCGAGCTCGCACCGGGAACGGCGCGGTACGTGTACTTCGGCCCGCGCGTGCTCCCGGGCTGGGCGATCGAGCTCGTACTCCTGGCCGCGCTGCTGCCGTTCCTGCTCTCGGCGGTCGACCTCTTCGCGCACTGCCGACGACGCCATATCCCACTCACGCCGGCGCTGCGAAGCTACCGCAGCCGGGTTGGCTTCTGGCTGTGGGCGGCGCTCGTGTTCGGGCTGTTCGCCCTGGTGGGCGTCTGGCCGTCCGCGCCGCCGGTGCCACTGCCGCCTGACACGACGCCCGGAACACACTGGCCGATTCTCGGCCTGATTGGCCTCCTCATCCTCGCCGGGCCCGGCTGGCTCGTGGCACGAGAGCGGCTGACTCCCCGACGGACGGTATCTGCGACCGAGGAACTGGCGGGCGCCACTGCGGCGCTGCTGGCACTCGCTGTTGTCGGGCTGCTCGTCGTCGCGACGAACCCATTCGCCCTCGTCTTCCTGCTTCCGTCTCTGCACGCGTGGCTCTGGCTGCCGCACTTCCGCGCGCGGCCGCTCTGGACACGGGTCGCCGTGCTCGCGGCGGGATTCCTCGGGCCGCTGTTGCTCGTGGGCTCCCTGGCGCTGCGGTACCACCTCGGCCTCGACACACCCTGGTATCTCGCGGAGCTGACCGCGATCGGCTATGTGAAGCTGCCTGCCGTCGCGATCGCAGTGGCGTGGCTCGCGGCCGCCGGCCAGATGACCGCGCTCGCGACCGGTCGCTACGCGCCTTACCCGAGCGCACGGGAGCGCCCGCCACGTGGGCCGCTACGCGAGACGGTCCGGCGAACCGTGCTTACAGTGAGAGCTGCGAGGAAGCGCGCATCACACGCAGAGCGAGAGGCGTTAGAGGGGTGAACGTGAGAAGGCTCGTGCGAATCATCGGGACGCTGCTGGCGGTCGGCGGCGTCGGCCTGCTCGTGTGGGTCATCGTCGTCTGGCGCTGGCAGGACCCGTTCACCGCGCTCTACACGAGCTGGAAGCAGCATCAGCTCTCGAGCAGCTACGAGCGCCGCGTCCGGACCTACCGGCCTTCATTCACGAAGCACACGGCGTCGCTCGTGGTGACCGCCGGCGAGATCCGCGCGCAGGCCCGCCGCTACCGCCTGGAGTCGAAGCGCGGTCAGGCGATAGGCCGGATCCTGGTCCCGCGGCTGCACCTCAAGATGGTGATCGTCGACGGCACCGACCACGACTCGCTGATGAAAGGCCCCGGCCTGGACCGGCGGACGTACATGCCGGGTGAGGGGCAGCTGGTGTACATCGCCGGCCACCGCACGACCTACCTCGCGCCGTTCGCCCACATCGAGCGCCTGCGTCCTGGCGATGCGGTGACGGTCGAGGTTCCGTACGCGACTTTCCTCTACCGCGTTTACAAGCACCGGATCGTCCCTGGCGACGACCTCGCAGTCCTGCGCTCGACCGGCCGCGAGATCGTGGAGCTGCAGGCGTGTCATCCGCGCTTCTTCGCGTCGCACCGCTACCTCGCGTACGCGCGCCTGGTCCGGATCGACCCACGTGGTGGCCCGGCCTTCCGGCCACCGGCGACCGGTCTCGCCGCGGCGCCGCTCGCGTCAGCGCAGGGGTGATCGCCCTCAGAGGAGCCTGAGGTACCTGACCGGCGAGCCAGAAGCGAGCTCGCCGTCGCCGCGCGGGACGAGGACGAGCGCGTCGGCGGCGGCGGCGCGGGCGATCATGTGCGACTCCTGACCCGCGAGCGGCGCCAGCTCGACGGCGTCGCCTTCGTCGCTTCGCACGATGCGGGCGCGCACGAGCTCGTCCCGGCCCGGGCTTCGTCTCACGGCAGCCGCAAGCCTCCCCGGCTCAAACCGGGGCAGCGGGTCGGCCGCGCCCTGCAGCGCCAGCACCGCAGGCCGGACGAAGAGCTCGAAGCCGACGAGCGAGGAGACCGGGTTCCCGGGCAGGCCGAAGACGAGCGTCCGGTCCCGCACGCCGAACGAGACCGGCTTCCCCGGCTTGACCGCCACCCGCCAGAAGACCTCTTCGACGCCGAGCTCGGATTCGATGCGGCGGACGAGGTCGTGGGGCCCGACGGAGACACCGCCCGAGGTGACGAGCAGGTCGTGCTCCAGCCCGCGCGCGATCGCCCCGCGGTGGGCATCGTCGTCGTCGGCCACGGCCGCCAGGCGCTCGACGGAGGCGCCCGCCGATCTCAGCTGCGTCTCGAGGATCAGCCCGTTGGCTTCGTAGACCTCACCCGGACCGAGCGGCTCACCCGGCCGACGTAGCTCGGTTCCCGTGGCGAGAACGGCGGCGCGCGGGACCGCACCGCAGACGACCTCGGCGACACCGGCCGCCGCAAGTGCTCCGAGCTGCGCGGGAGCGAGACGCGCGCCCGCGGCAACAACCTCGTCACCGGCGCGAAGGTCGCCGCCCCGCGGCCGGACATTCGCGCCTGCCTCTGCCGCCTCCGCGATCTCTACGTCGTTGTCATGCTCGACAACATACTCGATGGGGATGACGGCATCCGCGCCGGCCGGCACGACACCGCCGGTGGCGATCCCCATTGCCTCACCGGGCTCGAGCGGGCGCGCGGCCGGCCGGCCGGCCGCGACCCGAAAGACGACCGGCAGCGTCGCCGGGAGGTCCGCCGCCCGGACGGCAAACCCATCCATCGCGGAGCTCGGGAACGGCGGCAGGTCGACCGCGGCGCGCGCAGCCTCCGCGAGGATCCGCCCCGCCGCGTGCTCCAGCGGAACAGGCTCCGGCGCCAGCGGCTGCACACGCTCGAGCACGAGGCGCTGGGCCTCCTCGATCGACAGAAGCTCGGCCACGACCGCCGCATACCGTACGCGCGGCGGATAGGCT
>JAWVDY010000254.1:0-10086 GCA_033856995.1 Gaiellaceae bacterium
ACGCGGTAGCGGCGCGGCGCGCCGCCGAAAACGGCGCGCCACGGCCCGAGCGAACTGTTCGGATAGTCGCGGCAGCGCCGACGCAAGGGTCTTGAGCGGGTACACCGGCCAAGAAAGTGTCTCGTACCTCTTGAGCGGCAAAGTTCCGTTTACCGCACATGGATGATCGACTCGCGGCGATCCGCGCTGAATTCGAGCGCAGGGGTTATGAACTCATTGTCCAAGAGTCGACCTGCGGAACAGCGCGTGGCGGGTGGCTAGCCCGCTACCGCGCATCCTCCGACCCGGCCGCTCCGGACGGCCTCGCGCGCGGGAACACCGAACTCGAGGCCGCGGAGGTGGCGCTCCAACGCCTCCGCAGCGGCCGGCACGGCAGCAGGTAGATCGCGTGGGCTAGGCACCACGGCCTGCGAGCTCGCTCGCCCACCCCCACTGAGCCTCGATGCCGTCCGCCAGCTCGACCTGCGGCGACCAGCCGAGCTCGGCGCGGATCCTGCTCGTGTCGGCGTTCGAGCGAGGTTGTTCTCCGACCGCCGCGGGTCGTTCCCGAACCTGCAGCGGTCGCCCCGCCAGTCGCTCGAAGTGCTCAATCACCTCGCGCAGCGATACCTCCACCGCTCCGCCGACGTTGTATATGCCCGAACCGCCCGCCATCGCCGCGACCGTCGCCGCTACAACGTCCGAGACGTAGGTCCAGCCACGGGTCTGCCTCCCGCTCCCGTACAAGTCGAACACACGATGGAGCGTGAGCGCGAGCGCGACGCGCGCGAAGGCCATGTCGGGCCGCTGCCTCGGCCCGAAGACGCTGAAGTACCGGAGCACGACGAGATCGAGTCCGAAGGCGCGCGCGTAGGCGTGGCCGATGTGCTCCGCGGCGAGCTTGCTCACTCCGTAAGGCGACAGCGGAGCCGTGACCGTCGACTCCGGCGTCGGATACGCCTCCGCGTCGCCGTAGACGGAGGACGAGGATGCGAAGACGACGCGCACGCCTGCGCTCGCCGCCGCCTCGAAGACGCGATGCGCCGCCAGCACGTTGAGCCGCAGATACGCGGAGAGACTGTCGCCGAAGCCGCGGGCGCCGCCCTGCCCGGCAAGGTGGAAGATGCCGTCGAACCCACGCGCGTCGAGCGGCTCGTCGGCGACGTCGAGTCTTTCCACCGGAAACGCGGCTGTGTTGGCCTCCTTCAGCGTGGGGTCATAGAAGTCGCTGAAGCTGTCGATGGCGCGTACCTCGTGCCCCTCCGCCAGAAGCGCTTCGGAGAGGTGCGAGCCGATGAACCCGGCTGCGCCGGTGACGATATATCTCATCGGCGCCAGGTCGAGTTGCAGCCGCCGGAGCCGTTCGGCAGCTCCTGGGCGTCGGGCGGGTCGCGGGTGACCAGCCCGGAGACGGCATCGAGGCCGCGGCGTCGCAGCTCGGGCAGGAACCGCCTCAGCGCGCGGACGGTGGTCGGAACCGTCTCGTCCTCGTGCAGGAGCACGATTGCACCCGGCCGCACGCGCCTGACGAGGTTGCGAAAGACGACTTCTGCCGAGGGTGTCGAGGCCACAGACGCGTCGCCGCTGTCGACGTTCCACAGCTCCGTGAGCAACCCGAGTCCGGCGGCAATGCCATCGACCCGGAAATTGTGTGCCTCGAACGGCGGCCGGTAGAGGTGCGGGCGTTTGCCCGTAACTCGTTCGAGTGCGTTTTGCGTGCGCACGAACTGGCCGACGACCCGCTCGTTGGCAAGGTCGGTCAAGGACCGGTGCGACCAGGTGTGGTTACCGACTTCACCGATCGACGCTTCGAGCCGCACGAGCCTCGGGTTGGCCGCCGCCTTGCGGCCGATCTCGAAGAACGTCGCCCCGGCGCGGTTGGCGCGAAGAACCTGGACCAGCTGCGGCGTCCGGCGCGTAGGCCCGTCGTCGAACGTCAGCGCGACGTAGGGCCGCTCGCCACCGCCACAATAGAGCGGGAAGCCGGTCGCGATCAGGGCGCCGACCTCGGCGTGCGACCGCGGCTCACCCTCGCCCCCCCGTCAACTCGGCCAGCAGCTCGCGGTACCGTTTCACGGCAACGCGTCGATCCGCCTCTGTGACCGCGAACTCGCGTGCGCGCCGGCCCATTTCGTCGAGGTCGTACTCGCCGTCGTGCGCCCGCCGGATTGCAGCAGCAAGCAGTTCAGGCCGCCCTGGCGGGACAACGACCCCGCACCCCGTGCGCGTGATGAGCTCGGCGGTCTCACTGTCGGCGTCGGCGGCCGCGATGACCGGTCGACCGACCGCGAGCACGCCGTAGAGTCGGCTCGGAACGACGTATCCGGAGAGGCCTGGCGCGAGCCCGATGACATGCACGTGGGCCGAGGAGAGCGAGTACGGGAGCGCTTCGCGGGACTGGTAGCGGAAAAAGCGAAGCCGGTCGACCTCGAGTAGCTCGGCAAGCCCCATCAACTCGCTCCGCCGCGCACCGTCCCCGACAATCGCGATCGTGAGCCTATCGAGGTCGCGCAGGAAGGTGGCGGAGCGGACGAGCGTGTCGAGATCCTGGGTGTAGCCGACGTTGCCGGAGTGCATGACGACGAACTGGCTCGTCAAGCCGGCATCCCGCGCCCAGTCATTATCGCGGGGCTTTTCCTCGAGGAAGGTCGTATCGACCCAGTTCGGGATCACGCGCAGCCGCTCGGGGGGAGCCCCCTTAGCCTCGAGGCGGCGACGCATCGTCTCGCCGATCGCGACGACGCGGTCGGCTCGCTTCAGGTACACGCGGATCGCGACCCGCAGTGCCCCGACCACGATGGAGCTCTCAATCCGGTGAAGCAGGACCGCGATCTCAGGGAAGACGTCCTGGCTGATGACGACCAAGGAGGCTCGCGATCGCCTCGCGGCTGCGAGCGCGACGATCGCGACCACGGGCGGGTCGGTCATACAGAGCACGACGTTCGGCCTCGGCGCCACAGCGGCAGCTCGAGCCGAGGCCGACAGGTAGGTCAGGTAGTTGAAGGCACGAAGGGCGAGGATCCGGCGCGGGAAGGCCGTCGAGTTGACCCGCACGATCTCGACACCCTCGTGCAGGGTCCGCCCAGCTTCGGCGCCCGGGAGGGCGAGGCGACCGGTGATCACCCTCACCGTGTACTCGTTCGCGAGGTCGGCGCAAAGCTGCGAGAGGAGTTGCCCGGTCGCTTCAACCCCGGGCCAGTAGTACTGGTTGAGGACGAGGATCCTTGGCCGGGGCGCCGCGCTCATTCGCGTCCGGCCGGAAGGAAGGCGCACAGCCAGAATCCCAGAGTCGCCACGTTGCCGACCGCATACGCGTACGACTGCACCAAGCCCAGCACCACCCCCGTTGCGAGGACGGCGAGACCGATCGCCCCTGCGCGGCCCGCGCGAGCGGCCGCGAGGGCCAGCGCTGCGAGGAGGCCGCCGAACAGCGCGAGGCCGACCGCTCCGAGCTGCAAGAAGACGCCGATGAAGGAGTTCTCCGGCACGCCTCCTTCGAACTTCCGGTACCGATCGACGAAGGCCGCCTCCTCGGTCGCGAAGCCGTAACCGAGCAGCGGCCGGTGAGCGCCCTGCCGCACTGCACCCCGCCAGGCCTCCAGGCGGCCACTCGTATCGAAGACGCTGCGTGAGGACCCGGAGCTACTCGAGCCGAGCTCGTCCTCGAGGCGAACGATGTACTCGGCGTCGTTCGGCGTGTAGCGCTCCGTGCTCCCGACGGGGTAGGCTTTCGCCCTCGCCGCTTCGGCCTCGGTCAGGGGCGCCGAGACTGCGGTCACGAAGATTGCGGTGACGGCGAGCGCAAGTGCGGCGACGGCGACGGCGACGGCGGCGGTCCGCGGGACAGTGCCCCTGCTGTACGCGACCGCGAGCACGAGCAGGCCCGCCACCCCGGCGGCGGCCGCACCGCGGGATCCGGACGCGACAATCGACCCGCCGAAGAGAAGGAACGCCGCGCCGGCGACGAGTCGACCCCTCAAGCCCCGGGCATCGAACCAAAGTGCGGCAGCGAGCGGGATCGCCACTGCGAACAGCATCGCGACGGTATTCGGATTGACGCCGATGCCCCGGTAGCGCTGGCCAACGGAGTTCGTCGCCTGCTGAACCGAGTCGTGCGGCGCGACGGCGGCGACCAGGAGGCCGGTGAGGGCGACGGCGATCGCGCCCGCCACGAGCGCCCATAGGAGCTTCCGTGCCGCGTCGCCGTCGCCCGCAGTCCCCACCGCGAGCGCCGCCGCGACCACGAGTACGAGACCGAACGCGACAGCCCTGCCGATCGAGTGCCGCGGGTCCACCGACCACGTTGCGGAGAGCACGGCGACGAGGACGAGCGCGGCCGCCGTCGCGCTGGTTGCCCGGTCGAGCCGCGCGGGGCGCTGGAGGGCGTAGGCGAGTGAGAGCGAGAGAAGGGCGACGAGCCCCAGGGCGCGAAGTGGTTGCCCGATGCTGCGTACGCCGGTCGACCAGCTTGAAGAGAACGCGACTGCGAGGACGGTGACGGGGAGGGCGATGAGGATGGCCCGCTCCAGCGGCAGGCGTCGCAGTACCGGGGCCACGTCGGGCAAAGGATACTTCGCCAGGACGTGAGTTACCCCGAGCGAATCGTGCCGGCGACGACGTCGCCGGGAATCCTCGCCCTCCACCTGAAGCGCTACGAGTTCGCCCGCCGGTGGTGTGAATCTGCCACGGTGCTGGACGCGGGTTGTGGGGTCGGTTACGGATCGGCATATCTGGCAGACACGGCAAATCAGGTCGTCGGCGTGGATAAGTCGGCCGAAGCGCTCGCATACGCCTTGAGCAAGTACGCGCGGCCGGGGGTCCGATTTGTGGAGGGAGACCTGCTCGCATTGCCGTTTCCGGACAGCTCATTCGACGTCGTATGCGCGTTCGAGGCGATCGAGCATCTGGACGATCAGCGGACTTTCCTAGTGGAGGTTGCCCGTGTGCTCCGACCAGAGGGGACGCTGCTCGTGTCGACCCCGCGCGTCGACGAAACAAACCGCGAGCCGCGGAACCCGTTCCACCGAGTCGAGCTCTCGCCCCCCGACTTTGAGGCGCTGCTCGAGGAGCGCTTCGCCGAGGTCGAGCTCTACGGTCAGCGGCGGCTACAGACGCGGCGGCACCGGCTCGCGCAGCGGATCGACGTGCTCGGCTTGCGCCGGCGGCTCCCAGTGCTCCGGCGGATCTCGCGAGCGCTCGGAACTCCGCCAACGGTCGACGTCGAGCTCGATGAGATCGCGATCACGCGCGACCGCCTAGACGACGCCTCCGAGCTCGTCGCTGTCTGCAGGCTGTTGCGGCCAGAATGAGGATCGCCCATCTGGTCACCGGCGGCGAGCTGGCTGGCGGGCAGGCGGTGGCCCTGCAGCTTGCACTCGCGGCGCGCGAGGCCGGGCACGACGCGCTCTTCCTGTCGCCGACCTGGGGCGAGCTCCTCGACCATGCTTCGGCCGAAGGCTTCGCGACCGAACTCGTCGACGTGCGGCGCACGACGCGGGTCAGGGGCGCCGCCAGGTTGGCCCGTCAGCTGCGTCACAAGGAGGTCGACGTCTTGCACACGCACGTCCACGTGGCCGCCAACGTGCTTGGGCGCATGGCCGCACGGGCTGCTCGCACGACGGTCGTGTCGCACCTGCACATCGAGAACCACTTTCGGCCGTCGCGTGCCGCACGTGCGCCGCTGGTCGCGCTGGACAACACGACTGCCCGGCTCTGCGCCCGCCTCGTCGCAGTATCGGACGCGACGCGGCTGGCCTTCGAGCAGCAGGGGTTTCCGCGCCGACTGCTCCAGACCGTGCACAACGGCGTCGACACGGCCGCGCTCAGGGCCGCTGCCCCGGCCAATCTCCGTGCCGCGCTCAGGATCCCAGACAGCGCGATCGTCCTAGCGCATGTCGGTCGCCTGGCGCCGGTAAAGGGCCAGCGGGAGCTGATCGAGGCTTTGCGCAGCTTGCGCAGGAACAATGTCCACGCGGTCTTCCTGGGACGGGATCTGGAGCGCGGCGGCGCGTACGCGGAGCAGCTGGTGCGGCTGGGAGAAGGCCTCAACGTCCATTTCGCGGGCTTCCGCCCGGACGCGGCCTCCGCGCTGCGAGAGGTGGACGCCCTCGTCCTGCCGTCCTGGATCGAGGGTCTTCCTCTCGCCGTCCTCGAGGCCATGGCTCACGCCAAGCCGGTCGTCGCGACTGCCGTAGGCGGGACTCCCGAGGCCGTTGCGGACGGCCTGACCGGCCTGCTCGTGCCTCCGCGCGACGCGCCGGCGCTCGGGATGTCGCTGACCCGGCTGCTCGACGACGAGGAGCTGCGGAGGCAGCTCGGAGAGGCGGGGCGCGAGCGGGTCGAGTCGCGCTTCGAGGCAAAGACCATGACCGGTCGGATACTTGAGATCTATGACGAGATCGCCCGCCGCAGCTGACGTCACGGTGGTGATCCCAACCCTGGGGCGATCTTCATTCCTCCGCGAGGCGGTCGAGAGCGCGCTGGCCGACGGGCCGGCCGAGGTCGTGGTCGTGGCGGACGGGGCGGCAGTGGATTCGCCGGGAGCGCGGGTCGTCCAAATCGACCACGTGGGCCGTTCGGCCGCGCGCAACCGTGGGGTGGAGGAAGCCCGTACCGCTCTGGTCGCGTTTCTCGACGATGACGATCTCGTGGTACCCGGGCGCCTCGCGCGCCAGGCCGAGGCGCTCGGAGGCGCGGCGCTTTCGTTCGGCCGGGTCCGGGTCGTCGACGGCGAGGGCAGGCCGCGCGCCGACTGGAACGCTGTCCTCGAGCGCCGCTTCCCGGCCCGCCCGGTGGATGCAGCTGCGCTGCTCTTCAGTCAGGCGCCGATCTACACCTCTGCCACCCTCGTCCGGCGGGACGCCTTCCTGTCCGCGGGTGGCTACGATCCTGCGCTCGACGCATACGAGGATTTGGACCTCTACCTCCGGATCGGGCGGCTCGTCCCTACGATAGGTGGCCCGGTGGCGATCTACCGCCTCCACGGCGAAAACACCCCCTCGACCCGGCTTTACGAAGGGCTGCTCGCGGTCAGCGAGAAGCACCTGCCCGACGCAAGCGGACCGTTACGGCGTGCGCTCCTCGCCCGCCGCGTCGACGCGCTCTGGGGCCTTGGGCGTTTTGGGCAGGTCCGGCGCGAGGCTGCACGTGCCGCCGTCTCCGAGCCGCTGCTCCTCGGCAGGCGGCGCTTCCTCCGGCGGCTGGGCGGATCCCTCCTCCCCAGCCGGCTGCTCAAGGCACGTCGGTGAAGCTCGCCCTCGTCACGGAGATCCCGGCGCCGTTCCGGATTCCGCTCTGGAATGCACTCGCCGACCGCGTGGAGCTGCGAGTGCTCTTCCTGGCGGAGCGCGACCCCAGGCGTGACTACGACCTTCACCGGGACGAGTGGCGTTTCGACTCGCGCATCCTGCCCGGCCGCGACCTTCTCGCCTACCACCACTGGCTCGTCGTCAACCGAGGCGTACGCCGTGAGCTGCGTGACTTCCGGCCGGACGGGCTGCTGGTCGGCGGCTGGAACCAGCCGGCGTTTCTCCAGGCGGCGCGGAGCGGCCAGCCGTATGCGCTCTGGGTCGAGAGCACTGCGCGCGACCAGCGGCGCAACGGATTCGACTGGCTCAAGCGCCGGCTGCTCAGCTCGGCGGTCGGCGTGCTCGTACCGGGCACGGCCGCCCGGGAGTACGTGCTCTCGCTCGGCGTCGAGGCGGACCGGATCGCGGTCGCACCGAACGCGTTCGACCTTGCCGCCTTCACCAAGGCGGTCGAGCAGGCTCGGCGCCGGCACGCGCCGGCCGTGCTCACGGTCGCGCGGCTCTCGCAGGAGAAGGACGTTGCCACCCTGTTGCGCGCGGTCGAGGGCCTGGAGGCTGAGCTGATCGTCGTCGGCGACGGCCCGCAGGAGATCTCGCTCCGCGAAGCCGCGCCGGCCAACGCCCGCTTCGCAGGCCGAGCGACTCGCGACGAACTGCCCAACTGGTACGCGAACGCCGACGTCTTCGCGCTCGCCTCGCGCTCGGAGACGTGGGGCATGGCCCTGAGCGAGGCTGCGGCGGCGGGCCTGCCGCTCGTCGCGACGGAGGCGGTGGGTGCCGCCTGGGATCTGATCGAGCCCGGCGTGAACGGATACCGCGTGCCGGTCGGCGACGAAGGCGCCCTGCGCGAGGCGCTCGCGAAGGCGCTGGCCGACGATGCCTGGCGCGCCGAAGCCAGCCGACGCTCGCGTCAGCTCGCCGAGCAGGCGACTGCGGAGCGCTGGGCCGAGGCCGTCGACGGTTTCTTCGAGCGTATGGTCGGCTGAATGCGCACCGCCGTCGTCACGGGCTCGAGTGGCCTGATCGGCTCGGAGATGGTCGCCTCCCTCGACGAGCGGGGCTGGCGCACCGAGGGGATCGACAACAACATGCGCCGCGAGTTCTTCGGCGAGGGAGGGGATACGGGCCCGAACCTCGACGCTCTCATCCGCTCGACGCGGCAGTTCACACACCACGACTTCGATGTGCGCGACCGGGACGCCGTGAGGCGGATCGTCCGCGAGGCGAAACCCGATCTGATCGTGCACTGCGCAGCGCAGCCCTCCCACGACCTCGCGGCCCAGAGGCCGTTCGACGACTTCGAGGTAAACGCCGTTGGGACGCTCAACCTCCTCGAGGCCGCCCGTGCACACGCGCCCGAGTCGCCGTTCGCTTTTCTGTCGACAAACAAGGTCTACGGCGACGCGCCGAACGAGCTCGAGCTCGTCGAGTTGGACACGCGCTGGGAGTACGCCGATGGGCGCGACGGCATCGACGAATCGTGCCGCATCGACGAGTCGCAGCACAGCCTCTTCGGCGCCTCGAAGCTGGCCGCGGACGTCCTCGTTCAGGAGTACGGCCGCTATTTCGGCCTGCCGACGGTCTGCTTCCGCGCCGGTTGCGTGACCGGGGCGCGCCACGCAGGAGTCGAGCTTCACGGCTTCCTCGCATACCTCGCGCGAACGATCGGGCGCGGCCGCCCCTATCGGATCAACGGCTACAAGGGCAAGCAAGTGCGCGACAACATTCATGCCTCGGACGTGAGCTCGGCGGTGCTCGCGTTCGAGGAGCGGCCGCGGGCAGCGGCCGTCTACAACCTCGGCGGCGGAAGGGCGAACAGCATCTCGCTGCTCGAAGCGATTGAGCGCCTCGAGGAACTCACGGGCCGCGGACTCGAGAGCCAGTACGTGGACGAACCCAGGCGGGGAGACCACATTTGCTACGTAACCGACCTCGCCCGGTTCCGCCGGGACTACTCGGAGTGGGAGCTCGCCGTCTCCCTCGACGGCATCCTCTCGGAGCTTGCCGCGACAGCCGACTGAGCGGCAGGGACCGCGCGGAGGCCGGCCAGCAGGAAGAGGGAGACCCAAGCGGTCGCCGTCCCGATGTTGCCCACCGAAAGCAAGTACGACTGCGTGGCCGCGACGACCAGCGCGGCGGCCGTTACGCCCGCGCACCCGGTCTCGATCCCGGCCGACGGTGCTCTCGCGAACACCCCCACCGCCGCCCCGACGACCGCGCAGAGGAGTGCCAGCCCGACCACGCCGAGCTGGAGAGCGGTGCCGATGTAGGTGTTCTCGACGAGGTCCGACTCAAAGCTCGCATAGCGGTCGACGAACACGCGCGATTCGGTTCCGAACCCGTAGCCGGCGACCGGCCGGTTCTCAGCCTGATGAATGGCGCCACCCCAGGCCGCGCGACGCCCGCTCGAGCTGAAGAGCGTGCGGCGGATCGCCGGCGCACCGCCCGGCGTCGTGGGTGGCGCGGGCTTCGCCTGCGGGATTCTGCTGATCCCCACGCAGCCGACGAAGGCCACGAACGCAATGACAGCGAGCACGACTCGATTCCGGCCGCTCGCGGCGCTCAGGACGACGACGAGCGCCCCTGCTAATGCGGCGAGCATCGGCCCGCGCGATCCCGACCCGGCAAGGGATCCCACGAAGAGAAGCAGCGTCGCGCCGAGCACGATCCGGACGAGTAGCGACCTCGTCGCCAGTATCAGATACGTCGCGATCGGAATCGCGAGGGCGAACAACAGGGCCGCAGTGTCAGGGTTCTGCTCGAAGCCCTGGAAGCGAGCAGGGTACTGCGGCGAGGCCTG
>JAWVDY010000255.1:0-5184 GCA_033856995.1 Gaiellaceae bacterium
GCCCCGTGGAAGGTCTTGAACGGCACGGCTGCGGTCTCCCCCATGCTCACGACCTGGAAATGGTCCTCGGCCTGGCCCTTCAGGTACTCCTGCCGCGCCGAGCGGCCGACGGCCGGGCGGGCGAACATGAAGATCCCCGGCTTCGCGTTGTCGACGCCCGCGGTCCAGGTGCCCGCGGTGCTCTTGACCTTGCCGTGCGCGTCGAGCTCCGCCGTTTGCTCGCCGAAGTACCAGACGTTGCCCTTCGCGTCCTGCGTGTAGTAGTCGGTCGTCCGCTCCTCGAGCTTGCCGCGGATGTAGAGCAGGTCCGAGATCGCGGCGCACGGCGCCCCGTCGATCGTCTTCGTCCTCCGCGTGACGGTCATCACCTCGCGCGACGGCTCGCCGTCCTTGATCCCGCGGTAGCGGTACACCGAGCCCGGACGGAGCGGGAACCAGGAGTTCGTCACATTGGCCGTGAAGCCGGCACGGGTCGCCGCCGTGGAGCTCGTGCTCTTCGTGGATCCACAGCCGGCTGCGACGGCGAGGGCCAGCGCTGCGATCACCAGGGGTAGTCGTCTCATGGCGCGGACAGTACGACCGCGAGATGAAGCTGTGATGAACGCGGTCGTTCATCTCTCGTTCACGTCGAAGCGGCAGGATTCACGGTATGCGCGTGCTCGTGGTCGAGGACGAGCTGCGGATGGCGAGCCTGATCCGCCGCGGCCTGCTGGCCGAAGGCCTCGCCGCCGACCTGGCGCCGAACGGCGAGGACGCGCTCTGGATGGCGGAGGCGCACGAGTACGACGCGATCGTCCTCGACGTGATGCTGCCGGGGATCAACGGCTTCGAGACGTGCCGGCGGCTCCGGGAGGCGAAGGTCTGGGCGCCGGTCCTGATGCTGACTGCCCGCGACGCGGTGGAGGACCGCGTCGCCGGGCTCGACACGGGGGCTGACGACTATCTCGTCAAGCCCTTCTCGTTCGCGGAGCTCTTGGCCCGGTTGCGCGCGCTCGCGCGCCGCGGCGACCCCGAGCGGCCGAGCATCCTCAGCGTCGGTGACCTCACCCTCGATCCCGCGAGGCGCGAGGTACGGCGCGGCGACGAGGAGATCCCGCTCTCGCCGAAGGAGTTCGCCCTGCTCGAGACGTTCATGCGCCGGCCGGGCGAGGTGCTCTCGCGGCTGCACCTGCTGGAGCACGCCTGGGATTTCGCCTACGACGCGCGCTCGAACGTCGTCGACGTCTACGTCCGCCACCTGCGCCGCAAGATCGACGAGCCGTTCGGCCGCCGCTCGCTCGAGACCGTTCGCGGCGCGGGCTACCGGCTGCGAGACGAGGCGTGAGCGGCCTGCCGATCCGCCTCCGGGTGACCGCCGCGTTCGCGGTCGTGATGGCGATCGTGCTCGCGGGGACAGGCTGGTTTCTCTATACGCGGCTCTCCTCGCACCTGGCGAAGGAGCTCGACCGCGAGCTCCAGGTCCGCGCCCAGGACCTCGGGACGCTCTCGCGCCATCCCGGCGCGACGCTCGCCGGCGACGAAGGACGGCTCGTCGAGCGCGGGGAGAGCTACGCCCAGCTGGTGGACGGTGGTCGGGTGGTAGACGCGACGCCGCCGCTCGGCCGCGCGCCCGTGCTCTCGCCGCGGCAGCTGCGGGCGGCTGCGCGCGGGCCGGTCTACGCCGTGGTCGGATCGGTGCCCGGCCTGAACGAGTCCTCGCGTGTCCTCGCGACGCCGATCCGGAGCAGCAGCCGGCGTCTCGTCCTGATCGTCGGCACGACGCGGCAGAACGATGTCGAGACGCTCAACAGTTTCCGGGACGAGCTCCTAATCGCGGGCCCGGTCGCGCTCCTGCTCGCATCGCTCGCCGGGTACCTGCTCGCCGGCCTCTCGCTGGGAGCGGTCGAGGCGATGCGCCGTCGCGCGGCTGAGATCTCCGCCGACAATCCGGGTGGGCGGTTGCCCGTGCCTGGCACGCACGACGAGATCGAGCGGCTCGGGAGGACGCTGAACGAGATGCTGGAGCGGCTCGAGGACGCGCTTCAGCGGGAGCGGGACTTCGTCGCCGATGCGGGTCACGAGCTGCGGACCCCGCTTGCGCTGCTGCGGACGGAGCTCGAGCTCGCGGTTCGTCACAGCGGCTCGCCGGACGAGCTCCGTGCGGCCATCTCCCGGTCGTCGCAGGAAGTCGACCGGCTCGCTCAGCTTGCGGAGGACCTGCTCCTGCTCGCGCGCTCCGAGCGCGGCGACCTGCCGCTCAACGTCGAGACGGTAGACGCCGCGGAGCTGTTCGACACGGTCGCGACCAGATTTCGCCGGCGGGCGGACGAGGCAGGGCGCCCGCTTCGGCTCGACGCGCCCGCCGAGCTGGGCTTCCAGGGCGACCGGATCCGCCTCGAGCAGGCGCTCGGGAACCTCGTCGACAACGCGCTCCGGCACGGCGGGGGCCGCATCACGCTCCGCGCGGCAGAGGAGAACGGAGGGATCGTGCTCCATGTCGAGGACGAGGGGGGCGGCTTTCCGGGCGCGTTCATCGAGCGCGCGTTCGAGCGATTCACGCGCCCCGAAGCCGGGCGCGCGGGAGGCGGCGCGGGCCTCGGGCTCTCGATCGTGCGCACGATCGCCCAGGCACACGGAGGCAGCGCCGAGGCGGCCAACGCCGCTCGCGGCGCAGACGTCTGGCTCGTACTGCCGCGCTAGCCGGAGCCGTCGACGCGCTCGAGGCCGTCGTCCGGCAGCGGCTCCCAGCTCGCGAGCGAGCGGACGTAGATGTGCTTCTGCGGCATCCCCGGCACCGGGTCGTCGAGGGCGCTGAGGCGAACGCTTGCCTGGTCCGACTCCGGCCAGCCGCCGCCGAAGAGGTTCGAGCCGCAGACCGAGCAGAACGTCTTCGCGCTCCCCTCGTCGGGCTGGTAGGTGCGCAGCAGCTCCTCGCCCGCGAGGATCTTCACCTCGTCGCTGCGGACGCGGCCGTTCGCCGTGCCGACGCCGCCGGAGAGCTTCTTGCAGGTCGTGCAGTGGCAGAAGGCGCGGGCCTCGAAGTCGTCCGGAACCTCGAAGCTCACACCGCCGCACTGGCAGCTGCCTCGTAGCGCCACGTCGGAGAGGCTACCGGCCGTAGGATCGCGGCGTGAAGATGCGCGCCGCGGTGCTCGAGCGGTTCGGCGAACCGCTCGAGGTACAGGAGCTCGATCTCGCGGAGCCGCGTGCCGGCGAGGTGCTCGTCAGGCTCGTCGCCTGCGGCGTCTGCCACACCGATCTCTACACGGCGTCGGGTGCCGACCCCTCCGGGTACGCGCCGACGGTGCTCGGCCATGAAGGCGCCGGGGTTGTCGAGCGCGTCGGCGATGGGGTCCGCGACGTGGCCGTGGGCGATCACGTCGTGACGCTCTTTTCGCCGCAATGTCGCGAGTGCGTGCACTGCCTCGACCCGCGGACGAACCTTTGCCTCGCGATCCGGGAGCAGCAGGGCCTCGGGTTCCTGCCCGACGGGACGGCGCGGCTCTCGCGCGACGGCGAGCCGATCAGACACTTCATGGGCACGTCGACCTTCGCGGAGTACACGGTGATGCCCGAGATCGCGCTGGCGAAGGTGAGCCCGGAGGCGCCGCTCGACCGCGCGTGCCTCTTCGCGTGCGGGCTCTCGACCGGGCTCGGCGCGGCGCTGAACACGGCTCAGGTCGTTGCCGGCTCGACGTGCGTGGTCTTCGGCGCCGGCATGGTCGGCCTCGGCGCGGTCGCCGGCTGCCGCCTGCAGGGCGCCGACCGGATCGTGTGCGTCGACCTCTCGCCGGATCGGCTGGCCCTGGCGCAGGGGCAAGGCGCGACCGACACGATCGTCGGCGGCCCCGAGACCGTCGAGCAGATCCTGGAGATGACGGGCGGCTTCGGGGCGGACTACACCTTCGAGGCGACCGGCAACGTCGCGGTGATGCGGCAGGCGGTCGAATCGGCGCGCATGGGCTGGGGCCTCGCAACCGTGTGCGGGGTCGCGGGGAAGGGCGAGACGCTGGACGTCCTCCCGCGCTTCCTGATCACCGGCCGGCGTATCGCGGGCTCGTCGTTCGGCGGCGTCAAGGGGCGCGACCAGGTTCCACAGCTCGTCGAGCGCTGGCTCGGCGGGGAGATCGACGTCGAGCCGTTCGTCTCGCACAAGCTCACCCTGGACGACGTGAATCGCGGCTTCGAGCTGATGGAGGCCCAGGACGGCATCCGCAGCGTGATCGACTTCAACGGTGTTTGACACCGTGGCTCGTCGTAGAGATCCTGCAAACGGCAGGGATGTGGAGCAGTCGTCACACTTCTGCGCGCACGTCTGACACCGGAGGTTCCCGGAGGAGACGCAGGACGGCGCCGACGGTCTCGCCGAACACGGGAACGACCGGATCGATCGGCTCGAAGTGGCCCGCGCCGTCGAGCGTGACGAGTTCTGCCTCGTCGCCGGCCGCTTCGACGTAGCGCTCGCTCATCTCGTAGGGAACCGAGTCGTCGGTGGTGCCGTGGATCACGATCTGCGGAACTCCTAGCGGAAGCAGCTCGAGCGGCGAGCCGTCGGCGAAGTGTTCCGGCGCCATGAAACGGTCGGCAGCACTCCCAGGCCCGAGACGGGCGACGGTCTCGCGGACGTCCGAGACCGGTGCGAGCGCGACGACCGGCAGGCCCGCGTGCTTTGCCGCCCAGAGCGCGAGCTGTCCGCCCGCGGAGTGGCCTACGAGAACGGTGCGCCCATCGTGCTCGAACGGCAGAGTGTCGAGAGCCGCGAGCGCGAGCTTCAGATCCTCGCTCGGCGCCGGCCACTCGCCGCCGGGGACGCCAAGGGAGCGGTACTCGAGGTTCCAGGTCGCAACTCCGGCCTCGGTCAGCGCAATGGACATCGGGCCGGTGTGGATCAGGTTGTACGTCGCCTGCCAATAGCCGCCGTGGAGCACGACGGCGAGCGGGGACAGCCCATCGCCGCGCGGGACGCGAAGATCGCCGAACTGGAGCGGCTCAGGGCCGTACGCGATGCGGGCATCCGCGGCCGCCGGCGGAGGGTCGGTGAGGATGTCGTGGCTGTCGCGCATCGCGTGGCGACCCTACCGACCGGCCCTCGAACAGGGACAGTCCCTGCCGGGTGGCCGGAAGGGACACGGCGATTGGAACGAGAGCGTGACGATTTGTCCACCGCGGCGGCGCGGGGATCGCACTTAGCGAGAATCGAGCACT
>JAWVDY010000256.1:0-18074 GCA_033856995.1 Gaiellaceae bacterium
CACATCGAGCGCCAGCTCGTCCAGCGCCTCGGCCGCGAGCCGCGGCCCGACGAGATCGCGACCGAGCTCGAGATGACGACTGCGGAGGTGCGCGAGATCCTGCGCATGGCGCAGCACCCGGTTTCGCTGGAGAAGCCGATCGGCGAGGAGGAGGACTCGGAGCTCGGCGACTTCGTCGAGGACGAGGCAGCCGAGTCGCCCTATGACACCGCGCAGGTCTCGTTGCGGCGCGAGGACATCGAAAGCGCGCTGGCATCCCTCCCCGAGCGCGACCGCAAGGTGATCGAGCTCCGCTTCGGCCTCTCGGGCGCGCAGCCGTGCACGCTAGAAGAGGTCGGCCGGGCCTTCGGCGTCACGCGCGAGCGCATTCGCCAGATCGAGAACAACACGCTCAAGAAGCTCGAGTCGCTACCTGAGGCGCAGGGCCTGAAGGACTGCGTCTGACCCGGCGGGCGATCCCGATGCTCTCGTACGAGGACGTCGGGGCGGCGGTCGAATGGCTGGGCGAGGCCTTCGGCTTTCGCGAGTCCGGGGAGCGGTTCAGCGACGGCGACGGCCGCGTCACGCACGCGGAGCTCTCGCTCGACGGCGCGACTGTGATGCTGGGCTGGCCTGGGCCGGACTACCGCGGCCCGAAACGGCATGCGGAGGACTGCGAGCAGGCGGCGCGCTGGCTGGCGTCGCCTTTCGTGATCGACGGCGTGCACGTCGAGGTCGATGATCTCGACGGGCACTACGGGCGGGCGCGGGGCGCGGGGGCGACGATCCTGCGCGAGCCCGACGATTTGCCATTCGGCAGGCTCTACGCGGCGGCCGACCTCGAGGGCCACCGCTGGATGTTCATGCAGCCGGCCTAGGCCGACGTCGTCGGCGCCGCGGTGCCGGAGTAGCGGCCGCTGAAGACTGGGAGCGCGGACTGCACGCTGACCGGGCGGTTGTCCGGCTGTAGGTAGCCGATCCGGCTCGAGTGGAAGCTGAGCGTCCACGGCCCGCGGTGCGAGACCTGCACCGTGACGACGCGGTTCTGGCCGGGGGCGATCGCGACGCGGCGGTCGACGCCGGGGCCCTGGAGGTGCAGCACCGTGCGCTTCGTCCCGGCGGGCAGCGAGAGTGGCAGCCGCAGCGTGCCTTCGACGCGGCCGTTGCGGGCGGGCCAGAGGGTCAGGTGCCCGGCCGGTGCGAGCCAGTCGTCCTGGTAGAGACCGCCGACGAAGAGCGCCATCCGCGGCGTGCCGGTCGGCCGCCAGAGCTCGTAGCCGGCGCCGTGTGCAACCTCGACGGCGCCGACGAGCCGCGCGCGCACGGCGAAGTTCGAGATCGCGAGCGGCCCACGCAGCGTCTTGCCACCGATGACGAACCTGCCGTCGTCAGCGACCTTGACGCGCGGCGAGCCGAAGGCGTCGATGGGCGAGGCCTGGCCGAGGAACGCGAGATGCTTCAGCGACGAGTTCCAGAAGAGCTGCTCGTGCGCGCGCGCGTGAGGCGTGGCCGGGGTCTGGATCAGCGTCGTGGCGCCGACGTGAGCGTGGTCGATCCAGCTCGCGTCAGGCGGGAGGTACGTCGAGCGCACGTTGACCGAGACGCGACGGTCGAACGAGACGGCGCCGACCGAGACCGCGCAGGAGGCGACGAGGGTCGCGCCGACGGCGATCCAGGCGAGCCGCGTGCGGAAGGCCGCACCAGCGGCGAGGCAGGCGAGGAAGGCCGCGGCCAGAGCGATCGCAAGTGAGCCGTTGCCCACGCCGACTGCCTTCTCCATGCGGAAGACGCCCATCAGGAAGGGCGAGTCCTGCTTCGAGTCGCTGACCGTGTAGCCGGAGAGCGGCACACGCGCGGAGAGGGCAACCAGCCCGACCGCGATCAGGGCGACCGCGTTGCGGGCGGCGCCCCCGCGCCGGAGCCAGAGCCAGAACGCCGGGAACGTGAGCGGGAGCAGCAGCATCAGATAGCGCTCCTGGAAGCGGCCGGAGCCGTTCGTCGCGTAGAGGCCGGCCTCGGCGAAGAGCCCGAGCAGCAGCCCGATCGTCAGCGCCGCGAAGCCGCGCTCCTCACGCGACTGCGGCTTCCAAAGCGCGTAGACGAGGCCGCAGATCGCTCCGGGGACGAGCGCGAAGGACGCCGCGTAGGCGAGCAGCATCGCGTCGGTGCCGAGCCAGTGCGCTATCGCGCCGGGCTTGACGTGCAGGTCGGCGACGCCCGAGTAGTAGCCGAGCAGCCGGCGCGGCCCGAGCACCGCGGCGAGCGCGAGCGGCGCCGCATAGAGGAGCACCGAGAACCGGAAGCGCGCCCAGACCGCTCGCACCGATCCGCGCTCGACGACGAGCGACGCGGCCACGAACACGATCGGCAGGAAGACGTACTGGATCCGCGCGAAGGTCGCGAGGACGGCGAGCGCGGCGAAGCCGAGCTGGGTCCTGAGCGAGGGCCGCGCGAGGGCGCAGACGCCGAGGTAGAGCGCGCCGAGCACGAGCGGGTAGGCGACTGCGTCGGCGAGCACGAACGACGAGAAGAAGAGATCCGGGGAAGCCACGGTCAGCGCGGCCCCGGCGAGAGCGGCCCACGCTCCGCCGCCGAGCTTGCGCACCAGCAGGTAGACCGGGATCGCGGCGAGCGACATCGCGAGCGCGTTCTCCGCCTGCGTCAGGCGGTAGGCGAGCGCCGGGTCGTTCGTCAGCCAGAAGGGCACCGCGAGCAGCGGCTCGAGCATCGCGGGGAAGTGCGCGGCCGAGCCGCGGATCAGCGGGCGGCCGCTCTGGGCGAGCGAGCGCGCGATGCCGGAGTAGATGTACTCGTCCGGGAAGTAGAGCGGTGTCGTGTGCCAGAGCGCCGCCGCGAAGCGGAGCAGGAAGCTCGCGGCCATGATCCCGCAGAGGAGCAGGCGTGCGGGGACCGCAGTCGCGCGAGCGACCGCCACGGGCCGGGGAACAGAGACGTCTACCGCCACGAGATTCGCTATCGGCACGCGGCGGCCATCCCTTGAACGAGGGATACTTCGCGGAATGGCGGTGGCAGGCGTGCAGCTTTCGCGCGTCGCGTGGAGGGGTCGGCTCGGCGTGCCTGCGGCGCGCGGGGCGCAGCTGCTCGCGGCGTCCGGCTTCGCGCTCGCGCAGCCCCTGTTCGACCTGCTCGGCAAGAACGCGGAGTTCTTCGCCGTGCGCGGCTCGACCGCCGGCGACATCGTCGTGTTCGCGCTCGTGGTGACCTTCGCGCCGGCGCTCGTGCTGCTTGCGGTCGAGCTCCTCGTCGCGACGGTGAGCGCGGCCGCTGCCGACGTCGTTCACCACGTCTTCCTGGTCTTCCTCGGCGCGGTCTTCGGCGTCCAGGTCCTGAAGCGCTCCGGCGTGAGCGGGACAATCGTCTTGATCGCGGGCGCGCTCCTGATCGGGGTCGCGCTCGCCGTGGCAGCGTGGCGCCTGCGGGCGGTGCGGTCCTTCCTGACGCTGCTCTCGGCGGCGCCGCTCGTCTTCCTCGCGCTCTTCCTCCTCAGCTCGCCCGTGTCGAAGCTCATCGTCTCGAGCGGCGGCGCGCAGGCCGCGGCGATCCGCGTTAGGGCGACGACTCCCGTCGTGTTCCTGCTCTTCGACGAGCTCCCGGTGATCGACCTCCAGGACGAAAGCGGCGCGATCGACGCCGCGCGCTTCCCGAACTTCGCCAGGCTCGCGGCCGGCTCGACCTGGTTTCGCAACACGACGACGCTCTCGGCGACGACCACGGTCGCGGTGCCGGCGATCCTCACCGGCCAGAAGCCGGTGAAGGGCGCGCTGCCGATCTTCCACGACCATCCGAACAACCTCTTCACGCTGCTCGGCAAGCGCTACCGCATGCAGGTCACCGAGTCGCAGACGCGCCTCTGCCCGCAGAAGCTCTGCAAGCGCAAGAACGGCGACACGGGATCGCGGCTCTCGTCGCTCTACTCGGACGTGAAGGTCGTCTACCTGCACCTGGTCTCGCCGCCGGCGCTCGAGGACCGGCTGCCCGTGGTCGACGAGTCGTGGGGGAACTTCGGCTCGAGCTCGCCGGAGGCGCTCGAGTTCGCAGGCACCGGAGCGCCGAAGGTCGACCTGCGCACCTTCTACCTCAGTCGCGTTCGCGATTTCAACCGCTTCGTCAAGTCGTTCAGGCGGCCCGGGAACGGCCCGCCGACGCTCTACTTCATCCACGTGCTGCTGCCGCACACGCCGTGGCTCTACTTCCCGGACGGCCGCGCGCGGGCGGTCGCGACCCCGAACGCGCCGGGTCGCAACGGCGAGCTCTGGGTGAACGGGCAGCTCGCGGTGCAGGCGTGGCAGCGGCACCTGCTGCAGGTCGGCTTCACCGATCGCCTGCTCGGCAGGTTCCTGAGCCGCCTGCACGAGACCGGCCTCTGGGACAAGGCGCTCGTGGTTGTCACGGCCGACCACGGGATCAGCTTCAGGGGCGGCGACCTCCGGCGTAGGCCCACGAGGCGGAACCTCGCCGAGCTCGCCTTCACGCCGCTGTTCATGAGGCTGCCGGGAGAGCAGGAGGGCCGCGTCGTGGACGATCACGTCCAGACCGTCGACATCCTCCCGACCATCGCCGACGTGCTGGGGGTCAAGGTCCCGTGGAAGGTGGACGGCCGCTCGGCGCTCACGGGCACCCGCCCGCCGACGCACGTCGACGTCGCAGGGGTCGTCGCGCGCTACCCCGCGGCGCTCGCGCAGCGCCGCGCGTCGCTCGTGCGCCAGCTCGGCCTCTTCGGCAGCGGCGCGTGGGGACCTCAGCTCGCAGGGACGGGCGCCTACCGGAGACTCGTCGGCGTCAGCGTCTCGACGTTCACGACCGCCACGGATGCCGGCGCTTCGGCGAAGGTCGACGCCGTGGGCAGCAAGCTGCTGCGGAGGCTCCCGCCGGGCTCCGCGCTCGTGCCGTCACCGCTCGCCGGGACGTTGGCCGGCGTCAGCGTCGGCCAGGCCGTCGCGGTCTCGCTCAACGGCCGCATCGCTGCGGTCAGCTTCGCCTACCGCAACCCGGGCGGCGGACCGGTTCGCTTCTCGGCCCTGGCCGCCGAGTCGGCCTTCCGCACCGGCCGGAACACCGTGCGGGTGTTCGTCCTCACCGGAAGCCCAGCGCACGCGAGGCTCAAGGTGGTTACGACCAGGCTGTCGGGCTAGGCGGCGGGCTCGGCGCGCTGGTCCGGCGCGCTGGCGCGCTCGAGCGGAACGAATAGCCGGCAGTGCGGGCACTTGAAGCCGCGTGGCGCGGGCGTAGAAGCGCCTGCGAGGAGCTCTCCTTGGAACTCCTTGCGGCAGTGCGGGCAGACGACGTGGTGGGCCTCGGTCACGAACGCCAAGCTAGCAAGGCTCAGCGGGTGTCCGGCGGCTCGAGCTGCTCGAGCAGCGAGCCCGTGTACGCGGCGAGCCGGCCGGCCACCTCGGCTGCCTCCTCGCCGAAACGCCCCTCCTCGGAATAGACCTCGACGAGACCCCAGCAACCACCGTGGGTCGGCAGGCAGACCATCAGCAGTGAGTTGAAGCCGAGCTTCGCGAGCAGCGCCGCCTCCGTCTCGTCCGCGTCCTCGTCCAGCCGCGAGAGCCAGCGCGGCTGGCCCGACTCGACCACCTCCCGTGTGAGCGGGAAGTCGGAGATCAGGTACTCATGGCCGTGCGCGAGGGGTCGCCCCGAGATGGTGTGCTCGTCGAGGCCGACGAGCAGGTCGCCGATCACGCGCGAGACGGCGCAGGCCGTCGCGTCGAGCATTTCGACGAGCTCACGGCAAGCGGCGCCGAGCAGGCCGCGGATCGTGCCTTCCGCCTCCAGTGCGGCCGCGGCCCGGTCGTAGGCTTCTGTCGACACGATCAGAGGGTACTCAGAGCGAGCGCTCGAGTAGCTCGAGGCCCCGCTCGAGCTCCTCGTCGGTCGCCGTCAGCGGCGGCAGCAGGCGGATCACGTTGCCGTACAGGCCGCACGAGAGGAGGAGCAGGCCCTGCTCTCGTGCTGCAACCGTGATCTCGCGGGCGCGATCGGGCGAGCGCTCCGCCAGCTCGAGGGCCAGCATCGACCCCAGTCCGCGCACCTCGCCGATGTCGTCGTGCCGCGCCGCGAGCTCGTCGAGCCGGGCACGGAGCAAGCGCCCGAGGGCTTCGGCGCGCTCGCGGAAGCCCGGCTCCGCGAGCTGGTCGAGCACCGCGCAGGCAGCGGCGCACGAGACGGGGTTGCCGCCGAAGGTGCCGCCGAGCCCGCCCGGGTGCGGCGCGTCCATCAACTCCGCTTTGCCGGTGACCGCCGAGAGCGGCAGCCCGCCCCCGAGCGTCTTCCCGGAGACGATCAGGTCCGGCTCGACGCCGGCGTGCTCGATCGCCCAGACGGCGCCCGCACGGCCGCAGCCGGACTGCACCTCGTCGGCGACGTAGACGATCCCGTTCCGCTCGCAGAGCTCCTTCAGCGCGCGGATGAACTCGGTCGGCATGGGGATGAAGCCGCCCTCGCCCTGGACCGTCTCGAGCACGACGCACGCCACCTCGTCGGGCGAGACGTCCTGCTTGAAGAGCAACTCGACCCCGGCGAGCGCGTCCTCGACGGAGACGCCGCGGTACGGGTACGGCGCCGGCGCGCGGTAGACCTCGGCCGCGAGTGGCCCGAAGCCCTGCTTGTAGACGAGCTTCGATGTCATCGCCATCGTCAGGTTCGTGCGGCCGTGGAAGGCGCGGTCGAAGACGACGATGCCGGGCCGCTTGGTCGCGGCGCGGGCGATCTTGACCGCGTTCTCGACGGCCTCCGCACCCGAGTTGACGAGCACGGTCTTGGTCTCGCTCTCGCCCGGCCAGAGCGCATCGAGTCGGCGCGCGACCTCGACGTACGGCTCGTACATCCCGACCATGAAGCACTGGTGCAGGTAGCGGTCGACCTGCTCGTGCACTGCGCGCACGACGGCCTCGGGGCTGTGCCCGAGGTTCTGGCAGGCGATCCCGCCCGCGAAGTCGAGCACCTCGTTGCCGTCTGCGTCCCAGAGGGTCGCGCCCTCGGCGCGTGCGACGACGAAGTCGGTGGTCGCGATCCCGCGCGGCACGAAGCGCTCGCGCGCATTGCGCACGTCGGCGATGCCGTGGAGCTCTTCGGTGGCCATGACGCGAAGACTACTCCAGGGAATACGCTCCGCTCGACCGCGTTCAAGGAGGGCACATGGCGCTGCAGATCGGCGATACCGCACCGGACTTCGAGGCAGAGACCACCGAAGGCCCGATCCGCTTCCACGAGTGGATCGGCGACTCGTGGGCGGTCCTGTTCTCGCACCCGAAGGACTTCACGCCCGTGTGCACCACCGAGCTCGGCTACATGGCGCAGATCAAACCCGAGTTCGACAAGCGCAACGTGAAAGTGATCGGCCTCTCGGTCGACCCCGTCGAGAAGCACTCCGGCTGGGCCCAAGACATCGAGGAGACGCAGGGCCACGCGCCCAACTACCCGATCATCGGCGACGCCGACTTCGCCGTCTCGAAGCTCTACGGGATGCTCCCGAACGACGTCTCCGGCGACCCGGGCGAGCGGACGCCCGCGGACAACCAGACCGTCCGCAACGTCTTCGTGATCGGGCCCGACAAGAAGGTGAAGCTGATCCTCGTCTACCCGATGACGACCGGCCGCAACTTCGACGAGGTGCTGCGGGTGATCGACTCGCTGCAGCTGACGGCGCAGCACAAGGTCGCGACGCCCGTGAACTGGCAGCAGGGCGACGACGTGATCATCGCGGGCTCGGTCTCGGACGACGAGGCGAAGGAGATCTTCGGCGAGTGGGAATCGCCGAAGCCGTACATCCGTGTGGTTCCGCAGCCCGGCCGATGAGTTCTTGAGCGACCGCCCGTCCTATTCATCGTGAGCAAGGTGGTCGTGTCGCAGTTCGTCACCCTGGACGGCGTCTTCGAGGACCCGGGCGGCGCCGAGGGCTTCGACCGCGGCGGCTGGGCGTTTCAGTTCGACCGCGGCGACGAGGGCGACAAGTTCAAGCTCGACGAGGTGATGGCGGCCGACGCGCTCCTGCTCGGGCGAGTGACCTACGAGGGCTTCGCCGAGGCGTGGCCGTCGCGGGAAGGCGAGTTCGCCGACAAGTTCAACGGGATGCAGAAGTACGTCGTCTCGAGCACGCTCGGCGAGCCGGAGTGGAGCAACTCCAGGGTCATCAAGGGCGACGTGGCCGGGCAGGTCGCAAAGCTCCGCGAGGGCGAGGGCGGCGACCTCCTCGTCAACGGGAGCGGCCGTCTCGTCGAGACGCTCGTCGAGCACGATCTCGTCGACGAGTACCGGCTGATGGTCTTCCCGGTCCTGCTCGGCAGCGGCAAGCGACTCTTCGGCGCGACCGGCGCGCCCAAGGCGCTGCGCCTCGTCGAGTCGAAGCCGGTGGGTTCCGACGGCGTCGTCATCCTCACCTACCGGCCCGCCTGAACGCGCGCTACCGTGGACAGGACCGTGAGCGCCAACGACACCTCACCGAAGCTCGGCCGGCTGGCGCATCTGATCGTGCGCCGCCGCCGCATTGTGATCGCGATCTGGATCGTGCTGACGCTGTTCGGCGGCTTCAGCGCCGGGCAGGTATCGAAGCGCTGGTTCCAGAGCTTCTCGATCCCGGGCTACTCGTCCTACGAGGCGAACCAGAGAACGCTGAAGATCTTCGGCACTGGCGAGCAGGCCCCGCTCGTCGCCGTCTTCCACAGCTCCGGCGACGTGACGAAGGACACGGGGATCGCGAAGGCCATCGCCGCCGCCGCAAGCGTCAACCCCGGCTCACGCACGTCGTCGGTCTTCTCGACGGGCAGCCGCGCCTACGTGTCGAAGGACGGACACACGACCTTCGCCGAGATCTACCCGCCGAAGACGCCCAACTTCAGCTCGTCCGTGCACATCAAGGAGTCGCGCGCGAAGCTCAAGGGCGCAACGCCCGCAGGCGTGCAGTCGTACCTGACGGGCCGCGACGCGCTCGAGGAGGCGAGCTCCGGGGGCAGCGGAGGCCCGAGCATCCTCGCCGAGGCACTGCTCGGCATCGCCGGCTCGCTCGTAATCCTGCTCTTCGTCTTCGGGACCCTGCCCGCGGTGCTCATGCCGATCGCGGTCGCGGTCGCGTCGATCCTGAACACCTTCACGCTCGTCTGGATCCTGACCTACATCACGAACGTCTCGATCATCGTCCAGTTCTTGATCGCGCTCGTCGGCCTCGGCGTGGCGATCGACTACGCGTTGCTGATGATCTTCCGCTTCCGCGACGAGCTGCGCGAGGGCGAGGGCGTCGAGACGGCGCTCGTCGAGACGATGACGCACGCGGGGCGCTCGGTGATCGTCTCGGGCTCGACCGTGGCCGTCGGCCTGCTCTCGATGCTGGTTCTGCCACTGCCGTTCATCCGCTCGATCGGGATCGGGGGCATGCTGATCCCGACGGTCTCGGTGATCACGGCGATCACCCTGCTGCCGGCGCTGCTCGCGACGCTCGGCACCCGGATCAACAGTGTTCGCCTGCTGCCGAAGCGCTTCGTCGACCGCGGCCACCCCGAGGACGGGCCGTGGGGACGCTGGGCGCGGTTCGTCATGCGGCGGCCCGTCCCCGTCGCCGCCGCCGGGCTCGCGATCGTCGGCGTGCTCGTCTTCTACGGCGCGCATCTGAACCCGAGCGAGGCGCAGGCCAAGGACTTCCCAGGCAGCGGCGATGCGATCGTCGGCCGCCAGGCGCTGGCCGACGCGCACATCACGCCGGGCGTGATGAAGCCCTTCGTGATCCTGGTCGAGAACGGCGCCAACCGGGAGTCGATCGTCGCGAAGGTCAAGCGGGTGCCCGGCCTGAGCGGTGTCGTCGCGCCGCCGGAGTGGACGAAGGGCTCGGCGAGCCTGATCGAGGCGTTCCCGTCGGCCGACGGCGCGGCCACCCAGACCCGTGGGACGATCAAGCGTGTCCGCGCAGCGCTGAAAGGCACGGACGGAACGCTCGGCGGCGTCGCCGGCGAGGACCGCGACTTCGTGGCCGCGGTCTACGGGAACTTCCCGTACGTGCTCGGCTTCGTCGTGCTGCTGACGTTCCTGCTCCTCGCGAGGGCCTTCCGGTCGATCCTGCTGCCGATCAAGGCCGTGGTCCTGAACCTGATCTCGCTGCTGGCGGCCTACGGGATCATCGTCTTCATCTTCCAGGACGGCCACGGCGCCCACGCGATCTGGGGCGTGAACGCGACGCACTCGATCATCCCCTGGATCCCGCTGATGATCTTCGCCTTCCTCTACGGGCTCTCGATGGACTACGAGGTCTTCATGCTCACGCGGATGCGCGAGATCTACGACGAGACCGGCGACACGAACCAGGCGATCGCGCTCGGCCTCGCCCGAACGGGGAAGCTCGTCACGAGCGCCGCGCTCGTGCTGATGTTCGCCTTCTTCGTGCTCTCGTCGAGCCCGGGCGTCGACATCAAGCAGTTCGGGATCGGCCTTGCGGCGGGGATCATCTTCGACGCGACCGTGATCCGCGCGCTGCTCGTTCCCGCGCTGATGCGGCTCTTCGGCCGCTGGAACTGGTGGCTCCCGCCGACGGCCGCGAAGGCGCTCTTCGTGCGCGAGCCCCGGGTGCAGGAGCAGCCGGCGCTCGACTCGGCCTGAATACGTTCGGCCGAGGCGACAAGGACGCCGCTGCAAACGGGTCTAGAATCACTTCCATGCACCTACTCCGCTCGCTCAGGAATCGCTTCCGTGGTCGAGAGATCGACACCGACAGCACGCTCGAGGCCCAGGCGAAGGCGCTGGGAGCCGATCGCCTTTCGATCCGGATCTCCCAAGCTGCCGGATCGTCGGCCGGTAGCGGTGGGTTGGTGACGCCCACGCCCGGCGTTCTTCACCCGCGCGAAGACGAGCGCTAAAGGGCTAGCCGCCGCTGATCGCGGCGATGACGTCGAGCCGGGAGCCGTCGGCGAGCTCGGTCTCGAGCCCGCCGCGCTCCCGGTCGACGTAGACGTTGATGTGAGGCCGCAGCTTCGGGCCCGGCTCGACGAGGCGATCGCGCAGGCCGGGCCACTGCTCGTCCAGCCGGTCGATCGCCTCGTCCACCGTCGCCGCCTCGATCTCGAGCTCGCGCGGGAGCCCGGGGAAGAGCGGCGGCAGGACGGCGGGGAGGTGCAGCTCGGCCATCAGTCGACGGTGGCGACGGTGACGGACGTGATACCCGGGAACAGCCCGCCGATCTGGCTCCAGCCCTCGCCCTCGTCGGTGCTCGCGAACACCTGGCCGGTGCTCGTGCCGAAGTACAGGCCCGGCTCGTCGTGGCCGTCGATGGCCATTCCGTCGCGCAGGACGCCGACGTAGGCGTTCTCCTGTGGCAGCCCCTTGTCGAGCCGCTGCCAGCTCGAGCCGGCGTCGCGGGTGCGCCAGACCGCGGCGTGACCGTCGGGCATCGTTCGGCCGTGGCCGGGGTCGAGCGGGATCACGTAGAAGGTGTCGCGGTCGTGAGGGTGCGTCGCGGCCGCGAAGCCGAACTCGGTCGGTAGCCCTTCGGTGATCTCGGTCCACGTCTTGCCCGCATCGTCGCTGCGGTGCATCCCGACGTGGTTCTGCTGATACATGCGCTCGAAGTCCGAGGCCGGCGTGACCTTGTGGACGCAGAAGCCGATGTCCTCGTACTCGGCGGGCCAGTCCCTGCGCAGTCCCTTGTTGCGCGGCTCCCAGGTCTGCCCGCCGTCGTTCGTCTCGAAGAGGCTGAAGCCCTGGACGATCACCCAGAACCGCTCGGGCTCGTCGGGGTGCGGGATGATCGCCGAGAGACCGAGGTGGCCGGGCGGCTGCTGCGCTGGGTCGTTCCACGCCTCGCGGCCCTCCTGGCCTTCGAACGTCGTCAGGAGCGAGAAGGTCTTGCCCTCGTCGGTGCTCTCGAACAGGCCCGCCGACTCGGCCCCGACCAGCAACCGGCCGTTGACCGGCATCACGTGCGAGACCTTGGACAGTTGCAGCCCGCCGTCCTCTTCCGGGTAGCCGAGGCCCTCGCTCGAGTGCTCCCAGGTCTCGCCGAGGTCCGAGCTGCGCCAGATCGCGGAGCCGAGCCACTCGCTCGCCGCGGCGGCGTAGATCGCGCCCGAGTCGCGGTCGAGGATCGCGTGGTAGATCGGCCAGCTCTCACAGTAGGGGCCGCGCACGCTCCAAGCGCGGCGGTCGTCGCTCTCCAACACGAACAGGCCCTTCCGGGTCCCCACGAGGAGCATGCTCTTCGACATTCGGTTCACCTCCGTCTCGACGATCGTCCTGAAGTAGACCGTGTCCGGCGCGAAAAGTCATCGGGTAGCCGCGTAACGGTTTTCCCGGCTCCCTCGTTTTTCCAGCGCAGCCCTGGAAACGGCGAAGGAGGACGTCATGACCGCGGGTGCAGAAGCGGCGACTGTTGGCGTGACGGGCGGCACGGGGAAGACCGTCCGGACGGACATCCCCTCGAGGCTCGACCGGCTGCCCTGGAGCCGGTGGCACTGGCTGGTGATCGTCGCCCTCGGCGTGACGTGGATCCTCGACGGGCTCGAGGTCACGCTGGTCGGCTCGATCGCCGGCGCGCTCACCTCGAAGGACACGCTCGGGCTGTCGACGTCGCAGGCGACCGCGGCGGGTAGCTTCTACCTCGCGGGAGCCGTGGGCGGGGCGCTGCTCTTCGGCTACCTCACCGACCGATTCGGACGGCGCAAGCTGTTCATGATCACGCTGGGCGTCTATCTGATCTTCACCGTGGCGACGGCGCTCTCCTGGAACTTTTGGTCGTTCATGATCTTCCGCGTCCTAGCAGGCGCCGGCATCGGCGGCGAGTACTCGGCGATCAACTCCGCGATCGACGAGCTCGTGCCCGCCCGGGTCCGCGGCCGCGTCGCCCTCGCGATCAACAGCTCGTGGTGGATCGGCACCGCCTTCGCCGCGGGCCTCACCGTCGTGCTGCTGAACGTGCTCCAGCCGGCGATCGGCTGGCGGCTCGGCTTCGGCCTCGGCGCCGTCCTCGCGATCGGGATCCTCTTCGTGCGCCACCTCGTGCCCGAGAGCCCGCGCTGGCTGCTCACGCACGGCCGGGCGGATGAGGCCGAGCAGGTTGTGCGGCAGATCGAGGACGAGGTTCGCAAGACCCACCCGGACCTCCCGGAGCCCGAGGGCGAGCCGCTCGAGATCGAGCAGCGCAAGTCGATCGGCTTCATCTCGATCGCCAAGCACGTCGCGAAGGAGTACCCGGACCGCGGCGTGCTCGGCCTTGCCTTGATGGCGTCGCAGGCGGTGCTCTACAACGCGACGCTGTTCGGGATGGTCGCCGTCCTGACGACCTTCTTCCACGCGTCGAAGGACAACGCGCCGCTCTACATCATCCCTTTCGCGATCGGGAACCTGGTCGGCCCGTGGGTTCTGGGCCCGCTATTCGACAGCATCGGCCGCAAGGTGATGATCTCGTCGACCTACATCGTCTCGGGCGCGATCCTGCTCGTGACCGCGTGGCTCTTCCACCAGGGCTCACTCTCGGCGACGACGCTCACCATCTGCTGGTCGATCTGCTTCTTCTTCGCCTCGGCGGGAGCGAGCGCGGCCTACCTGACGGTCAGCGAGATCTTCCCGATGGAGACGCGGGCGATGGCGATCGCGCTGTTCTACGCCGCCGGCACCGGAATCGCGATCGCGGCGCCGTGGACTTTCGGAAAGCTGATCCAGACCGGCTCGGTCGGCAACGTCACGCTCGCGTTCGTGATCGGCGGCGCGATCATGATCGTCGGCGGCGTCGTCGAGATCCTGCTGGGCGTCGAGGCGGCGCGGAAGCCGCTCGAGGCGGTTGCTCGCCCGATCAACGCGGTGCGCCGATCGACGCAGCGCAGCGGCGCAGCGGCGCCGGCACGCGCACGGTAGTGGGCTAGAGGCGGGGGCGCGGGGCTACGCCTCGCGCTCCCGCCGCCCGTCGCGGATCCACGCGGCGGCGAAGAGCAGCACGAGCATCACGGCGAGCGGGAAGAGCTCGAGCGCAGTGAGCATAGGAGGAGCCTCGCGGCCGTCCCCGCGCCGCGCAATGGGCCGATCGGCTCATCTTCTGTGCCCTCGGGCCTATCGTGCCGATGAGTTGCGGCCTCGGACCTCGTCTCTACGCCGACGCTCACGACGAAAGGAAGCGCGATGCCCGCGATCACCCCATTTCTCTGGTTCGACACCGAAGGCGAGCAGGCGGCCGAGCTCTACACGTCGGTCTTCCCGAACTCGAAGGTCACCAACGTCAGCCGCTACGGCTCGGCGGGGCCCCGCCCCGGGGGCACGGCCATGACGGTCGAGTTCGAGCTCGACGGCGAGCAATTCGTCGCCCTCAACGGCGGCCCGGAGTACACGTTCACCGAAGCGGTCTCGTTCCAGGTCAGCTGCAAGGACCAGGACGAGGTCGACCACTACTGGAGCAAGCTCACCGAGGGCGGCGGCGAGGAAGGGCCCTGCGGCTGGCTCAAGGACCGGTTCGGGCTCTCCTGGCAGATCGTGCCCGAGGCTCTCCCGAAACTGCTCGGCGATCCCGACCCGGAGCGGGCGCAGCGCGCGATGGCGGCGATGCTGAAAATGAAGAAGATCCAGATCGACGAGCTCGAGCGGGCCGCAGCAGCGGCCTGAGCTGACAGCGGTCTTACGATTCGCGGATGCCTCTGCTGGACGGCATCCGCGTGCTCGATCTCTCGCGTGTCCTCGCCGGGCCGTATTGCACGATGCTGCTCGCCGATCTCGGCGCCGACGTCGTCAAGGTCGAGCGGCCCGGCGAGGGCGACGAGACCAGGACCTGGGGGCCGCCGTATGCCGGCGGCGAGGCGGCGTACTTCCTGGCCGTCAACCGCGGCAAGCGCAGCGTCGCGCTCGACCTCGGCACGCCTGCGGGGCGCGAGGCCGTTCGGCGGCTCGCCGCTGGCTCCGATGTCGTCGTCGAGAACTTCCGGGCCTGCACGGCCGAGCGGCTCGGGGCCGGCTACGAGCAGCTGGCCGAGGACAACCCCGGCCTCGTCCACTGCTCGATCACGGGCTTCGGCAGCGAGCGTCCCGGCTACGACTTCGTCGTCCAGGCCGAGAGCGGGCTGATGGCGATCACCGGCGAGGCGGACGGCCCTCCGGCCAAGGTCGGCGTCGCGGTCGTGGACGTGCTCGCGGGCTACGCGGCGGCGACCGCGATCCTGGCGGCGCTCGTCGCGCGCGGTCGCACCGGCCGCGGCGAGCGGATCGAGATCTCGCTGCTCGACACCGCACTCTCGGCGCTCGTGAACGTCGGGCAGTTCGCGCTGCTGACCGGCGCCGAGCCCGTTCGCTACGGGAACGCGCACGCGAACGTGGTTCCGTACCAGACCTTCGCGGCCGCGGATGGCGACGTTGCGGTGGCCGCCGCCAACGACGGCCTCTTCCGCCGACTCTGCGATGTGCTCGAGCGGCCGGAGCTCGCCGATGACGAGCGTTATCGCACCAACCCCGCCCGCGTCGAGCATCGCGACGAGCTCGTACCCGAGCTGGCGGCAGTCTTCGCCACGCGCCCGGCGGACGAGTGGATCGCGCTGCTGGACGGGGCGGGCGTCCCCGCCGGCAAGGTGCGCACCGTGCTCGAGGCGCTCGCCGAGGCCAGAACCCTCACCGTCGAGCACCCGACGATCGGGGCGTTGCCACTCGTGGCCTCGCCGCTCGGGCCGCGAGGTGCGATCGTGCCACCGCCGCTGTTAGGCCAGCACACGCGCGAGGTGCTCGCCGAGCTCGGCTACGCCGAGGACGAGATCGCAGCGCTGTTGCTACCGTCGCCCGAGTGACCGCGACCGTCGAGCGCCAGCACTACAACGTCACGTTCACGCTCCTCGCCGTCGCCGCGGTGGCCTATGCCCTGCTGCAGTCGCTCGTCGCGCCGGCGCTGCTCACGATCCAGCACGACCTGCATACGACCACCGCCGGAGCCGCCTGGATCCTGACCGCGTACCTCCTGAGCGCATCCGTCGTCACGCCCGTGGCCGGCCGGCTCGGCGACATGTTCGGCAAGAAGCGGACCATGGTGGCCGTCCTCATCGTGCTCGCGGCCGGAACCCTGCTCGCCGCTCTCGCCACCTCGATCGGGGTGATGATCACCGCGCGCGTGATTCAGGGCGCGGGGGGAGCCGTCTTCCCGCTCGCCTTCGCGATCATCCGTGACGAGTTCCCGCGCCATCGCGTCCCGCACGGGATCGCATTGATCTCGGCGATTCTCGGCATCGGCGGCGGGCTCGGCATCGTGCTCGCCGGGCCGATCGTCCAGCACCTCTCGTACCACTGGCTCTTCTGGTTCCCGCTCGGCGCGGTGATCCTGGCGACGATCGGGATGATCGTCTTCGTGCCGGAATCGCCGATTCGGTCGCCGGGCCGCATCGACCCGCTCGGCGGGATCCTGCTCGGCGGGTGGCTCGTCGCGCTGCTCGTGCCGGTCAGCGAGGGCCCGACCTGGGGTTGGGCGTCCGCGCGCACGCTCGGCCTGTTCGCCGTTGCGGCCGCGCTCATCCCGGTCTGGGTCTGGGCCGAGTCCCGGAGCAGGGCGCCGCTCGTGGACATGACGATGATGCGCCTGCGTCCGGTCTGGACGACGAACCTCGCCGCGCTCGTGCTCGGGTTCGGGATGTTCGCGTCTTTCGTGCTCGTGCCGGAATTCGTCGAGCTCCCATCGGGCACCGGGTTCGGGTTCGGCGCCTCGGTCACGAAGGCCGGCCTCTTCTTGGTCCCGGCGACGCTCGGCATGCTGCTCGCGGGCCCCGTCTCCGGCCGCCTCTCGAGCACCGTGGGCTCGAGGGTGCCGCTGCAGCTCGGCGCCGGCGCCTCCTGCATCGCGTTCATCCTGCTGGCCGCGGCCCACGGCTCGGCATGGGAGATCTACGTCGAGATGCTCGTGATGGGGATCGGGATCGGCTTCGCGTTCAGCTCGATGGCCAACCTGATCGTGGAATCCGTGCCGGTGGAGCAGACCGGAATCGCGACCGGGATGAACACGATCGTCCGCAGCATCGGCGGCGCGATCGGGAGCCAGGTCTCGGCGGGCATCGTGACCGCGACGGTCGCATCGAGCGGGCTACCGACGGAACGAGGCTTCACGATCGCATTCGCGGCGGCCGCCGTGGCGCTCGCGATCGGCTTCGTGGTCGCGCTGCGAGTCCCGGCGCCGGCACGCGCGGCGACGAGCGAGGCGGTCGCAGAGGCCGCCTGATTCGCAGCTGCTATAGTGAACCGTATGGTTCATCATTCACCGACCGTCGACCTCGCGTTCGCAGCCCTCGCCGACCCGACCCGCCGCGCCGTCCTCGAACGGCTCGGTTCCGGCCGCGCGACGATCACCGAGCTCGCCGAGCCCTTCGGCATGTCGCTGACCGGGATGAAGAAGCACATCCGGCTGCTCGAGGAGGCGCAGCTCGTGACGACGGAGAAGGTCGGCCGTGTCCGCAGGTGCACGCTCGCGCCCTACGCCTTCGAGGGCATCAGCACGTGGCTGCAACGGCTCGACCGCTTCGCGCAGGTCGTCGAACGCACGAAAGGAGACCGATGAACGCGACCAAGAAGAAGGATGGATTCACAGCCGAAGAGAAGGCCGCGATGAAAGCGCGCGCCAAGGAGCTGAAGGCGAACGCGGACGGGGAAAGCGCCGTGCGCGACGCGATCGCCGCGATGTCGCCAAAGGATCGCGCTCTCGCCAAGCGGATCCACGAGCTCGTCAAGGCTGCCGCGCCAGACCTCACGCCGAAGACCTGGTACGGGATGCCGGCGTATGCCAACAAGGACGGCAAGGTCGTCTGCTTCTTCCGCAACGCGGGGAAGTTCAAGGACCGGTACTCGACGTTCGGCTTCAACGACGCCGCGAAGCTCGACGACGGCTCCATGTGGCCGACCGCCTTCGCGCTGACGGAGCTGACCGCAGCCGACGAGAAGAAGATCGGCGCGCTCGTGAAGAAGGCGGTGGGCTGATGAGCGAGACCGTCACCACCCCGAACGAGCTCGAGATCCGCGTCGAGCGGATCTTCGACGCACCGCGCGCGCACGTCTTCTCCGTCTGGACCGACCCGAAGCTGATCCCGGAATGGTGGGGTGACGGCACGGTCGTCGAGGAGATGGACGTCCGTCCCGGCGGTACGTACCGCTTC
>JAWVDY010000257.1:0-6918 GCA_033856995.1 Gaiellaceae bacterium
TCGCGCAGGCGCCCATCGCGATCACCCACTTCGGCTCGAGCATCTGGTCGTAGATCTGGCGCAGCGGCGCGGCCATCTTGTGCGCGACGCGGCCGGAGACGATCAGCAGGTCGGCCTGGCGCGGCGAGGAGCGGAAGACCTCGGCGCCGAAGCGTGCGACGTCGTAGCGCGCCGAGACGATCGACATCATCTCGATCGCGCAACAGGCGAGGCCGAAGGTGTCGGGCCAGACCGAGCTTGACTGCGCCCACGCGACCGCCTTCTCGACGGTGGTCAGCATCAGCCGCTCCTCGAGGTCGCCGAGCTCCTGCTCGAAGACGCCGGGGCCCTTGCCCTGCCACATGACGCGCTCCGAGTGGATGCCGTAGTCGGCGAGGCGCTTCTTTACCGCCACTCGAGTGCGCCTTTCCGCCAGATGTAGACGTAGGCGACCGCGAGGATGACGAGGAAGAAGAGGAACTCGACGAAGCCGAACCACGCGAGCTGATGGAGGATCACGGCCAGCGGGTACAAGAAGACGATCTCGATGTCGAAGACGATGAAGAGCATCGCCGTCAGGTAAAAGCTGACCGTGAAGCGGGCCTGCTCCGGCGGACCGGTCGAGACCCCCGACTCGAACGGCAGCGAGCGGACGCGCGACCGGCGGTGCGGGCGAGTGGCCAGCGCGAACGACATGAACATCATCGAGAGCGGGATAGCGAGCGCGAAAAGGCCGTAGATCAGAAAGGGCAACCAGCTGTCCAGCAACGCGCATCCTCCCCGCGGTGAGCGAGCCGGAAGTTAGCAGAGTGAGGGTCGCTACGAGCGAGGAGGAAAACCGCTCAACCAAGCGTGAGGCAGCTGTTACAAACTCGGCGTTTCCGGAGGCCCCGAACGGGGGATCCGGACAGCCGAGGCACGCTGCTACGATGACTCAGATGGCGACTACCGAGCACGAGCTTTCGATCGTCGCGCTCACCGAGAGCGCGGCCGCGAAGATCCGTGACCTGATGGCCGAGGAGCCAGAGGGCGAGGCGACGGTTTTGCGCATCGCCGTCCAGGGCGGCGGGTGCTCCGGGTTCCAGTACGCGCTCGGCTTCGACCGCGGCCCGCAGGACGGCGACCACGAGCTCGACAGCCAGGGAGTGCCGGTCGTCGTCGATCCGTTCAGCGCGCCGTATCTCTCCGGCACCGAGATCGACTGGGTCGATGGCCTCCAGGCCGGGTTCGCGATCAACAACCCGAACGTCTCCGCCGCGTGCGGCTGCGGCCACTCCTTCCAGGTGGAGGAGGGGCAGGACGCCGCCGAAGGCGCCGCGGGTTGCGGCTCCGGTTGTTCGCACTGACGTCCGGCGTTCCCGCCTAGACTCGCCTTCGAATCCGAGCTGGAGGTGGGCAGGTGCGAACGGCGTATCGGTTCTGGGTCACGCTCGTCTGGTTGGCAGTCGTCACTCAGATCGCCGCGGCCGCGTACGGCGGCTTCTACTCGGCGGACAAGCTGAACGCCCAGAACGGCCCCGACGAGGGCAGGACGATCAGCGAGACCGTCTTCGACCACGGCTTTGCCTTCCATACGGGCTTCGGCTACTTGATCTTCCTCGGCGGGATCGTGCTGCTGCTACTCGCCCTTGCGGCACGTCTGGGCAAGCGGCGCGTCTTGTTCGCGCTCGCAGTGCCAGTGGCGGTCGCCGTCCAGATCGTGCTGGCCTGGATAAGCGAGGGCGTGCACGGCGTGGGGATCCTGCACGGGCTGAACGCGCTCGTGATCTTCGCGCTCACCGGCTACCTGGCCGGCGAGGCCTGGCGCTCCCACAGGGCCGGCGTGGTGATGACCCCTGCTGTGTAGCCGCCAGTAGCATTGCGGCGCTGTGAGCGCTGAGGGCGTCGCCGACATCACGATCCTCGGGGCCGGCCCTGCCGGCCTCGCTGCGGCGTACTACGCAGGCCACCGCGATGCCTCCGTGCGGATCATCGAAAGCCTCGAGCAGCTCGGAGGCCAGGTCGCGGCGGTCTACCCCGAGAAGCACGTCTACGACGTCGCCGGGCACCCGAAGATCCTCGGCACGAGACTCGTCGAGCTCTGCGCGGAGCAGGGCCTGCAATACGGGCCGGACGTCCGCCTCGGCGAGGAGGTGCAGACGCTCGAGCGGCTGAGTGAGAACGGCGAGGAGGTCTACGCGATCGGGACCGACGCCGGCGGGCCGTACCTGACGCGGGCGCTGATCATCACCGCGGGCCACGGCGCCTTCGAGCCGCGGAAGCTCGGGATCGAGGGAATCGAGGACTGGGAAGGCAGGGGCGTGCACTACTTCGTGCGCGAGAAGGACGTCTTCCGGGACCGCACCTGCGTGATCGTCGGCGGCGGAGACTCCGCACTCGACTGGACCCTCGGCTTGCAGGACACGGCGAAGCCGCCGATCGCGCTGGTCCACCGGCGCGACAACTTCAGGGCGCTCGAGTCGTCGGTGAACGAGGCTCGCTCGCTGGAAGGCGACGGCCGCGTGCGCATCTTCACGCCCTGCGAGGTGCGCGAGATCCACGGCGACGGCTCGGTCCAGGCGGTGTCGATCGAAAACACGAAGACCGGCGACGTCGAGCAGGTCCCGTGCGAGGCGCTGATCACTCTCCTCGGCTTCCACTCGCACCTGGGCGCGATCGCCGACTGGGGCCTCGAGCTCGAGGGGAAGCGTCAAATCCACATCGATCCGACGACGTGCGAGACGACGCTGCCGGGCGTCTACGCCGCCGGCGACGTCGCGGGCTACGAGGGCAAGATCACGCTGATCACGATCGGCATGGGCGAGGCCGCGATCGCCGCGAACAACGCCGTGGCGCGCATCCGCGGCGAGAAGGTCCAGCCCAAGTATTCGACGGACTAGCCCCGGTGTCAGACGCGCGCGCAAAAGCGTGATCTCTCGCGCGCGGAAGTGAGACTTCACCTGCAAAGCGGCGCCTTTCGCGTGCCTGGACCGGTGTCAGACGCGGCATTTGGAAGCGCCCTCACCCGTTCGAGGGTCGCAGGCCTCTGCGAGGCGCCGATTTCGCAGATGAGATGGCCTCGCTCCGAATCGAATGCCTTCGCTGCGGCGAGGTGCGCGTGCTGCACCCACCCTCGCATCACCGCCTTGACGGCGGCGAGTGCGCGCGCTGCCGCTACGTCGGCTGGGCCGCAACCGCTGAGGTCGATGACGCTCTTCGACGCCGGCTCCGGACACGACCGCTCGAGCGCCGCCGGCTCCATGTCGCCTGAGTAGACTCGAAGACGTGGCAACCCAGGCGCAGGACGAGCTCTGGGGAGGCGAGACGCGCAAGGCAGTCGAGAACTTCCCGGTCTCCGGCGAGCCGATCCCGGCGCCAGTCGCGCGTTGGCTCGGTCGGATCAAGGCCGCCGCCGCGCGCGTGAACGCCGAGCTCGGGCTTCTCGACGCGGAGAAGGCGGAGCGGATAGCTGCCGCTGCCGATCGCATCGCTGCCGGCGAGCTCGACGACCAGTTCCCCATCGACGTCTTCCAGACCGGGTCGGGCACCTCGTCGAACATGAACGCCAACGAGGTGATCGCAAGCCTCGCCGGCGAGGACGTGCACGTCAACGACGACGTGAACATGGGGCAGTCCTCGAACGACGTCTTCCCGTCCGCGGTCCACCTCGCTGCGCTGGACGAGCTGACGAACGACCTGCTCCCCGCGCTCGACCGCCTCGGCGACTCGCTCGAGGCCAAGGCGCGCGAGTTCGCGGACGTCGTCAAGTCCGGCCGCACGCACTGGATGGACGCCGTTCCGGTCACGCTTGGCCAGGAGTTCGGCGGCTACGCGGCGCAGGTGCGGGAGGGCGCCGCGCGCGTCCGCGACGCGTTGCCTCGGCTCGGCAAGGTGCCGCTCGGCGGTACCGCGACCGGGACCGGCCTGAACACGCACCCGGAATTCGCGTCGAGGGTGCGTGCGCGACTGCAAAGGGACACCGAGCTCGAGATCTCGCCACCGGCCGACGCGTTCGAGGCGCAGGCAGCCCGTGACGCGCTCGTCGAGGCGTCGGGCGCGCTCAAGGTAGTCGCGGTCTCGCTGACGAAGATCGCGAACGACATCCGGTTCATGGGCTCCGGCCCGCGCGCCGGGCTCGCCGAGATCGCGTTGCCCGAGCTGCAGAAGGGAAGCTCGATCATGCCCGGGAAGGTCAACCCGGTGATCCCCGAGGTCGTGACCCAGGTCGCGGCGCAGGTGATCGGGAACGACCAGGCGATCACCGTCGGCGGGATGCAGGGCCACTTCGAGCTGAACGTGTTCGTCCCGCTGCTCGCCCGGAACCTGTTCGACTCGATCAAGCTGCTTGCGAGCGCCTCGCGCTTGTTCGCCGAGCGGTGCATCGACGGGATCGAGGCCAATCGCGACACGTGCGAGCACTACGCCGAGCTGACGCTCTCGGCGGCGACCGCGCTGAACCCGTACATCGGGTACGACAGGGCGGCCGAGATCGTGAAGGAAGCCGCGAGCTCAGGCCGCTCGCTACGCGAGGTCGCACGGGAGGCAGGCGTCGACGAGGCGACCCTCGACGAGGCGCTCGACTACCGCAAGATGGCTCGTCCGCACGACTCGTAGCGCCCGCCCCGGACGAGTGATGCAGGACTGCGCACGTGGTGCCGACGCCTGCAAAGCGGTGAAGCGGCTCACCTTTCTCCTCGCGGCAATCGCCGCAGCATCTGTCCTTGCGGGACCTGCGTCCGCCAGTGGGAACCCGTTCGGCGTCACGATGGTGCGGTTCTCAGCCCAGACGACTCCGACGCAGATGCGCTCGGCCGTCACCGCAGCAGGTGGTGTAGTCGTCGCCGACCTGAGCGCGATTCATGCGCTCGCAGTCGTGCCGCGCTCGCCCGGCTTCGACGCGCGCCTCGGCTCTAGCCGCTCAGTCACCGCGCTCTTCCAGGACTCGCTCTTCACTTCCGATCGCAGCGCGGACGGCTCGCGCGGCGGAGTCCGGGCGAGCGGCCCCGGCGACGCAAAGGCCGACGACCTCCTCGCCGATCCTTGGCACGGTCTCTTCCAGTGGGACGACGACCGGATGAACGTCCCGTCCGCGTGGAAGCACACGACGGGGGACAAGTCGGTCGCGGTGGCGGTCATCGACACGGGCGTCGACGCCACGCACCACGAGCTCCAGGGCGTCGTCGACAAGACGCTCGGCGGGAACTTCATTCCATGCGCCGACTTGAAGGCGCTCTTCGGCCTCGGCTTCATCGATCGAGCCGGCCTCCGCGACTGCCGCGACGGCGACTTCGAGGGCCATGGCACCTGGGTTGCGAGCCGGATTGCGGGCGCGCTCAACGGCTTCGCCTCGAACGGCGTCGCCCCCGGCGTGAGGATCGGCTCGTACAAGGTGATGGCGGCCGGGCTCGGCGGCCTCTCGAGCTGGATCCTCTCCGGCCTCGTCGCGGCCTGCTCCGACTCGCGGATCGACATCGTGAACATGTCGATCGAGGGCTACGTCGATCCCTCCGACGCCTCCTCGGTACAGGACTACCTGCTGTTCGCGGACGCGGTCGACTACTGCCGCTCGCGAGGCGTTCCGGTCTTCGCCGCCGCAGGCAACGAGCACGTGCGCGTCGACCGCGTGGCGATGACGCTCGGTGGGAGGCAGCTCGAGGGCGTCGGCCGCGTCGCCACGGGCAACGACGGAATCGCGACGGTTTCGCCCGGAAGCGCCTCGGTCGCCGATTACGACTTGCGCGGCTGGCTGCCCGTTCCGGGCGGCGTCCCGGGCGTGACGATGGTCTCGGCGACGGCCAACGCGATCGGCGCGGCGCCTCCTTCTGTGCCGCTGCGCTGGCAGGCACACGTCGGCGCCCGTGACCAGCTCGCCTATTACTCGAACTACGGCTCTCGCATCGATCTCGCCGCTCCGGGGGGCGCACGGCACTACGAGATCCCGGGCTACGACGGAGGTGACGGCGACGTGCTCGCCGGCGGCTGGGGCTCATTCGGCGCGCTCGCCGCCAACGGCCTGATCTGCAACGACCCCTTTGCAGGCTCGAGCTTCAACTCCGCGTGTTTCACGCTGCGGGGCGACGGCTTCGGCTGGCTCCAGGGCACCTCGATGGCTTCGCCCAACGCGGCGGGCGTCGCGGCGCTCGTACTCTCGTCGCACCGCGAGCTGCTCGGCCGACCCGCCGCGCTCGTCGAGCGGCTCGCCGCGACGACTCAGCGGTCATTCGTCAACTACATGGGCCCTAACGACCCGGCGAATTCCGCGCCTGCGCTCGATGGCACTCCCTGTTTGACCGCTTTCTGCCACGTGGACCAGGCACATCCGATCGCGTTCTCGGACGCGTACGGCGCGGGCCTCGTCGATGCCGGTGCCGCAGTCGGCGACTAGTCGCTTGACACCGTGATGTAGTCACACATATAAGCCACCTCACAAGCTCGCGGGGGTGGCCGGTCGGCGTTCTGGGTCCGCGCACTCCCGCAGTCGTCAAGTAACAGGGGGAGAGTCGATGACGAGAACGCGTACGACTGTCCTGACGGGGACGCTGTTTCTCCTCGCCGCGGCAGTCGCTCTCACGCTCGTGTTCCTGACCGGGCGCTCATCCGGTGGCACACAGGTCCAGCTCAGGCTGGGCGCCGGCGCCGCCGGTTTGATGAACAAGGAAGCGAAGGTCGGCGAAGGTCGCGTCGGCGGCTACGAGGCGTACCGCGCCGCGACGCGCACCTATCCCGCCAACGTCATCGCGCCGGCGATCGTCGCCCGTGCGAAGGCGACCTTCGGCCGAATCGCCAAGCGCGATGCCCGCCTCCGGTCGAGGCTTCGGGCCCGTCACGTCCGCAGCTTCCTCTCGAGCGGCCCGCAGTGGGAGCTCTATGGACCGCGGAAGTACGCGGTGGAGCCCGGTGTCCTGTCGTTCACGGGCGCCACGAACGTCACTGCGAGCCGGACGGTCGCTCTCGTTGCCG
>JAWVDY010000258.1:0-5852 GCA_033856995.1 Gaiellaceae bacterium
CGATCGGATGACGACGCCATCTGTCCTCCTTCTGGTCGACGCTTCCTAGAGTAGATTCGCGCCCGTGCAGGGCGACGACGGTTACTTCGACGAGCACATCGCCGCTCGCTACGACGAGTCCTCGGCGGAGATGTTCGAGCGTGCGGTCGTCGATCCGGCGGTAGACCTGCTCGAGGAGCTCGCCGCCGGAGGACGTGCGCTCGAGCTCGGGATCGGGACGGGCCGGATCGCGTTGCCGCTCGCCGCGCGCGGCGTCCCGGTGCACGGGATCGAGCTCTCGAAGGCGATGGCCGCGAGGCTGCGCGAGAAGCCGGGCTCGGAGGCGATCGGGATCACGATCGGCGACTTTGCGACCACGACCGTCGACGGCACGTTCTCGCTCGCGTACCTCGTCTTCAACACGATCTCGAACCTCACGACGCAGGAAGAACAGGTCGCGTGCTTCCGCAACGTTTCGGCGCACCTCGAGCCCGGCGGCTGCTTCCTGATCGAGGTCGGGATCCCGCAGCTCCAGCGTCTTCCCCCCGGTGAGAGGTTCCGCCCGTTCCACGTGAGCGACGAGCACGTCGGCATCGACGAGTTCGACCTCGCGACCCAGCGCTCGTGGTCGCATCACTTTTCGCTCGTCGACGGCAAGTACGAGCGCGTCTCGATGCCGTTCCGCTCCACGTGGCCGGCGGAGCTCGACCTGATGGCGCAGCTCGCCGGGATGAGCCTGCGCGACCGCTGGGGCGGCTGGCAGCACGAGCCGTTCACGAGCGAGAGCCGCAAGCACGTTTCGGTCTGGGAGAAGCCCGAGAACTAGCTATGCGCAGGCAGCTCGAGCGTGAAGCGCGAGCCGTTGCCCGGCTCCGACTCGACGCTCAGGCGCCCGTTCATCCGCTCCACGAGCTCACGGCAGATGTAGAGCCCGAGCCCGCTCCCGCCGACGCCGTGGGTCTGCTGCGGGTCGAGCCGGTAGAACTTCTCGAAGATCCGCTCGCGCTCGCCCGGCGGGATCCCGAGGCCGTGGTCGATCACGTCGATCACGCAGGCGCCGTTGCCGTTGCGCACGTGGAGGTCGACGCGCCCGCCGTCGGGCGAGTACTTGACGGCGTTGTCGACGAGGTTGACGAGTACCTGCCGCAGCTTGTTCTCGTCGCACGAGATCGTCGGCGCCTCGTCCGCTTCGAGGCCGAGGGAGATGTTCTCCGGCAGATGCATCTCCGCGGACTCGATCACGCGTGCGGCGACCTCGACCGGGTTGCAATCGGCGAGCTCGACCTCGATCGCGCCGGCGTCCAGCTGGCCGGCGAGCAGGATCTGGTCGACGATTCGCGCGAGGCGGGTCGCCTCCGACTCGATCATCTCCAGGAACTGCGTCCGGTCCCCGTCGCTGAGCTCGACGTCCTCGCGCCGAAGAGTTCGGACCGCACCGTAGACGGCGGCGAGCGGCGTGCGCAGCTCGTGCGACGCGGTTGCGACGAAGTCGCTGCGGGTCTTCTCGAGCGCGTGCTCCTCCGTCACGTCCTGGAGCGCGTAGACCGTTCCCTGGCCGAAGTCGACACCTGAGACGGCAACCCAGCGTTCGCGGCCGTCGAGTACGAACGGCACCGTCACCGGGCGGGGCGCGCTTCCCGGAGCGAGCAGCGGGACGTGCGAGGTGAGCGCGTCCCAGGAGGGCACGACGTCGCCGACGGGGCAGCCGAGGGCCTCATCCTCGGAGACTCCCGTGATCGCCGCAGCCGCCGGATTCCAGTGCCGCACGTGATCCGTTGCGTCGAGCAGGACGACGCCGTCAGCCACGTAGGCGAGAGCGCGCGCGGCATTGGCTCCGCGCTCGGCCTCGCGGAAAAGCCGGGCGTTGTCGACGGCGATCGCGGCACGGCGCCCCAGCTCGATGGCGAGCTCGAAGTCGGTCTCCGTATACGGCGGATGCTGCTCGGCCGCGATCAGCGTGAGCACGCCGAGCGTGCGGTTGCGCGCGATCAGCGGGACGGTGATGGACGATTTCAGGCCGAGCTGGTCCACGATCTTGCGGAGCTCCTCGTCGCCGCCGATCGCCTCGTCGAGCACCTCCTGGGGGAAATACGGGAAGAACTCGGGCTCGCCGCTGCGCAGGACCTGAGGCACGCCGGTCGGCGCGTCGGGGTCCGGCGGGTACTTCTCCTGCAGCTCGTAGGCCCACCGCACCTTGTCGGGGTCCTGGTGCGCAACTGCCAGCCGCTCGATCTCGCCGTTCGGTCCGACCATGTCGATCGCGCACCAGTCGGCCAGGCCCGGGACGCTCAGCCGTGCGACCTGACGCAGCGTGCGGTTGTAGTCGAGCGACGAGCCGAGCAGCTCGCTCGCCTCGGCGAGAAAGGTCATCCGCTCGCGCATCGTCTGCTCGGCGGCGTAGAGGCGCGAGCGCGCGAGTGCCTGCGCGGCCTGGCGTGCGAGTGCCATCTTCATCTCGCGCCGCTCGGGCTCGAACTCGATGTCGTTGTCGAACGAGAGCGACATCGCCCCGAAGACGCGCCCTTCGACGATCAGCGGCACGACGACGAGCGCGTGCCCGTCCTGGGCTTGATGCGACAGGGCGGGGTAGTCGCGGTTTCGCTCCTGGAGGCTGGCGATGAAGACCGGCTCGCCGGTTCGGACCACCTCGGACATCGGCAGCTCTGCGCCGACCGGGAAGGAGTTCCACCCGCTCATGATGGACGCGTCGTAGCCGCGCTCGGCGAGGAGCTCGATGCTCTTTCCGTCTTCGCTCAGGATGCCGATCGCGCCCGCGCGCGCCTCGGCAGCGCGGACGCCTTCGGTGAGGATCGCGTCCAGCACTTCCTGCGGTGTGACAGCCTCGGCGAGCAGCTCGGCGACACGCTGAAGTCGCCGTGCGCGATCCGCCGCTTCGTTGTCGTGCGTGCTCACCGCTCCGGACTGGACGAGATGCCCCGCCTGAGCTGCTCGCGCTCGCCGCGCTCGATGCGGCCGAGCACGTTCTCGACGAAGTCGCCGATCGTCACCGGGTCGAACGGCTTGACCAGATAGCCGACCCCGCCGAGCTGCTCGCCGAGCCGCTTGTCCGCGGCCTCGGCGCGCGCCGTGAGGAAGACGATCGGGATGTCTCGGGTCTGCTCGTCCTTCGCCAGCTCCCGCGCGACCGTCCAACCGTCGACCTCCGGCATCATCACATCGAGCAGCACGAGGTCCGGCCGTTCCTTCCGCGCCAGCTCCAGGGCCTCCCGGCCGTCGCCGGCCTCGAGGACGTCCATCCCGGAGGCGGCGAGGTTGACGCGGCACAGCAGCCGGATCGCGCGCTCGTCGTCGGCGACGAGCACCCTGCGCGCGGTTCCGGCGGTCAGCCGGCTCGACAATCTCCCGCGCGACTGCGGATCCCCGGGCACGCGGGGGCCGGACTCACAACGCCACAGCTGCCGCCGCCCGACGGACCCCCCGGCTCGGCGAAGCGGAGCTGAGCGAATCGGATGCGAAACCTCGGCTCTCACTCGGTCCGCGAATTCTACGGCTCTTTGGCGATGACCCCAAATGTCCGCCCTCGAGGCGATCGCCGGCGCGGGGCTCCTCTGGGCCGCAACTACAATCTCCACCGTGAAGATCGGCGTCCTGGCGGTGCAGGGAAACTTCCGCGAGCACGCGGCGATGCTGCGTCGGCTCGGCGTGGAGCCGGTCGAGGTGCGCAAGCCGGAGCAGCTCGAGGGGCTCGACGGGCTCGTGATCCCTGGCGGCGAGTCGACGGCGATCATGCGGCTCGTCCGCCTGTACGGGCTCGAGGACGCGATCCGCGAGTTCGCCCGGCCTGTTTTGGGCACCTGTGCCGGGATGATCCTGCTCGATCGCAACCACCTCGGCGTGCTCGATCTCGAGGTGGCGCGCAACGCCTTCGGCCGTCAGGTCGCGAGCTTCGAGGCCGACCTCCGGCTCGCCGGCGACGAGGAGCCGCTGCGTGGTGTCTTCATCCGCGCGCCGCGCGTCGCCGACGTCGGCTCGGGCGTCGAGGTGCTGGCCGAGCTCGACGGCGAGCCGGTGCTACTGCGCGAGGGCCGCGTGCTCGTCGCCTCCTTCCATCCCGAGCTCACGGACGACACGCGCGTGCACGAGCGGTTCCTCGACCTCGTGCGGGAGGAGGCGAATGTCCGGGCATAGCAAGTGGAGCTCGATCAAGCACAAGAAGGGCGCAGCCGACGCCAAGCGGGGCAAGCTCTTCTCGAAGCTGTCGCGCGCGCTGATCGTGGCGGCGCGCGAGGGTGGGGGCGACCCGGCCTCGAACCTCGCGCTCGCGAACGCGATCGAGAAGGCGCGCTCCTACTCCATGCCGAAGGACAACATTGAGCGCGCGATTGCCCGCGGCTCCGGTGCCGACGCGGACGCCGATACCTTCGAGCAGGTCAGCTACGAGGGGTACGGCCCGAACGGGGTGGCCGTGATCGTCGAGGCGCTGACCGACAACCGCAACCGCACCGCCGCGGACGTGCGCGCCGCCTTCGCGAAGCATGACGGCAACCTGGGCGGCTCGGGCGCGGTCGCCTGGCTCTTCGAGCGCCGCGGCCTGATCCTCGTCGACGCCGAGCGCGCCGATGAGGACGAGCTGACGCTGGCAGCCGCGGAGGGCGGGGCGGAGGACGTCGAGCGGGACGGCTCGAGCTTCCGCGTCATCTCGGCGCCCGAGGCACTGACGGCCGTGCGGGAGGCGATCGAGGCGGCGGGGATGGAAGTCGACTCGGCCGAGCTGACGATGGTGCCGAAGACGACCGTCAGCCTCGAGGACGAGAGCGCCGCGAAGAAGACCCTGCGCCTGATCGACACGCTCGAGGAGAACGACGACGTCCAGGAGGTCTACGCGAACTTCGACATTCCCGAGCGCGTGATGGAGGCCGTCGCGACCTGATGCGGCGCCCATTTGACCGCCTCCGGGCGGTGCGTCATCATCTGTCCCTGCGGCCTAGTCAGGTCACAACACAGGAGGGGTCCATGATCAGGTTCAAGTTGACGTTGGCGCTCGTCGCCGCGCTTGGCGTCGCATCCGTCGTCGCCGCGGGCAGCAGCGCGCGGGTGCTGCGCGGTCCAGCCACGCTTGACGCCAAGCCGGCGCACGGCTTCGTCCCAGCGCGGCACGCGAAGAGCCAGGCGGGAACGCGGCACGTGTCGCTGCTCACGTGGCACAGCGGGCCGGTGATGCACTCGACCTCGGTCGTCCCGGTCTTCTGGGGCTCGCGCTGGGCGAGTTCGACGTTCAAGGGCGACAAGGTCAGCGGGCTCGACACGGTCTACGCCCACGTGGGCGGAACCGCGTACGCTCGCACGAACGGCGAATACACCGACGGCGCCGGGAGCGTCAACACGACGAGTATCTCCAAGGGCACCGACGTCACCGACACGTCCGCGACGCCTACGGGTGCGCCCTCGACGAGTCAGGTGCTGCAGGAGGTCGCGAAGGTGACGGGCAACCGCCCGGTCGCCAACGCGTACTACCCGGTCTACTCCGACCAGCCCCGCGGCAACGCCGGCTACTGCGCGTGGCACAGCTCGGGGACGATCGCCGGTGTGCGCGTGCAGTTCGGCTTCTTCTTCAATCTCGACGGCGACCCGGGCTGCGATCCGCAGTCTCCGTCGAGCCTTGGCCACAGCCAGGGCCTGGCTGCGCTTGCGAACGTGTCGGGCCACGAGCTCAGCGAGATGGTCACCGATCCGCAGCTGAACGCGTGGTACGACCAGAAGGGCGCAGAGAACTCCGACAAGTGCGCCTGGACGTTCAACGGCACCGTCGCGATCGGCGGGCAGAGCTGGAAGATCCAGGGCAACTGGAGCAACGCTGCCGCGGACACGAACAGCGGCTACGCGAACGTCGGCTGCATCCAGACCCGCTAGTA
>JAWVDY010000259.1:0-5768 GCA_033856995.1 Gaiellaceae bacterium
CGAGCAGCAGCGCGACCATCAGGCCGGAGTAGATCGCGAGGATGCGGCCGATCGAGAAGCGGTAGCCGGGCGGCGTGCGCGCGAGCCGCTCGCGCAGCGAGGTCACGTCGTCACCGCCTCGGAGCGCGTGCGAGACGGCACCCGCGCGAGCAGGATGCCGCAGGCGATCGCGAGCCCGCCGACGACCTGGAGGCGCCCGAGCGGCTCGGACAGGATCAGGAGCGAGAAGATCGCCGCGAGGAACGGCTGCAGGTTCGCGAACACCGAGGCGCGAGAGGGGCCGACCCGGCTGATCCCGCCGAACCAGAGCAGGTTCGCGAGCACCAGCGGGCCAAGGACGGCGAAGGCGAGCAGCAGCCAGATAGTCGTGCCGAGGCTGCCGTAATCCTGCCGCAGCAGCTGCGGCGCGCCCACGAGGGTGAGCGGCACCGTCCCGATCGTGAAGGCGGCGGCGCTCAGCCGCAGGGTCGAGTAGCGCTCCAGGAGCGGCGAGACGGCGACCGTGTACCAGGCCCAGGTCGCCGAAGCCGCGAAGCCGAGCAGGTCGCCCCAGAGCTGGCCCGAGACGCCGCCGCCCGAGCCGAGCGCGACGAGCGCCGCGCCGCCGAACGCGAGCACGGCCGCGAGCCAGAAACGGGAGCCGAGCCGCTCGATCCCCATCAGGAACGCGAAGATCCCGGTCATTACGGGCAGCGTCCCGAACAGGAGCGCCACCGTGGTTGCCGTCGTCAGCTTGATCGCGTACACGAACGAGAGCTGGTTCAGGAAGATCCCGACCAGCGCCGCGCCGGCCAGGACGAGCAAGTCGCGCCGGGCAAGCGAGAAGGAGCGCTCCCGGTAGTACGTGAACGCGGCGAAGAACGCGGCCGCGGCGCCGAAGCGCAGCACCCCGTAGGCCACCGGCTGGAAGCCGTGGGAGATCACGTACTTCGTGACGGTGAAGTTGAGCGCCCAGAGCGTCACCGTCGCGAGCAACATCAGGTCGGCGAGCTCGGGACGGCGCATCGATTCGAAACTACCCATTAGGCTTCGGCTCATGCCGCAGGGGGAGCCGACGAGGGATCAGATCGACGCGCTCGTCGGCCCCGCGACACCGCACTTCGCCTACCAGCTTCGCGCCCGCGTGCGTGAGCTCGTGCTCGACCTCCCGGAGGATCACGAGCTGCGTCGCTACGCGGAGGAGAAGCTGGAGCTGCTCGACCGGCTCGGTCACGGCTCGACGAAGGCGCACGAGGGCCCGCGCGTGCGGCGCGACGTGCCGGGCTGGGAGGAGATCCCGAGCTCCGCGCCCGCGGACGAGCCGCTGCCGCGGCGGCGATGAGCTTCGAGGGAGCGTCCGTGCTCGTCACGGGCGGTTCGCGCGGGATCGGCAAGGCGATCGCGCTGCGGTTCGCCGAGCGCGGCGCCGCGCGGGTCGCGATCGGCTATCTGCGCAACGACAAGGCCGCCGAGGAGACCGCCGAGGAGCTGCGTGCCGCAGGCACCGAGCCGCTCCTGCTGCGCGGCAACGTCTCCTCGGAGCGCGTCGCCGAGGAGGCCGCCGGGCTCGGGCCGTTCGACGTGGTCGTGCACAACGCGGCGACGGGCGTGATCAAGCCGGCCCTCGAGACCGAGGACAAGCACTGGGACTGGACGCTCTCCGCCAACGCGCGAGCGCTGCTGACCCTCGCGCGGGCCTGCGTGCCGCAGATGCCGGAGGGCTCGTCGATCGTGGGCGTCTCGAGCCTCGGCTCGATCCGCGTGCTCGACAACTACGTGCTCGTGGGCGTGTCGAAGGCGGCGCTCGAGGCGCTCGTCCGCTACCTCGCCGTCGAGCTCGCCCCGCGCGGGATCCGCGTCAACGCGGTGTCGGCCGGCGTCGTCGAGACCGGCGCGCTCGACCACTTCCCGAACCGCGAGCAGATGATCGAGTCCGGGCTCAAGCGCACCCCTGCCGGCCGGCTCGTCAAGCCCGATGACGTGGCCGATGCGGTCGCCTTCCTCTGCTCGCCCGAGGCGGCGATGGTCTGCGGCCACACGCTGATCGTCGACGGCGGCTTCTCGCTGCTCGCCTGATGGAGCCCACTGAAGGGAATTTGCGCGCCTGGGAAGAGGCGCACAAGCGGATCCGCCGCTCGTCGGCGCGCGGTAGCCGGACGCTGCCGAAGCCGGTGCGGGAGCGGCTGCCCGACATCGGGGGGCGGCATGTGCTTCACCTCGCCTGCGGCGCGGGGCGCGAGACCGCGGCCCTGATGAGCCTCGGCGCGCTCGTAACGGGCGTGGATGCTTCCGAGGCAACGGTGAAGGCCGCGCGTAAGCGGCTCCCCGACGCGGCCCTGGTCACCGCCTCGCCCGAGGCGTTGCCTGTCGAGCTGCGGCGCAAGCGCTTCGACGTCGTGTACCAGTCGTGGGGCACACTCGCGGACATCCACGACCTCGAGGGCTGGGCGGACGGGATCGCATCCGCTCTGAAGAAGGGCGGCGTGCTCTTCCTCTACGACGAGCATCCGGTCGCTGCGTGTCTCGACCAGATGCTGCACTGGCACGAGAGTTACTTCGAGACGTGGCCGATCGGCCAGCTGATCCACGCCCTCGGCGGCGCCGGTCTCGCGCTCGAGCGGCTCGAGGAGCTGCCTGACCCGAACCGCTGGGGCCGCCGCGAGGTGCGCGTGCCGGGCGACCTGATCGTCGTCGCGCGAAAGCCCTAGGAGCGCTAGCCCGAGCCGTTGCGGCCCGGAAGCAGGCGTCCGACCGTGTCCGCGGCGATGTAGCCGGCGATCTTCGGGTTCTCCTGGAGGCGCCGCAGCGAGTACGCGTACCACTGGCGCCCGAACGGCGTGTAGATGCGCAGTCGCTGACCGCCCCGCACGAGCTCGTCGCCGAGGGCCGGCCGCACGCCGAGCAGCATCTGGAACTCGTACTCCTCTGGTCCCAGACCACGGGCGGCCGTGAGCCGCTGCCCCTGCTCGACGAGCCACTCGTCATGTGTCGCGATGCCTACGTAGCAGCCCGCTTCGAGCAGTTCCTCGAGCGCCTGCACGAAGCTCGCTCGGACCGAGTCGAAATCGCGGTAGGCGATCTCCGGCCGCTCGATGTAGATCCCTTTGCAGAGCCGGATGTTCGGCCCGAGGTCGGCAAGGTCGCGGACGTCGGCGAGCGTCCGCTTGAGCCGCGCCTGGAGAACGACGCCGACGTTGTCGTGGCCGGCCGCGCGTAGCTCGCGATACATCCGCAGCGTGTCGTCGGTGGTCGAGGAGTCCTCCATGTCGATGCGGACGAAGTTGTCGCGCTCGTCCGCGTGGCGCACTACGTCCTCCAGGTTCTCGCGGCAGAGGTCGTAGCCGAGCTTCAGCCCGAGCGCGGTCGGCTTGACGCTGATGTTCGAGTCGAGCTTCCCCCGCTCGAAGGCGTCGATCGCTGCCCGGTAGGCATCGGCTATCGCCCGCGCCTCGTCCGGGTTGGCGATCTCCTCGCCGAGGACGTCCAGCGTGGCCAGCTTCCCTTCGTCGTTCAGGCGCCGGACGACGCGCAGGGCGTCGTCGAGATCCTCGCCCGCTATGTACCGCTCGGAGATTCGGCGCACGACGGGCTTCGGCACCGCCGGCAGGAAGCGGACGATCGCGGAGTCGACCAGGCTCACAGGCGCAGTGATTCTACGAGCGCTTCCGTTCGCGCCGCTCGAGCTCGAGCATCAACCGGCGCAAGAGACCGTTCGCTCGCCGAGGCCTCGCGAGCGTCAGCCTTCGCGCATGAAGCCCTGCCGCGCTGCTGACACCAGCGCAACGGCTTCGGGGAAGAGCACGCGCATCGCGTCCCGGAGAGCACTCGCCTGCTCATCCGCCCCACCGGTGGCCTGGACCTGCTGCAGCGCCGCGGCCGTAAGCTCGACGGCGGTGTTGAGCGTGAGCGTCGCAAACTGCTCGCGCTGAGCCTCCTGAACCGACTCGGCCTGCTTCTCGGCGAACTCGCGCAGGCTCCGCATCAGGTCCTCCGGATCGCCGCCGAACGGGAAGTTGAAGCCACCGCCTTCCATCGCTCGCAGCCTAGCTCAGGGGCCGCTTGTACCCGCGCTCGACGTCGCGGGACAGCTCGGCGATCGTGTCGGCCGCAGCGGTGAGCGCGGCCGCCACGTCCGGGCCTCCGCTCGCGCCCAGCTCGTCGAGGAGCGCCGGGCTGGCGATCCGTGGTTCCTCCCGCTCGATTCCGGCAGCTTCCTCCGCGACCTCGCAGAGCGCTGCGATCGAAACCGCGTCGTGCACGAGCGAGCGGTCCTGCACGGGCACGCCCGTCGCGTCGAGGACGAGCCAGGTCGTCGCCTCCTCGTCGCCGTACGCGCAGACGTAGAGCCTGATCCCGCTCGCGGGCTCGGCCGGGACGATCCCGGCGACGTCCTCGCCGTCCGCCGCGTGCACACCGGCCGCCTCGGCGATTCGCCTCAGGTCGCGGTCTAGGTCCATCTCGCCGAGCTTAGACTCAGCACGTGTCAGAGACCCGGACCGAGCTCGCGCGCGGCCTCTTCGCGCCGCTCGGTCCGACCTATGACCGGTACGCGAACGCGCTCTCCTTCGGCCAGGACCCGCGCTGGCGGCGCTTCCTCGTCTCGCGCCTGCCGGTCGGCCCCGACGACACCGTGCTCGACGTCGCCACCGGCACGGCGGCAGTCGCGCTCGAGCTCGTCCGCCAGACCGGCTGCTCGGTCGTCGGCGTCGACCAGAGCCCCGAGATGCTCGGCGAGGCTCGGCGGCGGCTCGCGGCCGAGACGCGTGTGCGGCTCGTCGAGGCGAGCGCGCACGAGCTGCCGTTCGACGACGCCTCCTTCGACGGCCTGACCGCCGCCTACCTCCTGCGCTACCTCGAGGACCTGCCGGCCGGCCTGCGCGAGCTCGGCAGGGTCCTGCGGCCCGGCGCGACTGCCTCGCTGCTCGACTTCGGCGTCCCACCCGGCTCGTGGTCGCGTGCCGCCTGGAGCCTCTGGGTCGACGTCGGCCTCCCGGTGCTCGGACGGACGATCTCGCCCGGCTGGCACGAGGTCGGACGCTTCCTCGGCGGCAGCATCCGCGAATTCGACGAGCGCTGGCCGGTGCCGCGCCTGCTGACCACGGTCGGCGAAGCCGGCTTCGAGGACGTCTGCGCCCGCCGCCTAAGCCTCGGCGGCTGCACCGTGCTCTGGGGCCGGCGCGCGTGACAGAGGCGCGGCCGGCGTTCTACGCGCTCGCCCCGGGCGGTTGGCGCGACTACGTGACGCTGCTCCACCCGCCGTACACCGCGTGGCATCTGAGCTACGTCGCGATCGGCGCCTGCCTTGCGCCTCATGTCTACGAAGGGCGGCTCGCCGCCGCGGCGGCCGCGTTCTTCCTCGCGCTCGGGATCTCGGCGCACGCGCTCGACGAGCTCAACGGCCGGCCGCTCGCGACCCGGATCCCGCGCCCGGTGCTGGTCGCGCTCACGGTCGTCCCGCTGGCGGGGGCCACAGCGATCGGGATCGCCGGAGCGGTCGCGTTCAACGGCTGGCTGCTGGTCTTCGTCGGGGTCGGCGCGGCGCTCGTGCCGATCTACAACCTCGAGCTGCTGCGCGGCGCGATCCACAACGGGGCCGGCTTCGCTCTCGCCTGGGGCGCGTTCCCCCTGCTCACGGGCTACTTCGCCTGCGCGGGGACAATCACATGGGAGGCGCTGCTCGCAGCCGCGTTCGCGACGCTGATGAGCTACGCGCAGAGGGTCCTCTCGACCCCTGTCCGGCACCTGCGGCGGCGGACGGCCGCGATCGCCGGGACGATCGAGCTTCGAGA
>JAWVDY010000260.1:0-6003 GCA_033856995.1 Gaiellaceae bacterium
GACGTCGCCGGGGTTGAGCCGGTCGAGGATCGCCTGCCGCATCTCCTTGCGCTCGTCCTCGAGCACGGCGCGGCGGGAGAGCACGACGTTGTTGCGGGAGCGGTTGAGCTCGATCACCTTCGCGCGCAGCTCCTGGCCGAGAAACTCGTCGAGATCCTGTACGCGGCGGATGTCGACCAGCGAGGCCGGCAGGAAGCCGCGCACGCCGAGGTCGAGGATCAGGCCGCCCTTGACGACCTCGATCACCTTGCCGAGCACGGGGTCCTCCGACTCGGCCGCCCGCTCGATCGCCTTCCAGGCGAGCTCGAAGCGGGCGCGCTTCTTCGAGAGGATCAGCCGCCCTTCAGCGTCCTCCTTCGTGAGCACGAGCGCGTCGATCTCGTCGCCGACCGTGACCTCGTCGGCCGGGTTCACCGAGCGCCGGATCGAGAGCTCGGCCACCGGGATGACGCCTTCCGACTTGTAACCGATATCCACGAGCACCTCGTCCTTGTCCACTCGTACGACGGTGCCGTGGACGACCTCCCCTTCGTTGATCGTGGGGAAGGTGGCCTCGTAGTTCGGGACGCGCTCGCCGTCCTCCGTCGTGGTCCATACGGAGGCGTCGTCGAGCTGCGTTTCCTCTCTGTTCACGGTTTCGCTGGCCATCGAGAAGTCGGTCAGTATAGCCGCGTGCCGACTTCCGCCCCTGGCGCCGCTAGTGCGGAGAAGGCCCGGAGCGGCCGAGCTTTGCGCCGTACGAGAACGTCGCGCCGCTTCAAGACTTCGCCTCGTTCCAGTCCTCGCCGACGCCGACGTCCACCTCGAGCGGCGGGTCGAGCGGATACGCGCGGCACATCTCGTTGCGCACGAGATCCTTCACCGCCGAGACCTCGGCCTCCGGCACCTCGAGCAGCAGCTCGTCGTGCACCTGCAGCACGAGGCGCGCGGCGCGGCCCTCGTCGCGCAGGCGGCGGTGGATCGCGACCATCGCCTTCTTGATCACGTCGGCAGCGGTGCCCTGCATCACCGAGTTGACGGCGAGCCGCTCGCCGAGCGACCGCGTCTGGCGGTTCGAGGCGCGGATCTCCGGCACGGGGCGCCGGCGGCCGAAGAGCGTGGTCACGAAGCCGTCTCGCGCCGCCTGCTCGATCGTGCGCTGGATGAAGTCCTGCACATGCGGGAAGCGCGCGAGGTAGGAATCGATGTACGCCTGCGCCTCCTCGCGCGGGATCTCGAGGTTCTCGGAGAGCCCGAACGACGAGATGCCGTAGATGATCCCGAAGTTGACCATCTTGGCCACGTTCCGCTCGTCCTTCGTTAGCGTCGCGCGCTCCTTGCCCAGCACCTCGGCGGCGGTCGCAGCGTGGATGTCCTCGCCTGCTTCGAACGCCTCGCGCAGCTTGGGCTCCGCCGAGACGTGCGCGAGGATCCGCAGCTCCACCTGCGAGTAGTCGGCCGAGAGCAGCTGGTGGCCCGGCTCGGCGATGAAGGCCGAGCGGATCTCGCGGCCGAGCTCGGTCCGGATCGGGATCGCCTGCAGGTTCGGGCTCGTCGTCGAGAGCCGGCCGGTGGCGGCCACGGTTTGGTTGAAGGTCGTGTGGAGGCGCCCGTCCTCGCCGATCAGCGTCGGCAGCGGCCCGAGGTAGGTGTTCAGGAGCTTCGAGTACTCGCGCCACTCCTCGATCACGCCGACGATCTCGTGCTCGCCGCGGATCGTGCGCAGCACCCGAGTGTCGGTCGAGTACCCGGTCTTGCCCTTGCGGCCGGGGGTGAGCCCGAGCTGCTCGAAGAGGATCCGCGCCACCTGCTGGGTCGAGCCGAGCATGAACTCCTCGCCCGCGAGCTCGTACGCCTTGGCCTCGAGCTCCTCGACCCGGTCGGCCAGGCGCGCCGTGATCTCGCCCATTCGGTAGGTGTCGACCTTGACACCGGCCGCCTCCATAGCCGCCAGGACCGCGGTCAGCGGAAGCTCGATCTCGCGGTAGAGGGATTCGGCGCCGCGCTCGCGGACCCGCTCGAGCAGCGGCTCGCGCAGGCGCAGCGTCGCCGCGGCATGGCGGACGAGCGCGGCCGTCTCCTCCTCGGCCTCGGGCACGGGCACGAGCTCGACGCCGTACTCGGCAGCGAGATCGTCCAGCGCGTACTCGGCTCGCCCGGGCTCGATCAGGTAGGCGAGGATCATCGTGTCGTCGGCGGCCTCGATCCGCAGCGACTTCGCGTCGTGAGCGACGAGCTCGCCGTCGAGCCGCTCCGGCCGTGGCGAGACGACGACCTCCTCCCCGGCCGCGGCTGCGATTCGCCCGTCGTCGCCGGCAAGCGCCACGGCGCCTCCGCCTAGTAACAGACTGTTACTTAGTTCCTCGCGCCAGGGGACCTCGACGCCCGTCGGCGTGAGCGCGGCGGCCGGGAGCGCTTCGTCCAGCTCGTCGACGCGGTTCAACAGGTTGCGGAACTCGAAGCGCCTGAACATCTCCTTCAGCTGTGAGCGGTCCGGCGGCGCGAGCACAACCTCGCCCGGGTCGAAGTCGAGCTCGAGGTCGCGGCGCATCGTCGCCAGCTCCTTGGCGGCTCGCGCCTGCTCCGAGTGCTCCTTGAGCGCCTTCGACCGCGCGGGAGTCAGCTCGTCGACGTGATCGAGCACCTCCTCGAGCGACCCGTACTGCGCGATCAGCTGGCCGGCTGTCTTGTCGCCGATGCCGGGAACGCCCGGGATGTTGTCGGAGGGATCGCCCTTCAGCCCGATGAAGTCCGGGACCTGCTCCGGCTTGATCCCGAGCCGCAGCTCGACGCGCTCGGGGGTGTAGACGTGGACGTCCGAGACACCGCGCGGGGTCATCATCAGGGCGACGTTGTCGGTCACGAGCTGGAAGGCGTCGCGGTCGGTCGAGACCACCGTCGTCTTGACCCCGGCCTCGTCCGCGAGGTGAGCGAGCGTCGCGATCACGTCGTCGGCCTCCCAACCCTCGAACTCGAGGTTGCGGTAGCCGAAGGCCTCGACGATCGGCCGGAAGTACGGGAACTGCTCTCGCAGCAGGTCGGGCATCGGCTTGCGCTCGCTCTTGTACGTCTCAAGGGCCTCGGTGCGGTGCACGGGCCGCGTGTCCCAGGCGACGGCGACGCCCCGCGGCCGGTAGTCGGCGAGCAGCTTGAAGAGCATGTTCGCGAACCCGAGCAGCGCGTTCGTCGAGAAGCCCTCGCTCGTGGCGAGCTCTTCCGGGAGCGCGTAGAAGGCGCGGTACGCGAGGTTGTTGCCGTCGACGAGGAAGAGGTCGGAGTCCCGCGCGGGGCCGTCGTCGAGCTGCAGCTCTGCTCCGGTCAACGTCTTCGGAGACATCTCTGCGAGTCTACGTCGCATGGCGCGCCTCGAAGTCGTCCCGTTCTCCGACGAGCATCTGGACGCCGCCGCGGGCCTGCTCTCGGCCCGGCACGCGCGCCACCGCGCGGCCGAGCCGCTGCTGCCGAGGCAGCGCGACTTCGCCGCCGAGCTCGAGCGCGAGTGGCGCGCGGAGGGAGCCTCCGGCGCCTTCGCCTCGCGCGGCGGCAAGGCCGTCGCGTACCTGATCGCAGCGCCCAGGCCGATCCCGGGCGGGCTCTCGTGGACGCGCGCCGGCGTCGCCGGGCTCGCGATCGACGGCGACCCCGAGCCGATGCGCGACGTGTACGCCGCGGCCGCGCAGCGTTGGGTCGACGAGGGCCAGCTGCGACACGCTGTCTTCGTCCCGGCCTCGGACCCGGAGCTGGTCGACGCCTGGTTCCGGCTCTCGTTCGGCGCCTCGGCCGTGCTCGCGGCGCGCGAGACCGCGGGAGAAGAGTCGTTCGCGGGGGACGTCGAGATCCGGCGCGGCTCACCCGACGACTACGAGGAAGCCGCGCGGCTCGAGCTCGCGATGTCCGCAGCGATGCAGCCTGGGCCGAGCTTCTCGGGCATCCCCCTGCAGACGCAGGAGGAGGTCGTCGCCGAGTGGCGCGACGACCCCAATATCGACCAGTACGAGCTCTTCGTTGCCGAGCGAGACGGCCGCGTCGTCGGTCACTTCCTGCTCTACCGCCGGCCGCCGGACCTGCGGGTGCCCGACGGCAGCATCGACCTTGCGCAGGCATCGACCGAGGCCGAGGCGCGGGGCACGGGCGTCGGCCGCGCGCTGACCGCCCACGTGCTCCAGTGGGCAAACGAGAACAGCTATCCCGTGATGACGACCGACTGGCGCATGACCAACCTCTGGGCGTCGCGGTTCTGGCCGAAGCGCGGCTTCCGGCCGAGCTTCGTGCGCCTCTATCGCGCGCTCCCGTAATGCAGCGCGTCCCGCTGCTGTTCGGCACCCGCCTGGCCGTCGTCGACGTGCCCGAGGAGGCCGTCGTTCTGCGCCCACCGCCCCCGGGGGAGGCTGTCACGGACGTGCACGCCGCTGTCCGCGACGCGCTCCGGTTCCCTCTCGCCGGCGATCCGCTCGAGGGGCTCGTCACGCGTGGCGGACGGGCCACGATCGTCGTCGAACCGCCGGCGCTTCCGCTCCCGGGCGCCCTGAACGACCCCCGGCAGGACGCGCTCGCCGCGGCGTCGGCCGAGCTCGAGCGCGCAGGCGTGCCCACCGAGCGGCAGACATTGCTCGTTGCGACCGGCCTGACGCGCAGACCGCAGCAACGAGAGCTCGAGAGTCTGAGCATCGTCTCGCCCTCGTTCGCGCGCCGTTTCCGCGGGACGGTTGCGATCCACGACGCCGAGGACCCGGAACTCGTCGAGCTCGACCCGGTCGGCAGCACGCCGGTGCGCGCCCACCGTGCACTGCTCGAGACCGACCTGGTGCTCACAGTCAGCGCCGCCGAGACCGTGCTCGACGGCGGGCCGGCACTGCTGCTCGGCTGCGGCGGCGCCGAGGCGCTCCGCGCCGCGACCGCGTACTCGCTGCTCGAGACCGGCGCCTCCCAAGGCTGGCGGCTGGCGGTGGAGCTGGAGCGGCGGCTGGCCGCCCGCGTCCCGCTGATCGGCGCGTCGCTCGTGCTCGACCAGCCGCGGCTCGGCGGCGCGGCGCGCGGCTACCCGTACGACCCGGCCGCGAGCGACCGCATCGCCGGCTCAGCACTCCGCCGGGGCTTCGGGCTCATGCCCGGCTTCGCGCGGAATCGCGTGATCCGCTCGATGCGGCGCGACCTGAGCGCCGCGGCGGCCTTTGCGGGGCCGCCTTCGGTCGCGCACGCCGAGGCGCTCTTGCGGGCCGTTGAGGCGCGCTCGGCCACGCTCGACGCCCGCCTCGACGCGATCGTGATCGGGATCCCGCGAACGACGCCTCACCTGCCGCGCGAGCGGCCGAATCCGCTGCTCGCTGCCTACCTTGCGCTCGGGCTCGCGCTTCGGCTCTGGCGCGAGGCCTTCCCGCTCGTGGAGGGCGGTACGGCGATCCTCCTGCACAGCTTTCACCGCCACTTCGCCCACCCGACGCAGCAGCCCTACCGCGAGATCTTCCACGCCCTCCGCATGGGACCTCGCGAGCCGGAGGAGCTCCTCGGCGCGGAGCGAGCCGCGATGGCAGACGAGCGCGCCGTCGCGGCATACCGCGCGGGACGCGGCTGCCACCCGCTGCTGCCCTTCGCCGACTGGGCCGGCTGCGCGCCGGCCCTCGGGCGCCTCGGCTCCGTGATCGTCGCCGGCTGCCGCGACGCGGTCGCTGCGCGCCAGCTCGGCTTCGTCCCCGCCCGCGGCCTGCCCGCCGCGCTGGAGATGGCGCACGGCCGCGCGGGAGGCAAGGCGCGCGTCGGCTACCTGCTCTCGCCGCCGTACTTCCCGCTGCGGGTGGCTCCCTAGACTCCTAGTCCTCGCCGAGGTAGGTCTTGCGAACCTGCTCGTTCTGGCGCAGCGCCTTCGCGTCGTCCGCGAGTGCGACGTGACCGGTCTCGAGCACGTACCCCCGGGAGGCCACCTCCAGCGCCATGAGCGCGTTCTGCTCGACGAGCAGGATCGGAGTTCCCTGCTCGTTGATCTCGACGAGCGTCTCGAAGATGCGCTCGACGAGCACCGGCGCGAGA
>JAWVDY010000261.1:0-11520 GCA_033856995.1 Gaiellaceae bacterium
GGATCGCGCCCGCATCTCCGACGTACTCGCCCAGGCGGACTCGACGGCCACCCTGCCCCGCCTGGGCGGCATGGCTCGAGCCGACGGCGTCGTGATCGCGAGCGAGCATTTCTGGGCCTTCGCCACCCGTGACGGATCCGTCCGCGAAGGCGCGATGCCGGCGCCGCCCACGGCGGTGCGGAGAATCCCGTTGCTGCGCGGCCTCGTCCGCCTCTTCGCCGCCGTCGCGCCCCTGTTCCGCGGAGCAGGCGTCGCCGGCCGCGCCGAGCGGCTGTTGCTCGTCACAGCCGTGCTCGCGCCGCTCTCGCTGATCTTCCTGCCCCAGTCGGCGTCGACCCCGCTCGGCGTCGGCACCGCGGTCGTCCTGCTCGCCTGGATGCTGCGCGGGCGGACGCTCTATCTCCACGGCGCCGAGCACCGTGCGATCGCGGCCGCCGAGGAGCGGCGCCTCGTCGCAACATGGAATGCGGAGGCGCGACCCTCGCGCTTCGCCCCTCGCTGCGGCACGAACTTCGCAGCGCTCGTGGTGCCGGTCTCGGTTGCGTTCCAGCGCTTCTGGCCGCTCACGCCGGCGCTCTACACGCCCTTCGCGGTCTCGCTGCTCTCGCTGGCGCTGACGATGGAGCTCTGGCAGTTCGTGCAGACCTCCCGCTCACGAGTGGCGCACGTCTTCATCCTCCCCGGCCTCGCGCTGCAGCGACTGACGACGCGTGAGCCGTCGGACGAGGAAACGCGGCTGGCACTCACTGCGGTTGCGTCGGTGCTGAGGCGCGAGCTCGCCTGACCCAGGCATAAAGCCCACCGGCCTCTGGTGCCGATACGGAGACGATGCCGCCCGTCTACCGTGGACATTTTGGCAAGCCGCAGGCTGAGCGGCTGCTCTGGCGCGCAGGCTTCGGCCCGCGCCCCGGCGAGGCAGAGCGGCTGGCGAAGCTGGGCCTCGACGGTGCCGTGGACGCGCTCATGCGCCCGGGCCGGGACCGTCTGAGAGGACCGAGGCCGCACGACGACAACGGCCACAAGCTCTCGCCGTACGACCGCTGGGGCCACGACCAGCTCTGGTGGCTCGACAAGATGGTGCGCACCACCAAGCCGCTGCACGAGCGGATGACGCTCGTCTGGCACGACTGGTTCGCCACCTCGCGCGACGGCGTCGGCCCCGCGAAGCTGATGCTGCGACAGAACCAGCTCTTCCGGCGGCTCGGCCTCGGCTCGTTCCCGGCGCTCCTCGTCGAGGTCACGCGCGATCCCGCGATGCTGCTCTGGCTCTCCGGGGTCGACAACGAGAAGGGCTCGCCGAACGAGAACTACGCGCGCGAGCTGATGGAGCTCTTCACGCTCGGCGCCGACCGCGGTGCCTACACCGAGCACGACGTCCGCGAGCAGGCCCGCGCGCTGACCGGCTTCCGCTACACGTGGAGCGACAACCTGGGTCCGGTCCGGTTCCGCTACGACAAGCAGCGGCACGATGCGGGCTCGAAGCGGATCTTCGGCAAGCGCGGCCACTTCGACTGGCGCGACTCGTGCCATCTCTGCGTCCACCACCGGCTGCACCCGTCGTTCTTCGTCACGAAGCTCTGGAGCTACTTCGTTCCCGTCCCGCCGAAGGCCGGTACGAAGCGAGCGCTCGAGCGCCTGTATGTGCGCAGCGGCTACGAGGTCGGGCCGGTCGTCGGCGCGATCCTCCGCCACCCCGAGCTCTACACCGGCCCGAGGCTGGTCAAGTCGCCGGCCGTCTACCTCGCCGGCCTGCTGCGCGGGCTCGGCCGCGGGGTCGACACCGAGGCCTGGACGTGGCTGATGAACCTGGCGGGCCAGCAGCTCTTCTACCCGCCGAACGTCGCAGGCTGGGACGACTCGCGCTGGCTCGACACCGCCACCTTCCGCGCGCGCTGGGACATCGCCGGCTACGCGATCCGGCCGCGCGTCCTGAAGGAGGACGCGAAGCACGTGCCGCACAAGGCCGACGAGCTGCTCGCCCGCGCGACCCGCCTCCTCGGGGAGCCCACGCTGACGAGCCAGACCGAAGCCGTGCTCAGGCACTTCGCCAGGCGGTCCCTGGCCGACGCCCACGACCGCTGGAAGAAGCAGTCGTACCCACCCTTGATCGAGAACGCCCTGCGCCAGCTGCTCGCCACCGCCCCCGACCTCCAGGCCTGCTGATGAGCCGCAACTGCAACCACTGCGACGAGTTCTCGCGCCTGGCGCTCTTCCGCCGCGGTGCGGCCGAGGCCGGACGCGGACTGCCCGCGATCGAGCCGGGAATGCCGCTGCCCGCCGGCACGGGCCTCGACCGGCGCAGCTTCGTCTCGGGTGCCGCCGGCCTCGCCCTGTCTGTGTACGGGCTCGGGAAGCTGAAGCTCTTCGACGAGGGCATCGCCCAGGCGGCGGCCGGCCCGGCCCAGCCCGTGCTCGTCTCGGTCTTCCTCCCGGGCGGCGCCGACTCGCTCTCGGTGCTCTACCCGGCGCTCGACCCGAACTACCACCGGCTCCGCCCGACGCTCGCTCTGCCCGACTCAGCGGGCCCGGTCTTCAGCGAGGACACGCGCCTCCACTGGCATCCGTCGCTGACGCCGCTCCAGACCCTCCACGCCGAGGGCAAGGTCAGCGTCATGCCCGCGATCGGGTACACCCACCCCGACCAGTCGCACTTCACCTCGCGCCACTTCTGGGAGGTCGGCGCCACCGACGCGCGGCTCGCGAGCGGGTGGATGGGCCGCTACCTCGACCGCCACGGCGTAAGCGACAACCCGCTGCAGGGCCTGTCCCTCGACTACCAGCTGCAGCCGTCGCTCGCCTCGCTCAAGGTGCCCGTGGCCTCGCTCGCCGCGCCCGACGAGTACCGGTTCGACGCGCCGGGTGTGTGGGGCCAGGTCGAGAACCGCATGCTCGAGACGCTCGCCCCACTCGGCGCTCACCGTGCCGACCCCGGGCTGAACCAGGCGGCGAAAGCGGCCGCACAGTCGGACCGGCTGCGCCGTCAGCTGGCGCCGTTCCACTCCGACAAGACCGGCGGCTTCGGCAGCTCCGTCCCGTACCCACAGGACGACAGCGGCTTCCCGCGGCAGCTCTCGGGGCTCGCCGCGATGCTGGCCGCGAAGCTGCCGCTGCGCTGCGTCGCGATCACCGCTCCCGGCTCGTACGACACGCACTCAGAGCAGCCGCAGGCGCTCGCCGACGGGCTCGACATCACCGCGCGCTCGCTCTTCTCGTTCCAGCGCGACCTCGAGGCCCGCGGGCTCGCCGACCGCGTGCTCACGCTCGTCTGGTCGGAGTTCGGCCGCCGCGGCGAGGAGAACGGCAGCGGCACCGACCACGGCGCGGCCGGCTCGGCCTTCCTGATCGGCAACCGCGCCCGCGGCCGGATGGTCGGCGAGTTCCCCGGCCTGACGAACGGGCTCGACGACGACGGCAACCTCAGGCCCACCTCCGACTTCCGCGGCGTCTACTGCTCGCTGCTCGAGCAGTGGCTCGGCGCCGACGCGAGCGCCGTGATCCCGGGCGCGCACTCCTTCGCGCGGCCCGCGCTCGTCGCGTGACGAAGCTCCTCGGAACGGCCGTCCTCGCCGCGGCGCTCAGCTGGCACCCCACTCCGGCGCGGCTCGGGGTCGATGCGACCGAGTTCCACCTGATGCTCTCCCGCCCGTCGGTGAAGGCCGGCGTGGTCGAGATCGAGCTCCAGAACACAGGCCAGGACCCGCACGACCTGCGCGTCCGCAAGGTTGGCGGCAAGCACACCTTCGTCGTCCCGCTGACGCTGCCCGGCGCCCGCAAGTCCGTCTCCCTGAACCTGAAGCCCGGCCGCTACCAGCTCTGGTGCTCGCTGGCCGACCACCGCAGCCTCGGCATGCAGGCTGTCTTGCGCGTCCGGCGCTGAGACCTAGAGACTAGGCACATGCGGGAGCGCCTCACCGTCGCGTGCGCCCAGGTCGAGCCGGTCGTCTTCGACCGTGACGCGACGATCGAGAAGCTCGCGGCCACGACCGCCGAGGCAGCCGGCAAGGGCGCGAAGCTCGTGGTCTTCCCGGAGGCTGTCGTCCCCGCGTACCCCTCGTCGATCTGGGCGAAGGCGCTCGCCGGCTGGGAAGAGGACGGCGCCAAGGAGGCGTTCGCGCTGCTCGCGCGAGAGGCCGTCGACGTCCCCGGCCCTGCCGAGCGGCGGCTCGGCGAGATCGCGCGAGAGCACGAGCTCTGGCTCGTGACCGGCGTCACCGAGCGCGACCCCGCGCACCCGGGCACGCTCTACAACTCGCTGCTCTTTCACGGGCCCGACGGCGCCCTGGCGCTGAAGCACCGCAAGCTCGTGCCGACGAACCACGAGCGGCTGGTCTGGGGCCCCGGCGACGGCGGCGGCCTCGAGGCGGTCGAGACGCCGTACGGCCGGCTCGGCGGCCTCGTCTGCTGGGAGAACTACATGCCGCTCGCCCGCTTCGCGCTCTACGAGTCGGGCGTCGAGCTCTACGTCGCCTCGACCGCCGACGACAGCGAGGGCTGGCAGTCGACGCTCGTGCACATCGCGCGGGAGTCGCGCTGCTTCGTGATCTCCCCGTCGCACTTCCAGCGTGCGGCGAGCTACCCGGACGACTTCCCGCTGCGGCGAATGCTCGACGGCGTCGACGTGATCGGCCGCGGCGGCTCGGCGATCCTCGGCCCGGACGGTGCCTACCTCGCCGGCCCGCTCTGGGACGAGGAGGGCGTGCTCTACGCGGAGCTCGACCCGGCCAGGCTCGACGAGGAGCGACAGCGCTTCGACCCGGTCGGCCACTACCACCGTCCCGACGTGCTCGGGCTGGAGCGACGGGTCTAAGGGTTTCGCTTCGCCAAACCGGGAACACCGGGACGCGATCGACCGAAAGGAGCGACCGTGGCCGAGCTCGTTGCCGACTTCGTGCTGAAGCGTCTCACCGAGTGGGGCGTCCACCGGATCTACGGGTATCCAGGCGACGGGATCAACGCGTTCCTCGGGGCGTTCGACCGGGCGGACGGCGACCCGGAGTTCATCCAGGTCCGGCACGAGGAGATGGCCGCCTTCATGGCGTGCGGCCACGCGAAGTTCACGGGCGAGGTCGGCGTCTGCATCGCCACCTCCGGCCCGGGTGCGATTCACCTGCTGAACGGCCTCTACGACGCGAAGCTCGACCACCAGCCCGTGGTCGCGATCGTCGGCCAGCAGGCGATGGCCTCGCTCGGTGGGGACTACCAGCAAGAGGTCGACCTGACGATGCTCTTCAAGGACGTCGCGCACGAGTTCGTGCACATGGCGACCGCCCCGGCGCAGGTGCGCCACCTCGTCGACCGCGCCGTCCGCATCGCCCTCGACCAGCGGACCGTCACCTGCGTGATCGTTCCGAACGACCTCGCTGCCGAGAAGGCGGTCGAGACGCCGCCCCGGGAGCACGGCACGATCCACTCGGGAGTCGGCTACTCGCGACCGAAGGTCGTCCCCGAGGAGGGCGACCTCGAGCGGGCCGCGGCGGTCCTGAACGAGAGCGAGAAGATCGCGATGCTGATCGGCCAGGGCGCGATGCACGCCGCCGACGAGGTCGTCCAGATGGCAGAGACGCTCGGCGCCGGAGTTGCAAAGGCGCTCCTCGGCAAGGCCGCGCTGCCCGACGACCTGCCGTTCGTCACCGGCTCGATCGGCCTCCTCGGGACGAAGCCGAGCTGGGACCTGATGATGGGCTGCGACGCCTTCCTGATGGTCGGCTCGAGCTTCCCGTACTCGGAGTTCCTCCCGCAGGAGGGCAAGGCGCGCGGCGTCCAGATCGACCTCGACGGGCGCATGGTGGGGATCCGCTACCCGATGGAGGTCAACCTCGTCGGCGACTCCAAGGAGACGCTCAAGGCGCTGCTACCGAAGCTCGAGCGCAAGGAGGATCGCTCCTGGCGCGAGGAAATCGAGAAGGGCGTGCGCGACTGGTGGGAGCTGATCGAGGAGCGCGCGCAGCTCGACGCCGACCCGGTCAACCCGCAGCGCGTCTTCTCGGAGCTCTCGAAGCGGCTTCCCGACGGCGTGATCCTGACCGCCGACTCCGGCTCGTCCGCGAACTGGTACGCGCGGAACCTCAAGCTGCGCAAGGGGATGATGGGCTCCCTCTCGGGGACGCTCGCGACGATGGGGCCCGGCGTTCCGTACGCGATCGCCGCGAAGTTCGCCCATCCGGACCGGCCGGTGATCGCGCTCGTCGGCGACGGCGCCTTCCAGATGAACGGGATGAACGAGCTGATCACGATCGGCAAGTACTGGGAGCGCTGGAGCGACCCGCGGCTGATCGTGCTCGTGCTCCACAACGACGACCTCAACCAGGTCACCTGGGAGCAACGCGCGATGGAGGGCGACCCGAAGTTCGAGACGTCGCAGGTGCTGCCCGACTTCCCGTATGCGCGCTACGCCGAGCTCGTCGGCTTCAAGGGCCTTCGCGTGGACGACCCCGAGCAGGTCGGCGCTGCCTGGGACGAGGCGCTCACGGCCGACCGGCCCGTGCTCGTCGAGGCGATCACCGACCCGGAGGTGCCGCCGCTGCCGCCGCACATCACGCTCAAGGAGGCGCGGAGCTTCATGAGCGCGATGCGAGGCGATCCCGACCGCGGCGCGATGGTCAAGGAATCGTTCAAGCAAAAGGTCGAGGAGCTCATCCCCCGGCGGTGAGCGCGACTGCGACCCGCCCGGGTGTGCAGGCGCCCCTCGAGAGCCTTGCGGTCTCGGCGTTCACCGTGCCCACGGACACACCCGAGTCGGACGGGACGGCGGAATGGGATTCGACGACGATCGTCGTCGTCGAGGCGCGCGCCGGAGACGCGACCGGGCTCGGCTACACCTACGCACCGGCGGCGGCCGGGAAGCTCGTCGAGGAGAAGCTCGTGGACCTCGTGTGCGGCCGCGACGCCTTCGCCGTCGCCGAGGCCTGGGAGGCGATGGCCGTGGCGCTACGGAACGCGGGCCGGCCCGGCATCGGCTTCTGCGCACTGGCCGCGGTCGACCAGGCGCTCTGGGACCTGAAGGCGCGGCTCCTCGGGCTCCCGCTCGTCGACCTGCTCGGCCGCGCACGAGACGAGGCGCCGCTCTACGGCAGCGGCGGGTTCACGTCCTACTCGCTCGACCGCATCCGGGAGCAGCTCGGCGGCTGGGTCGAGCAGGGCATCCCGCGCGTGAAGATGAAGGTCTCGCGCGAGCCCGAGCGGGATGCCGAGCGGCTCGACGCGGCTCGGCAGGCGATCGGCGACGAGGCGGAGCTGTACGTCGACTCGAACGGCGCGCTCGGCCGCAAGCAGGCGCTCGCGTGGGCTGAGCGCTTCGCCGGCGACTGGGGCGTGACCTGGTACGAGGAACCCGTCAGCTCGGCCGACTTCGAGGGCCTGCGCCTGCTGCGCGACCGCGGGCCGGCCGGGCTCGAGATCGCGGCTGGTGAGTACGCATACGTGCCCGCCGACTTCCGTAACCTCGTCGCGAACGGATGCGTCGACTGCCTGCAGGCCGACGTCACGCGCTGCGGCGGGATCACCGGCTTCCTGCGCGCAGGCGCGCTCGCGGCGGCGTTCGATCTCGACCTCTCGGCGCACTGCGCGCCGATGGCGTCGGTCGCCGTCTGCTGCGCGGTTCCTCGCTTCCGCCACCTCGAATACTTCCACGACCACGTGCGACTCGAGCCGCTCCTCTTCGACGGCGTGCTCGAGCCCGACACCGGCGCGCTCCGCCCCGACCGCTCGCGACCCGGCAACGGCCTCGAGCTGAAGCGCGCCGACGCGGCGAGGTACGCGGCGTGAGCGTCGAGGTCCCGTCGCAGGACCCGCGCTTCCACACCCCGCCGGTCGGGCGCGACACGGTTGACGTCCGCGCGCTCGAGCACGACCTCGGCGACGCGATCGACGGCGAGGTCCGCTTCTCCGCGGGCGACCGCGCGCTCTACTCGGCAACCGGCGCGAACTACCGCCAGCTGCCGGTCGGCGTCGTGATCCCGCGCACCGTCGACGACGTGGTCGAGACCGTGCGGCTCTGCCGCGAGTACAACGCGCCGCTCCTCTCACGCGGCGGCGGCACCGGCCTCGCTGGCCAGACGACGAACGTCGCGGTCGTGATCGACTTCTCGAAGTACCTGAACCGGGTGCTCGAGATCGACCCGGAGAAGCGGCTCGCGCGCGTCGAGCCCGGCCTGATCCTCGACCACCTGCGCCACCAGGCCGAGCACGAGCATCAGCTTACGTTCGGCCCGGATCCCTCGACGCACGAGTACTGCACCCTCGGCGGGATGATCGCGAGCAACTCCTGCGGCGTGCGCTCGATCATGGCCCAGTTCTACGGGCCGGGCCCGCGGACCTCGGACAACGTCGACGAGCTCGAGGTCCTGCTCCGCGACGGCCGCCGCCTGCGCGCCCGCGAGGGCACCTCCGGCGACCCCGAGATCGACCGGCGACTGATCGAGCTGCGCGACCGCTACGCCGACCTGATCCGCGAGCGCTACCCGAAGATCCCGCGCCGCGTCTCCGGCTACAACCTCGACGACCTGCTTCCGGAGAAGGGGTTCCACGTCGCGCGCGCCCTCGCCGGCACCGAGAGCACCTGCGTTACCTACCTCGAGGCGACCGTCCACCTGCTCTACAGCCCACCGCACCGCTCGCTGCTCGTGCTCGGCTACGAGGACGCGCCCACCGCGGGCGACGCGGTGCCGACGGTGCTCGAGCACAAGCCGCTCGGGCTCGAGGGCATCGACCAGACGCTGATCCAGGACATGACGCAGCTCGGGATCCACATCCCAGACCTCTCCGCCCTCCCCGACGGTCACGGCTTCCTGCTGATCGAGTTCGGCGGCGACACGAAGGACGAGGCCGACGCGAAGGCGCGCAAGCTGATGGGCGAGCTGAAGGCCGGCAAGGACGGCCTGCGCGGGATGAAGCTCTACGACAAGCCGGAGCAGGAGGAGCACGTCTGGAAGGTCCGAGAGGCCGGCCTGGGCGCGACCGCGTTCCTCCCCGGCAAGGAGGACACCTACGAGGGCTGGGAGGACTCGGCCGTCCCGCCGGAGCGGATCGGCGACTACCTGCGCGACCTCGGCAAGCTCGCGACCAGGCACGGCTACGAGAGCGCCATGTACGGCCACTACGGCAACGGCTGCATCCACGCGCGCTGGAACTTCGACCTCTCGAGCAGGCCGGGCCTGGCGAAGTACCGCGCCTTCGTCGAGGAGGCCGCCGACCTCGTCGTCTCGTACGGCGGCTCGATCTCGGGCGAGCACGGCGACGGCCAGTCGCGCGCCGAGCTCTTGCCGAAGATGTTCGGCCCCGAGCTGATCGAGGCCTTCCGCGAGTTCAAGTCGATCTGGGACCCCGACTGGAAGATGAACCCGGGCAAGGTCGTCGACGCCTATCCGCTCGACTCGAACATCCGCCTCGGGCCGGACACGTTCAACCCGCCGCAGGTCAACTCGCACTTCGCGTTTCTGAAGGACAAGGGCTCGTTCGCGCACGCGACGACCCGCTGCGTCGGCGTCGGCAAGTGCCGCCACACCGAGGGCGGCGTGATGTGCCCGAGCTTCATGGTGACGCGCGAGGAGAAGCACACGACTCGCGGGCGCGCCCACCTGCTCTGGGAGATGCTGAACGGCGAGGAGCTGACGCAGTGGCACGACGACGAGGTCGACGAGGCGCTCGACCTCTGTCTCTCGTGCAAGGGCTGCACGAACGACTGCCCGGTCGGCGTCGACATGCCGACGCTGAAGGCCGAGTACCTCTCGCACCGCTACAAGGGCCGGCTGCGACCGAGGCCGGCGTACGCGTTCGGACTGATCGACCAGGCCGCGCGCGTGGCGTCGAAGGTGCCCGGGCTCGTGAACGCGGCCACGAAGACCCCGCTCTTCAAGCTTGCCGCCGGGATCCACCCGGAGCGGCAGGTGCCGGCCTTCGCGCAGGTGACGCTGAAGCAGTGGTTCGCCGACCGCCCGCTCCAGAACGGCGGCGGCCGGCGCGTGATCCTCTGGGCGGACACCTTCACCAACTACCTCGAGCCTGAGGTCGGGATAGCGGCCGTCGAGGCGCTCGAGGACGCGGGCTTCCACGTCGTCGTGCCACAGGGACACCTCTGCTGCGGGCGGCCACTCTACGACTACGGGATGCTCGACCTCGCCGAGGCCTACCTGCGGAAGGTGCTCTCCACGCTGCGCGACGAGATCCGTGCGGGCACACCGGTGGTCGGGCTCGAGCCGAGCTGCGTGGCCGTCTTCAAGGACGAGCTGGTCGGGCTCTGGCCGATGAACCAGGACGCGAAGCGGCTCAAGGACCAGACCTTTCACTTCAGCGAGTTCCTGACCGAGCACGCCGAGGACTGGGAGCCGCCTCGGCTCCACCGCAAGGCGAGCCTCCACGGCCACTGCCACCAGAAGGCGACGGGCGGCACCGGGCCGGACACGAAGCTGCTCCAGAAGCTGGGGCTCGAGGTCGAGGAGCTCGAGGCGGGCTGCTGCGGGATGGCCGGCGGCTGGGGCTACGAGACGGGCCACTACGACGTCTCGATCGCCTGCGGCGAGCGCGTGCTGCTGCCGAAGGTGCGCGAGGCAGCGCCCGAGACCGTGATCGTCGCGGACGGCTTCTCCTGTCGCAGCCAGATCGAGCAGGCCGGCACGGGCAGACGCGCGCTGCACATGGCGCAGGTGCTGGCGCTCGCCCGCGAGCACGGCCCGGCCGGACCTGCGGAGCCGTTTCCCGAGCGCGCGGCCGCGCCCGCTCCTGCGGCGAAGACCCGCACCCGCGTGGCCCGCACCGCCATCGCCGCCGCCGCGGTCGCCGGTTTCACCGCCGCCGCTGCGAGAACATTGCGGTCATGAAGCTCGGCGAGGCGTTTGCGCGCTGGCCGGTGGTCCGCCAGCTCCGCGAAGGGGACCCGCTCGGCCTCGGCCGCGCCGCACAATCGGAGCGCTCGAAGCACCTCCGCCCGCGCCTCGAGCGCGCCGATCACGTTGTCCAGTCGGTCTGTCCCTACTGCGCGGTCGGCTGCGGCCAGCTCGTCTACGTCGAGGACGGCGAGGTGAGCCACATCGAGGGCGACCCGGCGAGCCCGATCTCACGCGGCCGCCTCTGCCCGAAGGGGCAAGCATCGAAGTCCTACGTCCAGAGCCCGCTGCGCGAATACAAGGTCAAGTACCGCCGGCCCTACGGCACCGAGTGGGAGGAGCTCTCGCTCGACCAGGCGATGGAGATGATCGCCGACCGCATCGTCGACACGCGCGCGGCGAGCTGGGACGACGAGCACAACCGCACGCTCGCGCTCGGCAACCTCGGCGGCGCCACGCTGGACAACGAGGAGAACTACCTGATCAAGAAGCTGTGCGTGGCGCTCGGCGTCGTCCAGGTCGAGAACCAGGCCCGCATATGACACAGCTCCACGGTCCCCGGTCTGGGGACCTCGTTCGGACGAGGGGGCGCGACGGACTTCCAGCAGGATCTCCAGAACTCCGACTGCATCGTGATCATGGGCTCGAACATGGCCGAGAACCACCCGGACGGGTTCCAGTGGGTGATGGAGGCCAGAGA
>JAWVDY010000262.1:0-3851 GCA_033856995.1 Gaiellaceae bacterium
CGCCTCCGGGGACGTGACCTCCCGCGCGCGGGCGCAGGCGATCCTGGCCACGACCGGCGCCGCCGCCGTGATGGTCGGACGCGCGGCGCAGGGGAACCCGTGGGCCCTGCGGGAGATCATCGACGGCGATGTCGAAGAGCCGTCGCGCGAGGAGGTCGTCGCCGAGCTGCTGCTCTTCATGCGTGAGACGGTGCGCGAACTCGGCGAACGGCGTTCGCACGGCTTCCTGAAGAAGTTCTACGGCTGGTACCTCGGCCGCGGCCGCTTCCCGCGTCCGTTCAAGCAGGAGCTCGTGCAGCTCGAGACGCTGGACGAGGTCGAGACGCGGCTCCTCGCCGCCGCTCCGGGTGCCGCCGAAGTGCTCGCACGCTTGCAGGCGGATCAGCCCGAGGCCGAGGACGACGTCGTCCTCGACCTGCCGATCTCGATCTACGGCGGCGGCTGATCCAGCCACGTCCTTCCAAGTAACAGACTGTTACTTGGGTCGTTAGAACCCGCGCTACGGCGGTAATTCCGGCGCCGATCGTTCAAGTAACAGACTGTTACTTGCGGTTCCGCTCCCAGACGATCCGCACGCCTTCGAGGGTCAGGAACGGGTCAATCGTCTCGAGCGTCCGCGCATGCGGGACGATCAGATCCGCGAGGCCGCCCGTTGCCACCGTCTGCGCCTCGACGCCGAGTTCGCCGCGGATGCGGTCGACGATTCCGTCCACCTGGCCGGCGAAGCCATAGACGAGCCCGGACTGCAGGCTCGACGCCGTGTTCTTCGCGATCACCGTCTCCGGCGCGGCGAAGTCGACCTTGAACAGCCGCGCCGCCCGCGAGAAGAGGGCGTCCATCGAGACCTCGATCCCGGGCGCGAGTACGCCGCCGACGTACTCTCCCTGCGGCGAGACCACGTCGAAGTTCGTCGAGGTGCCGAAGTCGACGACGATGCACGGAGAGCCGTACCGCTTGACCGCCGCAACGGCATTCGCGATCCGGTCGGAGCCGACCTCGCGCGGGTCGTCGTACCGGATCGGCACGCCGGTGCGCACCCCCGGCCCGAGCTCGAGCAGCTCCGCCTTGACGTACTCCTTGGCGAAGTCCTCGTAGGCGCGATGGAGCTGCGGCACGGTGGACGCGAGTGCCACGCCGTCGACAGCGGAGAGGTCGACGAAGTTCCCGTACAACGCGCCGAGCTCGTCGCCGCTGCGATTTCGCTCGGTCGCCACGCGCCAGTGCTCGCTTAGCTCCTCGCCCTCGAAGAGCCCGAAGACCGTCTGCGTGTTCCCGACGTCGATCGCCAGGAGGGTCATGCAGCGGAGGCTACTTCCAACACGCCGCGAACGTGCTTGGCGCGGCGCTCGTTCACCTCTTTCGCCCCGACGATGTCTGTGCCCCTTCGGATCCGTGATGACGCCCCCGCGGGCGCGGCGAAGTCGTGGTTCACGGCCCACGCGAAGCCCCGCGCAGCGCCGGTCAGCTGGGCTGTGAGCAGTAGACCCAAGCCGAGTGCCAGCGCTGGAGCGCGACCGAGCCGCGCGCATATACCGATTGAGACGACTGTGCGCCAACGTCCGTTAGCGCCGTTCTACAATCGGCCGGACATGGATGCCCGTGACGAGCGGTCGGCCAAGAACGAGGCCCTCCTGCGTGAGGTGAACGACCGGATCGAAGAGGTCGGCAAGCGCCTCCAGGTCCTTCCCGACGGTCAGCTGCTCGAGTTTCGCTGCGAGTGTGGCCGCGCAGCCTGCGAGGACTTCATCTCGATGGCGGTCGAGGCCTACGAGCAGGTGCGCTCGGACAACGACCAGTTCGCCGTCGTGCCCGGCCACGAGAACGAGGAGATCGAGCGCGTCGTCGAGCGGACCGAGCGCTACGTGATCGTCGACAAGCGCCCGGATGCCGAGCGGTTCGTCGGCGCCGACGGCAAGCCGGACAGCGGCAACTAGGCGTCGTCGTCGGAGCCGAGCGACTCGCCGATCCGCTCGGCGAGCGCTTCGGCGCTGAGGCTGGGCTCCTCGCCCTCGCCGCGCAGCTCCTCGACGGTCACGTCGCTCGAGGTGTAGACCTCGGCGCGCGGGATGATGCGGGTCGGGCGGTTCTTGTCCCAGACCCAGACGTCCTCCATCTTCAGGTGGAAGAACGGGTAGCTCGGCTGCGGCACATACTGCAGGTCGAGCTTGTTGCACAGGTACGTCGCGTCCTGCGTCAACACGCAGTAGCGAAAGAGGGCGAAGACCGCCGAATACTCCTTCTTCAGCGCTAGCTCGAGCTCGGCTTCGAACTCATCGAGCTCGTCGAGGTGCGACATGGGGCCATCATAGCCCTGCCAAGAGCGTCTGGACCGCGCCGCGCCCGGGAATCTCGAGGGCCGGGTCGAGCTCGGCGAGCGGCTCCAGCGCGAAGCGCCGCTCGTGCAACCGGGGGTGCGGTATCTCGAGGCCCGGCTCGTTGATGACCACGTCTTCGTAGAGCAAGAGGTCGAGGTCGATCGTCCGCGGGCCAAAGCGAGGGCCGCGCTCTCGGACACGCCCGAGGCGCCGTTCGATCGCGAGTAGTCGCAGTAGTAGCTCTCGCGGGCCCAAGAGGGTGTCGACCGCTGCGGCAGCATTGAGGAACCGCGGCTGGTCCACGTACCCGACCGGCTCGGTCTCCCGGACGGTGGATACGCGGACCAGGTCGACCCGAGGCTCGGCGGCGAGCAATTCGACTGCTGCCGCGATGGTCGCCCGGGCGCTCCCGATGTTTGCCCCGAGCCCAACGTACGCATGGCGCAACTGGGAGGTCGGTCCCGCCGTTTCGGCCTCGTGTTTCAACTCGTCGATCGGCGGAATTCTAGGGGTGGCTTATCGCCGCAGTTGCTGTAGATTGTGAGGGAGCCTCGGCGGTCGGGGCTTCAGCGGGGGAGATTGTGGGGAGGGAGCATAGATGGGCTTGGACGAGTTGTCCGCCAGCCGGGCAACGGTTGAAAACGACGTAGCAGTGCGGGTCTTCGACGTGCTCGCTGCGTCGATCCTGCTCCTGTTGTTGCTCCCGCTGATCGTCCTCATCTCAGTGGGCATCGTCGTCGATAGCTGGGGACCCGTGCTGTATGGGTGCGAGCGCGTTGGCCGCTACGGCCGGAGCTTCCGAATGCTGAAGTTCCGCAAGATGAAAGTCGACGCCGAAGGACCGCCGCTGACGACTGGGAGCGATGCCCGCTTCACGCGTTTCGGCCGCCTGCTGGCCAAGTCGAAGCTCGACGAGTTGCCACAGCTCTGGAACGTGGTGAAGGGCGACATGAGCCTCGTGGGGCCGCGCCCGGAAGACGCCTCGTTCGTCGCGCTATTGCCGGCCGACTACGAGGAGATCCTGCAGGTGCCGCCGGGAATCACCGGTCTGTCGCAGCTTGCGTTCGCTCGGGAGAGCCAGCTGCTCGCCGCGGATGACGTCCACGGCTACTACGTCGAGCGCCTGCTCCCACAGAAGATCTCGCTCGACCGGCTGTACGCGCACAGGCGCTCGCTCCTGCTCAACCTCCAGATTCTGCTGTGGACGACGGTTGTCGTCAGCCTCGTCGCCGAAGTCGCCGTCAACCGGCGCTCCGGCCACCTGACGTTCAGACGCCGGTCGCCTCAGACGGAGCCCCAGGGCGAGCGGACGCAGCTGGCCTCGGAGACGTCCTCGCGCTGATCCTCAGTCGCCCCTGACCGCCGAAAGCGACTAACGTGAGAACCGGTGTGGGCAAAGGCGATGCGAGCACGAGGGTCGTAATCCTCGCCGGCGGCCGCGGAACGCGGCTCGCTCCCTACACCTCGGTTTTGCCGAAACCGCTAATGCCCATCGGCGACCGGGCGATTCTCGAGATCGTAATCGAGCAGCTCGCA
>JAWVDY010000263.1:0-4850 GCA_033856995.1 Gaiellaceae bacterium
AGGTCAGGCCGTGGCGCATCACCGAGATGAGCACGGTCGGATCGATGTTGCCGCCGGAGAGGATCGCAACCGCCGGGCCTTCGCCGCCGGCCTTGCCGCTCAGGATCGCCGCGACGCCGACCGCGCCCGCGCCTTCGACGACGAGCTTCGAGCGCTCGAGCAGCAGCACGATCGCCTCGCAGATCTCGTCGTCGCTGACCGCGACCAGGTCGTCGAGCGCGTCGTCGAGGATCCGGCGCGTGTTCTCTCCGACCTGCTTGACCGCGATCCCGTCTGCGATCGTGGGGCCGTCGAGCCCCGCCTGCACGCCGACGATGCGCAGACCCGGCTTGACCGATCGCAGCGCCAGCGCGATCCCGGAGGACAGCCCGCCGCCGCCAACGGGGATCACCACCGTCTCGGCGTCCGGCACCTGCTCGGCGAGCTCGAGCCCGATCGTCCCCTGCCCCGCGATCACCTGCTCGTCCTCGTACGGATGGACGAACGTGGCGCCGGTCTTCTCGGCTGACGCAAGCGCCGCCTCGAGCGCGTCCTCGAAGGTGGCGCCGCCGAGCTCGGCCCGCGCGCCGTAGTTCTTCGTCGGCTCGACCTTGGCCATCGGCGCGTCCTGCGGCATGAACACGGTCGCCTTGACGCCGGCCTCGCGCGCCGCCCAGGCGACCGCCTGGCCGTGGTTGCCGGCGCTCGCGGCCACGACCCCGGCCCGCCTTTCCTTCCCGGACAGCGTCGCGATCTTGTTGACCGCGCCGCGGATCTTGAACGAGCCGGTGCGCTGCAGGTTCTCGGCCTTCAGGAAGAGCTGGCGCCCCACGCGCTCCGAGAGCGTCTCGCTCCCATAGACCGGAGTGACCCGCGCGACGCCCTCGAGCCGCTCGCGGGCCTCCTGAATGTCGCTAAGGCCTGGTGCCGTCACCGTCGCCATCCTGTTCGCCGGTGCCGGACTGAAGTCCGGCACCGGAGATCTTGAACACCTCCCTCATGATCTCCTGCACCGCGCTCAGCGGGTCGAGCTTCCGGCTCTGCACCTCGCCGAGCAGGCGGCGAAGCTCCGGATCGTCCGCGACCGTGCGCTCGAGATGCGCCTTCGCGCGCGCCGAGGCGACCGCGAAGACTTCGCCCGCGAGGTTCTTCCGCCGCCGCTCCTCGAGCAGGCCCTCGGATTCGAGGAACGCGCGATGAGCCTCGACCTGCTCCCACAGCTCGGGCACGTTCTCGCCCCGCATCGCCTCCGTCAGCACGATCGGCGGCTTCCACGCGCGCTCGGTGTCGAGCGAGAGCACCGACTGCACCTCGTTCAGCATCGTCTGCGCCGCCGGGTGGTCCAGCTTGTTGATCGCGATTACGTCGGGGATCTCCATGATCCCCGCCTTCAGCGCCTGGATCGAATCGCCCGACCCCGGCATCAGCACGAGCACGACGGTGTCGGCGATCCCGATCACCTCGACCTCTCCCTGCCCCGTGCCGACCGTCTCGAGGAAGACGAGCTGCTTGCCCGCAGCGTCGAGCAGGAGCAGCGCCTGCAGGGTCGCCTCCGCGAGCCCGCCCTGGTGGCCACGGCTCCCCATGGAGCGGATGAAGACCTCGGGGTCGAGGAAGTGGTCGACAAGGCGGATGCGGTCGCCGAGAAGTGCCCCCTGCGAGAACGGGCTCGACGGGTCGACCGAGAGCACCCCGACCGACCGGTCCGCGTCCCGGACGTGCCGAACCAGCGCGCTGATCAGGGTCGACTTGCCGACCCCAGGCGGCCCGGTGATGCCGACGGCGTAGGCCCGGCCGGTCTCGGGATAGAGATCGCGGACCAGCTCGTAGGCGAGCGGATCGGAGTTCTCTACCAGCGTAATCGCGCGCGCTAGGGCGCGCCTGTCGCCGGAGCGCACCCCGGCGGCGAGCGACTCGCGCGTGAAGTCGCGGCGCGCTGCCACACGGTGGATGCTAAAGAGACGGTTGCTCTGCGGCTTCGGCCGCGTGCGCCGCAACCGCCAGCTCGTCGCCGTGTGCGCGGCCGGGCACGGCGGCCCCGCGGGCGAGCACGAGCCCGATCGCACCGGCGAGCACAGCCGTCCCGGAGGCCACGGCCCACACCCAGCGCGGCCCGTAGACGTCGGTGAAGTGGCCGGCGACGATCATGCCGATCGTCAGCATCGCGACGTTCGAGCTCATCAGGACGGCGAAGGCACGGCCGCGAAGCGAGTCGGGCGCACCACGCTGGACGAGCAGGGCGTTGCAGACGACGGCCGCGCCGTTTCCGGCCCCGGAGATGATCACGCAGGCGGCGGCGACCCAGACATTCGGCGAGACGGCGGCGAGGCCCACCCCGATCGCCATCAGGCCGAGCGAGGCGCCGTAGACGTTCGCCAGCCCGCGCCGGTCGATCCAACGGCCGGTGAGGTAAGCACCGATCGCGAGCCCGACTCCGGCGCAACCCATCATCAGCCCGAGGCCGAAACGCCCGGCGTTGAAGGCGTCGAACGCGAGTCGCACCTCGGCCACGTTCACGGCAGCGTTGTGCAACATCGCCACGTTCCACGCGATCAGCACCGTAAGCAGCGCACGCGACCGCAGGACGAGCGAGAAGCCCTCTCGGAGATCCGTCCAGTACCCGTGGCTCGCGGCCGGCGTCTCCTGGAGCTTCCCGCGCGGGATGCCGCTCAGGAAGACGGCCGATATGAGGAACGAGCACGCGTTGAGCCAGTACGCCGCGTCGACTCCGGATGCGGCTACGAGCGCGCCGCCGACGACGGAGCCCACGGCCCAGGTCAGGTTGTCGACCGCCTGCAGCAGCGAGTTCGCACTCGAGAGGTCCTCGTCCGAGACAAGGTTCGGCAGGCCGGCGTAGACCGCCGGACGGAAGAAGCCCGTCGCGATTCCGGCGGCCGCCGCGAGCACGACCACCTGCGTTGCGCTCGTCGTGAACGGGAGCGCGGCGAAGACGCCGAAGCGCGCGATGTCCGAGCCGACCAGCAGCGCCTTGCGCGAGAGGCGGTCGACCAGCGGCCCGACGAGAATCCCGATCGCGAAGGTCGGCAGGAGGTCGGCGATCAGCAGTGCCGCGACCCAGCCGGACGAATGCGTCTGCACCCAGACGTCGACCTCGAGCGCGACGAGCGCCAGCCAGGTGCCCGCGCCGGAGCCCAGCGTCGCCAGAAACAGGCGGCGGAAGTTCGGCTCGCGTCCCAGAAGCGCGAGCTGGGTGCCGGCTACTCGGGGGCGGCCCATCGGCTTTCGAACGGTAACACCGTGACCGGCACCCAAACGAGGGGTTTTTTGGCCGTGTCCCTTTCGGTCAGGCTCTCGCGAGCACCCGGGCGAGCGCCTCGGCGAGGTGCTCGTGCTCCTCGTGCGTCCCCACGGTGACCCGCACAGCGCCCGGCGCGCCGAAGCCGTGGGTCGGCCGCACGATCACGCCTTCCCTCAGCAGCTGCTCGAAGAACGGGCGCGAGTCCTCGCCGACCTCGGCGAAGAGGAAGTTGGCGACGGCAGGGCCGACCGGGTCAAGCCCGTGCTCGCGCAGGATCCGCTCGAGCTCGGTGCGTCCCGCAAAGTTCTCGCGCCGCCGCCGCTCGAGCTCGTCGGGCGAGTCGAGGCTGGCGACCGCCGCCTCGAGCGCAGGCGTCGTGATGTCGAAGGCGCGTCGCACCTTGGCAATGCCGGTGACGATCGCGGCCGGTGCGAGGCCGTAGCCGACGCGCAGCCCGGCGAGGCCGTAGATCTTCGAGAACGTCCGCAGCACGACGGCCCGGCGCCCCTGCTTGAGGTAGTCCTCGACGCCGTCCGGATAGTCGGGCTCGTCGATGTATTCGGCGTAGGCCTGGTCGAGCACGGTCACGACGTGGTCGGGGACCCGCTCGAACCAGGCGTCGAGCTCGGCGCGGGTGTTGGTCGTCCCGGTCGGGTTGTTCGGCAGGCAGACGTAGGCCATCTTCGTCCGCGGCCCGATCGCCTCGAGCATCGCGTCGAGGTCGTAGCGGCCGTCACGCAGCGGCACGGTCCGCGGCACGGCACCGACCTTGCGCGCGTCGATGACGTAGCTCGGAAACGAGGGCCACCCGCAGACGATCTCGTCGCCCGGCTCGAGCGCTGCCATGCTCAGGCAGTCGACGAGGCCGTCGGAGCCGGCGCCGACGGCGACCTCCTCGAGGTGAAGGTCGAAGCGCTCCGCGAGGGCCACGCGCAGCCTGTAGGCGCCACCGTCCGGATACCGGTTGAGCTCGTCGATCGCCCGCGCGATCGCCTCACGCGCCTCGGGGAACGGCCCGTACGGGCCCTCGTTCGAGGCCAGCTTGACCACATGGTCGAGCCCGAGCTCGCGCTGCACCTCCTCGACGGGCTTCCCGGGCTCGTAGGGCACGAGGTCGTTGACAGCCGGCCTGAAGAAGCTGTCGGCGATCTCCGCGAAGGCCACGGCCGCGAACTCTAGCGGGGTGATTCCGGGAGCCACCCGTCGCGGTAGCGACAGCGTACGAAGGCCCGGAAGGGCGCGTACGCCTCCTGCGGCTTCGTCGTCTCCCGCTCCACGCCGGCCTTGCGGGCTAGGGCCTTTGGCTCGACCGGGTAGACGATTCCCTTGCGGCCTCCCCGCGCGCCGACGGCGAGCACGACTGCGGGGCCTTTGCCGGCGCCGACGATGATGTGCTCGGTCCCGCCCGGACAGTGGAAGAAGTCCCAGGCGCGCAGTGTGCGCTCCTCGCCCTCGACGACCAGGACGCACTCGCCGGCGAGCACGAGGAATCCTTCCTGCCCCCGTTCGCGGTGGTAGAGGCCAAGCGGTTGCCCGGGCTCGAGCACGTTGAGGTTGACCCCGAGCTGGCGGAAGCGTCGCTTGCCTTCGAAGTCGCAGTAGAAGCCGAAGT
>JAWVDY010000264.1:0-3442 GCA_033856995.1 Gaiellaceae bacterium
TCGGACCGCATCCTCGTCATCTACGAGGGACAGATCGTCGCGGAGTACGGCCCCGACGTGAGCGAGCACGACCTCGGCATCGCGATGACCGGCGGGGGCCGGGCCGCGGCGTGAGCGAGCCCGAGGAACCGGGAGTCGAGATACCCGAGGGCGAAGTTCCGAGCGTCGCGTCGCGCCTCGCGCTCTACCAGCGCGCCGGCGGCATCGTCGCGCCGCTGCTGACGGCGTTCCTCGCGTTCTTCGTCGGCGGGCTCGTCGTGCTGGTGACCGTGCACAAGAACCCGCTCGTCATCTACAAGGCGATCTTCAACGGGACGGGTCTCAACTGGCTCTTCCCGTGGGTGCACGGAGCGGAGCGCGTCCAGGCCGCGCTCGACCTGCAGCAGACGCTCATCCTCACGATCCCGCTCGCGCTCTGCGCGCTCGCGGTCGCGTTCGCGTTTCGCTGCGGCCTGTTCAACATCGGCGGCCAGGGCCAGTACATCGTCGGCTCGCTCGTCGCGGTGCAGATGGGGATCTGGTTCGCGAACCTCACCGCGCCGCTGCACATCGCGCTCGCGATCGGCGCGGCCGCGCTGGGCGGCGCGGTGTGGGGAGGCATCGCGGGCGTGCTGCGCGCGACGGTCGGGGCGCACGAGGTGATCACGACGATCATGCTCAACTGGATCGCGCTCTGGGTCGGCAGCTACCTCGTCGGGTTCGGCGGCCCGCTGCAGAACAAGACCGGGCCCGGGGGCGGGATCGAAGCGGTGACCCCGGAGATCGCTCCGAGCGCGAAGCTGCACGTCTTCTGGGGCAACCCGCTGCTCCAGGGGCTGCACATCGGCCTGTTCATCGCGCTCGGCGCGCTCGTCGTGTACTGGATCATCCTCAACCGCACGACGCTCGGCTACCGCGTGCGCGCCGTCGGCTTCAACGCGGAGGGCGCGCGCTACGGCGGCATCGGCGTCGGTCGCAGCTACTTCCTGGCGATGGCGATCGCCGGCGGGTTCGCGGGGATCGCGGGCGCGGTCGACCTGCTCGGGTGGGAGCACAAGCTCGACCTCACGGAGGTGCAGGGCGCTCAGCTGCCGTTCATCGGCATCGCCGTCGCGCTGCTCGGGCGCAACACCGCGGTCGGCATCTTCTTCTCGTCCCTCCTGTTCGGCTCACTGCTGAACGGGACGTCCGAGCGCAGCGCCGCGCTCTCGGCGGCGATCGACCCGCAGCTCGCCGGGAACCTCACGCGCATCATCCAGGGGCTCGTCGTGCTGTTCGTCGGCGCCGACGTGCTGATCCTCTACCTGTGGCAGGCGCGGCGGAAGCTGCGACGCCGACGGACGACGGGAGCCCGCGAGTGACCGTCCGCCCGCGCGTCGTCGGCGTCGTCGCGCTCGTTCTCGGCTGCGGCGCGTTCTGGATCGCGCTGCCGCCCGTGGCCGCGCGCAGCGCCGTGTGGCCGCTCGTCGTCGGCCTCCTCGGCCTCACGGCGGCGGCGTGGGCGGTGCTGAAGCGAGAGCGCCGCGTCGGCTGGATCGCCATCGTCGTCTGCGGGCTCGGCATCGCCGGCGGGATCCTCGCGACGCACTCCAGCGTCACGAACCTGCAGATCGTCGTCACGTGGTCGGCGCTCACCGCGGCGACGCTTCGGTTCGCGACGCCGCTCGCCTTTGCGTCGCTCGGCGGGATGTTCTCCGAGCGGAGCGGCGTCGTGAACATCGGTCTCGAGGGGATGATGCTGATGGGCGCCTTCTTCGGCGTGTGGGGCGCCGACAAGACCGGCACGTGGGTCGGCGGCGTCGTCGTCGCGATGGTGGCGGGCGGCGCACTCGCGCTCGTGCACGCCTTGTTCGCGATCCACCTCCGTGCAGACCAGATCGTGACCGGCACCGCGGTGAACTTCCTCGCGCTCGGGATCACGGGCTTCCTCTACGTGAAGATCTACGCGACGGGCTCGCTGCAGGGAACGCCGACCAACCTCCCGGAGATTCCCGACGTCCACCTCGGGTTCCTCGAGAAGGTGCCGCCGCACGCCTTCGGCAGCTTCCTCTTCCGCGCATTCGGCGACCTCAACCTCATGATCTGGCTGAGCGTCGCGCTGCTGTTCATCACCTATGTCGCGCTGTTCAGGACGCCGATCGGCCTGCGGATCCGTGCGGTGGGCGAGCACCCGCGTGCGGCGGACACCGTCGGCATCTCGGTCTACCGCGTCCGGTACGCGGCCGTGACGCTGTCGGGGGTCCTCGCGGCACTCGGCGGCGCGTACCTGTCCCTCGGCAACGTGCACTCGTTCACGGAGAACATGACCGCGGGCCGCGGCTTCATCGCGCTCGCCGCGCTGATCTTCGGCGGCTGGCGGCCGTTCGGCGCCTACGGTGCGTGCGTGCTCTTCGGCTTCTCGAGCGCGCTCTCGCGCAGGCTGCCGAGCGCGTACGGCGCGTCCGCGGGAACACTGTTCGAGGCGCTCCCGTACGTCTTGACCCTGATCGCCGTGGCAGGCGTCATCGGCCGCTCGATCCCGCCGGCAGCTATTGGCCGTCCGTACAAGAAGCAGTAGCGTCGCGATCGCGTTCGGGCTGGCCCTCCTTGCGGTGGGCTGCGGGAGCAACGCGTCGGTCGTCGTGTCGGACACCACCGCGTCCGTTACGACCACCACCGGGAGCGCGGCGCCCGCCGGCCGCACACTGCGCGTCGGGCTGGTCCGCGGACCGGGCGGGCCGAACGCGCGCGCGTCCGGCAACCTCGCGGCGGTCGGGCTGCGCCGCGCGGTGGGAGAGCTGGGGATCGAGGCCCGCACGATCGGCGCCCGCTCGCGCGCGGAGGCCGTGCGGGGCGTGGACGCATTGGCGGGCCAGGGCTTCGACCTCGTGTTCGGCGTCGGAGGAACCGCGGTCGGCGCGATCGACCACGCCGCGACGATGTATCCGAAGGTTCGCTTCGCGATCGTCGACGCGTCCGTGTCCACCCTCGCGAGCCGCGCGCGCAACGTCGTCGGAATCACGTTTCGCGACGAGCAGGCCGGCTACCTCGCCGGCTACCTGGCCGGCCTCGTCGAAGGCTCGGAGACCGGCTCGAAGAACACGATCGGCTGGGTCGCCGCGGAGGGCGGTCCGTCCGTCGACCGCTACGTTGCCGGGTACATCACCGGCGCGCGCGCCGTCGACCCGACCGTCACGATTCTCAGCGACTACTCGCACACGTTGACCGACCCGGCGAAGTGCAAGGAACTCGCGCTGAAGCACCTCTCCCTCGGCTCGGACATCGAGTTCGAGGTCGCGGGACGCTGCGGCCTCGGCGTCCTGGATTCCGCCAACGAGCGCAACATCTGGGCGATCGCGTCGGGCATCGACGAGTCGTCCTACGGCCCGCAAGTCCTGACGAGCGCGGTCAAGCACGTGGACGTCGCCGTCCTTGCGACAATCAAGTCGATGCAGGACAGATCCCTTCGAACGGGCGTGGACAC
>JAWVDY010000265.1:0-3514 GCA_033856995.1 Gaiellaceae bacterium
GCGGCCGGAGTGCCGGTGGTCGCGACCCAGGTCGGCGGCATGCGCGACACGGTCATCCACGAGGAGACCGGACTCGTCGTGCCGATCGGCGATGCGCAACGCCTCGCCGCCGCGATCCGGCGGCTGCTCGACGATCGCGCTCTCGGTGAGCGGCTCGCCACCGAAGCACGCGACCGCGTGCGGGCGCACTATACGGAGCGCAAGATGATCGAAGAGACCCTTGCGCTCTACGGATGACGCGCCTGGCCCTCCTCGTCGTGCTGGTCGGCCTGACGGCGCTCAGCTTCGCGTACAGCGCAGGCTGGCCGGATGTGTCGAGGCTCGGGCTCACCCAGTCGATCGCCCTCGACGGATCGCTCCGGATCGACCGCTACAACGCGCAGACGCAGGACAAGTCCCGCTACGACGGTCACTGGTACTCGGACAAGGCGCCCGGGATCTCGTTTCTCGCGCTGCCGACCTTCGAGGTCATGCGTCTCACGCATCTCGCCGGGACCCGCGAGTACGACGAGGGGATCTGGCACCGCGGCCGGCTGCTCATGGCGGCCCGCATTTTGACCGGCGGCCTCGGTTTTCTGATCTGCGTCTTGCTCGTTGGGACAGCAGCCGAAGAGCTCAGGGCAGGCACGGGCATCCCCGTCGCGGCGACTTTCGCCCTCGGCACGATGGCTCTGCCGCTCGCGGCCACCGTTCTCGGCCACACGGCCGCGGGAGCCGCCGCCCTGGCCGCCTTCCTGCTGGCCAGACGCGGGCGGCCCCTCACAGCAGGAGCGTGCGCCGGAGCCGCCGTGCTGCTGGAGTACCAGGCCGCGGTTGCCGCTGCAGCCGTCGGCGCGTATTTGCTCTGGCGGTTCCGCTCGCCTCGCGTGATCGCCGTCTATGCGCTCGGCGCGCTCCCGCTGCTCGCGGTTCTCGGCACGTATGACACGCTCGCCTTCCGCTCTCCATTTCACCTGTCGTACGGCTACGTCTGGGGCGTCCCGGAGCAGCAGCAGAACCTGTTCGGAGTCGGCGTGCCAACGCTGCACGGGCTACGGGAAGTGCTCGTCGGCCACCGTGGCCTGATTGTCTTCTCGCCGGTGCTGATTCTCGCTGCGGCGGGGCTCGTGCTCCTCTGGCGCAGGGGGCTGCGGGCCGAGGCCGCCCTGTGCGGCTTCATCGCAGTTGCCTTCGTCTTGCTCGACGCGGGCTACTTCGATCCGCTCGGGGGCCTTTCGCCGGGGCCGCGCTTCGTCGCACCTGCACTCCCGTTCCTCGTGCTCGGCCTGACCGAGTCGTTCGTCCGCTGGCCCCGGCTGACGGGCGCCGTGGCGCTTGCGTCGGTCGGAGCGATGGTCTACCAGGCGGGAGTCTGGGGCGCGAACTACGACTTCTCGACGACCTGGTGGTGGGCCGGTCTGCCGCGTCCGGTCGGGTTTGCGCTCGTGCTGCTCCCGTGCTGCGCCGCGCTCGCGCTTGCCGCTCAGTCGCTCCGCCGCGCGAATGCGATGAGCGTCTCCGAGCCCGACGGGTAGCGGTCGGCCAGCCTGTCCAGCGCGACCGCAACTGCCCTCGGCACCGAGGCCAGCGTCGAAATCGGGCCGATCCGGTTGCCGATCACCTCGACGTCCGTGAAGCCGGTCTCGCCGAGGAGCTCGTGGAGCTGGTCGGGCCCGAAGATCCGCACGTGCCCGAAGTCCGCGCCGTAGCGCGAGCGGTACTCGAGGGCGTCGGGGTAGCGGCCCATGAGCAGGCGCACGCGGTTCTTGGCCCAGAAGATGTTCGGCGTCGAGAGGACGACCGCGCCGCCGGGGGCGAGCGTCCGGTGGATCTCGCGGAGGAAGCCCTCCGTGTCGACGACGTGCTCGAGGATCTCGCCTGCGAGCACGAGGTCGGCCGAGGCGTCGTCGTACGGCAGCCGCGCCGTCATGACGTTGCCGTCGAAGACGTTCACGAAGTGCTGCCGAGGCCCGAGGCCGCGGGCGCGGGCCCGCTCGATCTCGGACGGGTCGATCTCGATTCCGCCGAGCTCGGCCCCGGGGTAGCGGCGGAAGCGCTCCAGCAGCAGCCCGCGCGAGAGGCCGAGGTCGACGATCCGCTTGCCCGCGAGGTCGCCGTAGCGCTCGCGCACCAGGCGGTGCATCTTCGTGTAGCGGTGCTCGACGTCCAGGAAGAAGCGTTTGCCGTAGCCCCAGGCCGGGTCGTAAGGAAGCTCGAAGAGCCGGTCGTCGGGCACCCGCCGATAATGCACGAGTGCCCGGCGTCACCTTTTCCGTGATCGTCCCGACGTGCGGGCGACGCTCGCTCTCGGCGACGCTCGACTCGGTCGCCGAGCAGCTCGAGCCCGGGGACGAGCTGCTCGTCCGCTGCACGCGCGACGAGGACTTCGGCAATGCTGCTCGGCGCTCGCTGATCGAGCGCGCCCGCGGCACGCACCTCGTCTTCGTCGACGACGACGACCAGCTCGCCCGCGGAGCGCTCGCGACCATGCGTCGTGTCGCCGAGGAGAATCCGGGCCGCGTCGCGATCTTCCGGATGCGTTACCTCGACGGCCGCCTGGTCTGGCGCGAACCCGTGCTGCGGGAGCGCAACGTCAGCTCGCAGATGCTGCTGGTGCCGAACGTTCCGGGCCGGCTGGGACGTTGGGAGAATCCGGACTACCCGCGCATGGCCGACTGGAGCTTCATCGCGGAGACGGTCGAGCTGCAGGGCGAGCCGCTCTTCCACGAGGAGGTCGTCGCGCACATCCGTTCCGACCGGCGGCCCTCGTTGCGGGCGCTCAAGCGGCTCGCCGCCCCCTTTGCCGAGGCGCGCTACCGACTCGCGCCGTGGACCCGGTTGCGGCGGGCGCTCGGACGCGCGTGAGCACCGAGATCGACTGGGCTCGGGTCGAGCGGACGGGGGAGCTCCGGCGGTTCATCGCCGAGCGCTGGCGCCCTGGCCATGTGTTCGCGGGCAACGAGGAACTGTTCCGCTGGCAGCACCGCAGCCTCACGCGGCCCGAGCGCCTCGCGGTGCTCGTCGCAGCGGAGGGCGGCGAGCTCGTGGCGATGCTCGGGCTCGTCGAGTACGACGCATGCCTCGGCGAGCCGCGCGGACGTGGCGCGTGGATGACGAACTGGCTCGTCGTCCCCGAGCGGCGAGGCGAGGGCATCGGCGCGGCGCTCGTGGAGCGGGCGTGCTCCGAGTACGCGCTGGTCGGAGCCCTCGACGCGAACCAGGCGACCCGACGGGCACTCGCGGGGAGCTTCGTCGAGCGGCCGATTCTCCGCTGGGCGCTCGTCTACGACCCTGACGCTGTCCGGGCGCTTCTCGGGCGAGATCCCGACTGGGCGGAGCCGACGGACCGGCGTCCGGTCGGCTCCTTCGTGGGTGCGTGTCGTGACGAGGCATTCCTCAGCTGGCGCTACCGGCAGCACCCGCGGTTCGGATACACGCTGCTCGAACGGGCCGGAGGCTTCGCGGCCTACCGCCTTGCGGGGAGCGTGCTCAGGGTGGTGGACTTCCTCGGCGACGAAGAGCTCGCTGTGGAGGT
>JAWVDY010000266.1:0-7009 GCA_033856995.1 Gaiellaceae bacterium
CGCCACGGCGCCACGACCTTCGGCGAGGGCAACTTCAAGGCCCTGTTCGAATCGATAGAGCGCGAGCAGGCGCTTCGCGGCAACCTCTAGGCGCTCGCTTGCGACGCCGACCATAGAGGCAGTGCCGGCTTTACCGGGGCGGCCGTCTTAGCTCTCGCGCTGCTCCCAGCGGCGGAGGCCCTTGTCCGGGTCCCACGCGAAGGCCATAGCGGTTTTCCTCGGCGAATGTGACGAAGCCGGCCGAGTCGACGTCGATCGCGAACAGGTGGTAGTTCGGTTCCTCCGGCTCCCAGTCGATGCGCGCCTTGATCGTGGCGCGATAGCGCGCCCGCACGGCCGGGTCGTCGATCTGCACCCCGCGGCCGTAGAGCTTGAAGTCGCCCTCGTCGCCGTTGCGCCTCGAGACGACGCTGTGGACGACGAGGCGCGGGTCGCGGAGCAGGTCGAGCGCCTTCGGCGAGCGCCACATCATCCCGAGCATCAGCTCGCCGTCGACGAAGTCGGGCTCCACCGGCGTGATGCGCGGCCAGCCGTTGCGGCGCAGGGTCCCGACGAGGCACAGCTCGCGCTCGCGGAGCCGCTCTTCGCCGAGGGCGGCGAGCTCGGGCGCGGCAGCGGCGAACTCATCCCAGCGCATCGGCCCACCGTAGCGCGCGGCAGAGCGCAAGTCGGCTCTCAGAGCGGGATCTTCTGAGTAGCAACGACTTCAGGAGGTACGACAACGATGAAGATGCGCTGGATTTTGCCGGGTCTGCTCGTGGCCGCTCTCGCTCTCGCGGCGACCGGTCTCGCCGACCCCGGCCACGGAAAGGGCGGCGGCCACGGCAAGCATTCGAAGTTCGGGCCCTACAACGTCGTCACCGACGACCATGGCACGTGTGGCAACGCCTGGGCCGTCGATACCGAGAAGCGCACCTTCAAGGTGCGTCACAATCAGGACGGTTCGTACACGCTGACGCGCTACGACCGCGGCGCCTTCCTCACGAACGCCGGCCAGAGCCCCGGCGCCTGTGAGACCAAGGGCAAGCACGGCTCGACCCTTCTCGCCGGGATCCACGGGAAGTTCAACGGCTACCTCCGCGGCCGCATCATGGGTGGCACATTCGACCCGAACGCGACCTGCACCGCAGCCGACTGTGGCTTCACGGATGTCTGGATCGCGGCGTTCTTCGGTCCGAGCGCGACGTTCTCGTGCTTCGACAATTCGACGGCGTGCCAGTTTGGCTTCCAGTACCACGCACGTCACCAGGGCCTGAAGTTCCATCACTGGTACGACGTCGGCAAGGGTGCCGGGACGATGCTCCACGAGCGCTTCCACGGCGACATCGCCAACGCGTAACCGGAAAGCTTCTCGCTTCGCCCAGAAGGGCCCGCCGCAAGGCGGGCCCTTCTCTTTGCGATGCTTCGCGCGGTGAGCCCTCAGCGCCGCACAGCGCTCTTCTCGATCGTCGCCGCGTGCGTCCTGATCGCGGTCAAGCTCCTGGCCGGGATCGCGACGCACAGCCTCGGGCTGCTCTCGGAGGCCGCGCACTCGGGCACCGACCTGATCGCAGCATTGCTGACCTTCGTCGCGGTCGGCGTTGCGGGGAGGCCGGCCGACCCGGGGCACGCCTACGGTCACGGCAAGGCCGAGCATCTGGCAGCTCTCGCCGAGGCCGCGATCCTCGTCTGCGCGAGCCTCGTGATCGCGTGGCGCGCGCTCTGGCGCCTGACCGGGCTCGCGCACGGTCACGTCGACGCGCGCTGGTATGCAATCGTCGCCCTGCTCGTCGTGCTGGTGGTCGACGCCGTGCGCGCGACGGTCTCGTACCGCACCGGCCGGCGGTACCGCAGCGCGGCCCTGCAGGCGAACGCGCTCCACTTCGCGAGCGACTTCGCCGGCTCGACCGCCGTGCTGATCGGCCTGCTCGCTGCGCGCGCCGGCTACCAGTGGGCCGACTCTGCGGCGGCGCTCTTCGTGGCCGCGCTCGTGCTCCTCGCCGCGGGGCGCCTGATGCGTCTCAACGTCGACGTGCTCATGGACCGCGTGCCGTCTGACGCCGAGGAGGCCGCACTTGCCGCGATCGGGTCGCTGCCCGGGATCGAGCTGCGGCGCCTGCGGATGCGCCAGGCAGCGGGCCAGCAGTTCGCCGACGTCGTGATCGGCGTGCCCCCGGGCGCGGCGGTCGGCCAGGGTCACGCCGCGGCGGATGCGGTCGAAGAAGCCGTTCACGGCGCGCTGCCCGACAGCGACGTGGTCGTGCATGTCGAGCCGCAGCAGGACGACACCGCGCTCCGGGAGCGCGTGCTCGCGGCGGCGCAGCGGGTCCCGCGGGTGCGCGAGATCCACAACCTGACCGTGCTCCGTGTAGGCCCGGCCACCGAGGTCTCGCTCCACCTGAAGCTGCCCGGCGAGCTGCCGCTGGAGGAGGCGCACGAGATCGCGAACGAGGTCGAGCGCGCGATCGTCGAGTCCGTGACAGAGGTCGACGCCGTGCAGACGCATCTGGAGCCGCTCGCGGAGGCGGGGGAGGGCCGGAGCGTCCACGCCGCTGCGGCCGACCGCGACCTCGTCGAGCGCATCGTTCGCGAGGAGACGGGCCAGCTGCCGCGCGAGCTGCGCTTCTTGCGCACCGACGACGGGCTGCTTGCTTACCTGACCCTCGGTCTCGATCCAGGCACCTCACTGGCAACCGCGCACGGGCGTGCGAGCGAGATCGAGGAGCGGATCCGCAGCGAGCGCCCCGGGATCGCCGACGTGATCGTGCACACCGAACCATGAGGCGCCGACTTGGCGGCGCCGACCATAGAGGCAGCGTGGGCTTTGCCCGCGCTGCCGTCTAACACACCTTCTCGGAGACGGGGCGCTTGCGCCTTCACTAGCCTCGCGCCATGAAGCTCTGCATGTTCACCCCGCTCGACGAGGAGGTACGCGGCTGGCCTGGGAAGATCGAAGGCGACCGCGTGATCCAGCTCGCGGCGCAGACGCTCGAGGCCTTCTTCACCGGCGGTGGGACCTCGCGGGAGCACGCCGAGTTCGCGCTCGACGAGGTGCGGCTGCTCGCCCCGGTTCGACGGCCGCCGTCGGTGCGGGACTTCTACGCCTTCGAGGCGCATGTGGCCAACGCGCGCAGCGTCACCGGCCGAGGCGAGGTGCCTCCGGAGTGGTACGAGATCCCGGCCTTCTACTTCTCGAACCCGGCCGCAATCTCCGGGCCGGACGACGAGGTCCCGTACCCCGAGGGCACCGAGGCGCTCGACTACGAGCTCGAAGTGGCGGCGGTGATCGGAGCCGCGGGCGCGATCGGCGGCTTCACCGTCATGAACGACTGGTCGGCGCGCGATCTCCAGCGCAAAGAGATGCGCGTCGGGCTCGGCCCGGCGAAGGGAAAGGACTTCGCGACCTCGCTCGGCCCGGTGGTCGTTACCCCGGACGAGCTCGGCGACCTCCGCCTGGAGATGGTCGCGCGCGTGAACGGCGAGGAGCGCTCGCGCGGGAATCTCGGCGACATGTACCACTCCTGGGAGGCGATCCTCGCCCACGCCTCACGAAACACCGAGCTGCGCCCCGGCGACATCCTCGGCTCGGGGACGGTCGGCACGGGCTGCATCCTCGAGCACGGCGACGAGCGCTGGCTCCAGCCGGGCGACGAGGTCGAGCTGGAGGTCGAGAGCATCGGCGTACTGCGGAACCGGATCCGGTAAGCATTAGGCCGTGAAGGTCGCGGTCATCGGAGCCGGCGTGATGGGCCTGGCCACCGGCTGGGCGCTCAGGCGGCGCGGCCACGAGCCGATCGTCTACGAGCAGTTCGAGGTGGGGAACGGCCACGGTTCGAGCCACGGCCGCTCGCGGATCTTCCGGCTCGCCTACGCCGAGGACCACTACGTCCGCCTCGCCCTGGAGTCGTTCGCGCTCTGGCGCGAGCTCGAGGCCGAGAGCGGGGAGACCGTGCTCGAGCTGTCCGGGCTCGTGGAGATCGTGCAGACACTCGAGGAGAGCACAGCCCACACGCTCGAGCGCTGCGGAGTGGCCTGGGAGCGGCTCGAACGCGAGGAGGCCGAGCGGCGTTACCCGATCCGTGTGTCCGAGGACTCGTTCGTCGTGGTGCAGCCCCAGGCGGGGATCACGCGCGCCGACAAGGCGCTCGAAGCCTTCCGACGCGAGCTCGACGTGCGCGAGCACACTCGCGTGACTCCGGACGAGCTCGATTCCGATGCCGTCGTCGTCACCGCGGGCTCTTGGGTGAACGAGCTACTCGAGGAGCCCCTGCCGGTGAAGACAACCCGAGAGACGCTCTGCTACTTCCGGCTCGAGAGCGACCGGCCGATCCCCTCGGTCGTCTCGTTCAAGCCGGGACGGCACACACACGAGATGTACTCGCTCCACGACCCGCAGTACGGCCTCAAGGTCGGCGCCCACCACGCAGGCCCGGTGGCCGATCCGAACGTGCACGGCGAGCCGGAACCGGAGCTGATCGAGCGCATCTCGACCTGGGCGGCCGAGACCTACCGCCTCGACGATCCGGTTCCGGTCGCGGCCGAAACGTGCATGTACACGACGACCGCGGACGAGGCCTTCATCCTCGAGCGCCGCGGCCGAATCGTCGTCGGCTCCGCGTGCTCGGGCCACGGCTTCAAGTTCGCGCCGGCGATCGGGGAGCGTCTCGCGGCGCTCGCGCTCGACGCAGCTCCATGAGATAGCCGCGCCGCGATTGACCCCTCTGGGTTAGAGGCGTACCCTCGGGCAGCCGCCATGAGAATCGTGTCCCGCCGCCGAACCTTCCGACTCGGAGTCGTCGGAGCGGTTGCCTTGGCGTTCACCGCCTCCGGTTACGCGTACGTCTGCCATCCCGATCTGCCCGGCACTCGCAGCCTGGCGGTAAAGGGGCGCGTGGATGCCTACACGCTGAACGGCCGGCAGGTGACGCTGCACGCCTGGGTCGGCGGCTGCGAGCGCCGCATCGTCTGGCGTCCGCTTGTCGCGGCGCACTCGGCCGGAGCGTGCACGAGCCGCGCTCCCGCGGCGGGGCGGCGCCGGGCCGCGGCGGATGGTCGCTACCGCGTCGTGCTCGTACGAGGAAGCCGGCAACCGGACCAGCCGGACCGGCTCGCAGTCTATGACGCGCGGACAGGAACCGGCCTGCACGCCTGGCCGCTCCCGGCCGCGGCCTCGTCGGTCGACGTCGCCCGCGGGCTCGCCGTCGTCTCGACCACAAACGGGGTGTACGTGATCCGGCTGCGAGACGGCCGCTTCGCGCTCGCGGGTGTGAAGCGGCCCGGCGATCGCCCTCAGATCGGGGCGGCCGGGATGGTCTTCCAGGACGACCTCTACAAGCGCCGGAGCGCCCGTCGCTCCGTCCTGAAGTTCCTGCCCTTGTCGACACTCACGCACACGCTGCGCCCCTTCGGGCCGCTCCGCGTGCCCATGCGGATTGGCGACTTCTCGCTCGACGGCCGGAGCGTGATCTTCGTCAAGAAGGATCCGACCGGCGACTGCGATCGCATCGGCGTCTGGACGATCCCGTGGCACTACTCCACCGACCTGATGGACGAGCCGCCGATCTGCCCGGAGCAGCACGAACCCGGAGGGATCAGCGCGGTCGCGCTCGGGGGCCAGTTCGTCGAGGTCGTGACGACGTACGGGAGCGTGCAGACGCTCATCTCGAGCACGTTCGTGCACTGCATCGAGAAGGTCGTGACGCGGACGACGCTCGGGGCCGGATCGATTCCGGCCCTCGGCGCGGACGGCTCGACCCTGGTGTACGCGGTCCAGCGCGCTGCCGGGCCGGCCCGCGTGGGCCGGCTCCTCGGCCAGCACCCGGCCGGCGCGGTGGAGCTGCCTTCTGCGGCGCAGCTCTCGGTCGACCGCGGCCGCCTCGCGGTGCTACGGGCGGACGGCCGCGTGGACGTGCTCCAGGACAATCGGGTGCTCCGGAGGTTCGAGCCTCTCGGAGCACGGGCGATCGCGCTCCGCGGAGAGCAGCTCACGGTCCTCACGCGGGCCGGCACGCTCGACGTGTACGCGCTCTGGAACGGAACCCTGCTGCACCGGTGGCGCGCGCCGGCAGGCGCGAGGGCGGCGCTCGACGTCCACTACGGCGTTGCGGTGCTTTCCGCCGGCAAGCGCGTCTACGCGATCCAGCTCGCGACCGGCAAGCGGCGTGTGCTGCTGGCGGCGCCGCAGGCCGTGCGTGCTCATCTGGACGACATCGGCGTGGTCTACGCGTACGACGCGGGCCGCGGCGGCGTGCTCGGCTTCATCCCGTTCGCGGCGGTCGAGCGGGCGCTCGCCCCCTGAGCTTCGCCGACTATTCTTCCGCCCGTGCCGACGTACCAGCTCCGAGGCGAGGTCCCGCGCAAGCGTCACATCCAGTTCCGGGACAACGGGCGGCTCCTGACCGAGGAGGTCATGGGCCTCGAGGGGTTCTCCGGGAACGAGTCGATCCTCTACCACCTGACCTCGCCGTGCCGGGTGACGAAGGTCGCGGACTTCGAGCCGATCGAGCGGGACGAGTGGGTTCCCGACGGACACCAGCACCGGCACTTCGCGACCATGGGCGTCGACGCCGGCGGCGACGCGATCAGCGGCCGGCAGCTCCTGATGTGGAACCAGGACGTCGAGATCTCGCTCTGCCGACCCGACGCGGAGATGGATTACTTCTTCCGCAACGGCGAGGGCGACGAGGTGATCTTCGTCCACGAGGGGACGGGCACGCTCGAGACGATCTTCGGCGACGTGCCCTACAAGGAGGGCGACTACCTCGTGGTGCCGCGGGGCACGACTTACCGCTTCAAGCCCGTGGGCGAGCAGCGGTACCTCGTCTTCGAGTCACCCGGCCTGATCGAGATCCCGCGGCGCTACCGGAACGAGTACGGGCAGCTGCTCGAGCACGCGCCCTTCTACCACCGCGACATCAACCCGCCCACCGAGCTGCACACGCACCGTGACACCGGAGAGTTCGAGGTCAAGGTGCGGATCCGCGACGGCTACCAGACCTACGTCCTCGACTACCACCCCTTCGACGTCGTC
>JAWVDY010000267.1:0-15042 GCA_033856995.1 Gaiellaceae bacterium
CTGGTCGACCCGAGCGGTCGGATCGAGGCTCGCGTGTGGTCCGACGTCGAGCTGCTGGACTCCCGCTTCGGCGAGGGCGACGCGGTGCGCGTGCTCGGACGGGTGGAGCGCTTTCGCGACCGGCTCCAGCTCGAGGTGCGCTCGCTCGAGGCGGCCGAGGCCGATCCGGCGTCGTTCGCACCGGCGATGCGACGCGACGCCGCCGAGCTCGACGGCTTCCTCGAGTTCATCGCGGCCGAGATCGTGCACCCCGGCCTGCGGGCGACGGTCAACCGGTTCGTCGAGGACGAGGTGCTGCGAGCTGCGTTGCGTGGCCTGCCGGCGGCCGAGACCCACCATTCGTATGCTGGCGGCCTGCTCGAGCACACGGTCGGCGTGGCGACCTTGTGCCGCGAGGCCGCGCAGCTGCACCCGCGGCTGCGGACCGATCTCGTGCTCGCGGCCGCGTTGCTGCACGACATCGGCCGCACCGTGGAGCTGGGGCGAGGTCCGACGTTCCGCCCGACCGACGAGGGACGGCTGCTGGGCCACGTCCATCTCGGCCTGCGCCTGGTGGAGGAGCGGGCCGCTGCGCTCGAGACCGAGGTCCGCGCCGAGCTCCTGCACGCGATCGCCGTGCACCATGAGGCCCGCGGCGCCCGGACAGCCGAGGCGGCGGTGCTGTACCACGCGAACCTACTGGACGCGGTGGCCGCCACGCGGCCCGTCGAGTAGCAGCGGCTCGCCGCCCCGAAGTCACACTCTCGGCACGAGTCGGTCACAGACACGTGACACCTTCGCCGCTACTCTGAAAAACGGGGGCAAAGGGCCGAAGGCCCCGGGGGAATGGGTTTTCGCGCGCGCGTGGCGCTGAGCTAGCTCGCTAGCTCAGCCACCCGGCGGTCGATCTCGTCGCGCAGCGCGCGCACCTCGCCGAGCGACCGGCCGGCCGGGTCCGGGAGCTCCCAGTCGAGGTAGCGCTTGCCGGGCAGCACGGGGCAGGCGTCGCCGCAACCCATCGACACCACGAGCTCGGCCCACTCCACGTCCTCCGTCGTGAGCCCATGCGGCCGCCGCTCACCGACATCCAAGCCCACCTCTCGCAGCGCCTCCACCACCTCGGGGTGGACCCGCTCCGCAGGCGCAGAGCCGGCCGAGCGCCCCTCCCCGCCGTGACGCTCGTACAGCACCTGCGCCATCTGCGAGCGCCCGGCGTTCTGGATACAGACGAACAGCACCCGCGGCGGGCTCACGCCGCTGCCTTGACCGCCGCCGAGCCGCCGAGCGCAAACGCGAGCTCCTCGACCGCCTCGGGCACCAGCCGGTAGTAGACCCACGTCCCGCGTTTGCGCGCAACCTCCACCAGGCCCGCCTGCCGCAGCACCTTCAGGTGATGCGAGACGGTCGGCTGCGCGAGGCCGAGTGTCCCGATGAAGTCGCAGACGCACACGTCCTCGGCGCCGGCGAGCCGGTTCACGATCGCAACGCGACTGGGGTCCGCGAGCGCTTTGAAGCGAGTGGCCAGTGCCTCGGCGTGCCCGCTCTCGAGCGGCGGCGAGCCGGGGCAGCAGCAGGGCTGGGCGATGACCGGCAGTTGTTTCATTGACGTCCGTCAATGTAACAGCTACCGTGGCCGCAACGAAAGGAGGGCTCGATGCGTGCCTACGATTGCGATTGCTGCGACGGCTGCTGCGACTCCGGCAGCTGCTGCTAGACCACGGCGCCGCTGGCCCAGCGGCTCGGGCTAGACGTTGAAGCGAACGGTCAGCACGTCGCCGTCCTGGACCTCGTACGTCTTGCCCTCGAGCCGCTGCAGGCCCCGGCGTGCCGTCTCCGCGTAGCTGCCGAGCTCGACGAGGTCGCTCCAGCGCACCACCTCGCAGCGGATGAACCCGCGCGCGATGTCGGTGTGGATGGACGCCGCGGCCTCGAGCGCGGTCTGGCCGCGGCTCAGCGTCCATCCGCGTGCCTCCGTCTCCCCCGCCGTGAAGAAGGTGATCAACCCGAGTGCCTCGAAGAGGCGCCGGACGATCTCGTCGAGCGCCGACAGGCCGTCGCGATACGCCGCAGCTTCCTCCTCCGGGAGCTCCGCCAGCTCGCCCTCGAGCTTCAGGTCGATCCCGCTTGGCCCGTTCACCACCGGCACGACGGGCTTGCTCGTCAGCGGCTCAAGCTCCGGCGGTAACGGCCCCTCCCAGTCGCGAAGCGAGTTGCCGGCGTCGAGATGCGCCAGGAGACGTTCGAGCTCGCCGACCTCGTCACGCAGCTTCGAGTCTCCCGACTTCGCCTGCTTTGTCACCCGCTCCAACCGCCGCTCGACGTGATCGCGGTCGGCCACGAGCAGCTCCAGCTCCAGCCGCTCGAGGTCACCGTCCGGGTCGGCCCCGGGAGAGAACGCGTCGACGACCGCCACGAGCGCGTCGACACGGCGCAGGTTCCCCAGCAGCTGCGGTCCGGTTCCGGGCACGTCGACGACCCGTGCCGCCGCGGGAGTCACCTTCGCGGCCGAGACGACCTCCGCGAGCTGGGCGAGCCGCTCGTCCGAAATCGGCGCCATCCCCACGTGCTCCTTGCCGAAGTCCGGCCCCACGCCCGCGCTCGTGAGCACGTTGAACAGCGTGGTCTTGCCCGCGCCCGCCAGGCCGACGATTCCTGCTTCCAGCATCAGTCCCTACTCTTCGGGGAGCTGCTTCTGCAATGAAGCGAGAGCTCGATGCTGCAGCGACTTGACGGCGCCTTCCGTCTTGCCGAGCACGGTGCCCGCCTCGCCGTTCGAGAAGTTGAACAGGAACTTCAGCATCAGCACCTGCTGCTGCTCGAGCGAGAGGTTCTCGATCAGCTCGAGCATGCTGCGCCGGCCGATCGACTCGAGCGCCGCATCCTCGGCCGACGACTCCTCGGAGCCTTCGGGCTCGGGCACTTCCTCCTCGGGCTGCCAGCGCCGGTTCGCGCGGAAGTGGTCCATCGCCAGGTTGTGCGCGATCCGGAAGAGCCACGCCGAGAAGGGCGCCGAGCGCCAGCGGAAGCGGCCGATCGCCTCGAGCATCTTCAGGAAGGTCTGCGTCGTCAGGTCCTCGGCGTCGTGCCGGTTCCCCACGTTCATGTGCAGGTAGCTGTAGATCCGGTCGAAATGCAACAGGTAGAGGGCCTCGAGCGCCTCTCGGTCGCCCTGCTGGGCGAGCTCGACCAGACGGCGCAGGTCCTCGGTTCCGCTACGGGCGACGGCGCTCATCAGGGTTGCTTGCCCCCCGCGTGCAGACGGCTAACGCGGGTCAGGGGCTGCTGAATCCGACGCGGCCTTCGCGCGCGAAGCGCTTCACGTAGACCACGCGCCGGAGCGAGATGGTGTAGCGGCCGTCCTCGGTCTCCAGCTGGAAGGAGCCCTCCTGGGCGTCGGCTAGCTCTCGCTCGAGCCCGTCGGCGGCCGAGAGCTCGACGTAGGCGCCCATCACCTGGCCGCCGTCGAACCCGATCTCGATGCGAACGCGGTCGTCAGCCACCGCTCACGACCTCCGTGAGCACGCCGTCGACGGCGTCGGGATGGACGAAGGCGACCTCGAGCCCGAAGAGCCCCCGCCGCGGCCGCTCGTCGATCAGCTCGGCGCCGCCGGCTGTGAGCTCGTCGAGCGCCGCGCCCACGTCGTCGACTTCGTAGGCGACGTGGTGCATGCCGGGGCCTCGCTTCGAGAGAAACTTGCCGACCGGAGTGTCGTCCTCGAGGGCGGCCAGCAGCTCGACCCGGTCGGAGCCGATGCGCAGCGACGCCGCCTCGATCCCCTGCTCCTCGACGGTCTCGCGGTGCTCGAGGCGAGCGCCGAAGAGCCGCTCGTACGTCGCGAGCGCGCTGTCGAGGTCTTCGACGGCGACCCCGAGGTGATGAATCCCGTGCGGCTCCACGCCGCCGATGCTACAGATCGGCTAGTCGGACGCGACGGCGCGGACGGTGCCCATCGTCTCCGAGGAGCGCGACTCCGGCTCGACGTCCACGACCAGTGCGTCGAGCTCGTCCTTGTCGAGCGTCTCCTTCTCGAGCAGCGCCTTTGCGATGCGGTCGAGGACGGCGCGGTGCTTCTGCAGCAGCCGGATGGCCTCTTCGTAGGCATCGTCCGTGAGCCGAGCCTGCTCCTGGTCGCGCAGCCGCTTCGTCTCCTCAGAGAGCGCGTAGTTGTCGGCGCGCATCGTGCGCGAGGCCGTTGCCTTGGACATGCCGTACTCGAACACCATCGCGCGGGCGACGTCGGTCGCCTTCTCGAGGTCGTTCGCGGCGCCGTTCGTGACGCGGCCGAAGACGATCTGCTCGGCCGCCCGCCCGGCGAGGTAGACCTTCAGCAGGTCGGCGAACTCCTCGGCCGTGTGCAGGTAACGCTCCTCGCTCGGCAGGTTCAGCGTGTAACCGAGTGCGTTGCCGCGCGAGACGATCGTCACCTTGTGCACCGGGAGCAGGTCACCGGTCAGGTGGGACATGACCGCGTGGCCGGCCTCGTGGTAGGCGAGGATGCGCCGCTCCTTCTCGGTCATCACCTTCCGCTGCTGGAGCCCGGCGACGACGCGCTCCATCGCATCCTCGAAGTCGGACTGGCGGATCGCATCCAGGCTCTCGCGGCCCGCGAAGATCGCAGCCTCGTTGGCGATGTTCTCCAGCTCGGCTCCGGTCAGACCCGAGGTCTGCCTCGCGATCGAGCGCAGGTCGATGTTTTCGGCGAGCGGCTTGCCGCGGGTATGGACGAGCAGGATCGCCTCGCGTCCGGCGAGGTCCGGCGCAGAGACGAGCACCTGGCGATCGAAACGCCCCGGGCGCAGCAACGCGACATCCAGGTCCTGGAGCCGGTTCGACGCGCCCATCACGATCACCTGGTCGCGCGACTCGAAGCCGTCCAGCTCGACGAGCAGCTGGTTCAGCGTCTGGTCCTGCTCACGCGTGAAGCCGTGGCCGCTGCGCTGGGCACCGACCGCGTCGAGCTCGTCGATGAACACGATCGAGGGCGCGTTCTTGCGCGCCTCTTCGAAGAGCTTCCGGATCCGCGAGGCGCCGAGGCCGGCGAACATCTCCACGAATGCCGACGCGCTCTGCGCGTAGAACTTGGCGCCCGCCTCGCTGGCGATCGCCTTGGCGAGCAGCGTCTTGCCGGTCCCGGGCGGCCCGTAGAGCAGGATGCCCTTCGGCACTCGCGCGCCCAGCTTCCCGAACTTCTCGGGCTCGCGCAGGTAGTCGACGACCTCGTGCAGCTCTTCTTTCGCCTCGTCGAGGCCGGCGACGTCGTCCCACGAGACGGTCGAGTCGGCCGTGATCGTCTTCGCGGCGGTGATCCTCGGCATCACCTGCAGGGTGCGCCAGAGGATGTAGACCATCAGGACGAGCAGGATCGCGAAGAAGAGCGGCAGCCACGCTGCGATGCCGTCGCGTAAGAAGACCAGCCAGTCCATCCCTCTCTTGTTATCCGCTGGTTTGAGCGCCGAGTCAACGGCCGAGGGTCGTTACGGCCTCGGCGGTCGTGGCGAATTCGACCCCCTGCTCGCGCCAGTTCGCGGTGCACGCGGCGACCCGCTCGTCGTCGAGCCCGCGCGCCGCGTCCTCCACGAACCGCACCATCCGTCCGCGGCGCAGGAAGCCGAGGATCGCCGCGTCGTCGCAGACGTCGGTGGCGACGCCGAAGACGACGAGCTCCTCCGGGTCGAGCGCGTCGAGCAGCGCCTCGGTGTTCGGGTTCGTGAAGACGTCGAAGTTCTTCTTCAGCAGCAGGAGCTCGCGCCGGCCTTCGATGAGCCCGGGGACGAGTCCCGGCGGAAAGGGCACCAGCGAAAGCGGCAGGGGGTCGGCCTGCTTCGTCTCTGGGATCTTCTCGGCACCGGGCGTGCCCCGGAGGCAGTGCGGCGGATAGGTGTTGCGGAAATCCGGGTCGTTGGAGATCTCTGGGTCGGTCAGCTCGTGGTCGTCGGCGGAGGCGACGTGCACGACCCCGGCCTCACGCGCGGCCGCGACGAGCCGAGCCATGGCCGACGCGGTCTCCTCGGCGCCGGGCACGTAGAGCTTCCCCTCGGGGAGCATGAAGTCGACCTGCGTGTCGACGTCCCAGAGGACGCGTCTCAGTCGACGACCTCGAGCCGGCGGTTCTCGCGATAGCCGCGTCCGACCTTCGCCGACGCGCGGCCGTCGGTCATCACGATGTCGCCCGTGAAGTCGTTCTCGCCGCGGATCAGGGCCGAGCCGACGCCGTACGAGTCGACCGGGACGCCACGTTCCTCGAAGGCGCGGATCCGCTCGACGTCGAAGCCGCCCGAGACGACGATCTTCACGCGCTCGAACCCGTCCCGGTCGAGGGCGTCGCGCACCTTCCGCACCAGCCGCTCGTTGACGCCGCGCGGGTCGAAGTCCCCCATCTCATCCCACAGCGACCGGTCGACGAGCTGCCCGGAGGTGTCGAGCCGCACGCCCCAGAGCCGCGGGCCGAGCGCGCGCGCGACCTCGAGCGCCGTCGTCACGGAGTCGTTCTCGAAGTCGACCAGCACGGTGACGTTGATGTCGGTGTCGACGTTCTCGATGAACTTCGTAGCCGCGAGCACGGTGTTGCCGCCGTACGACCCGATCAGCGCGTGCGGCACCGTCCCGATCCCGCGGCCGCCCCACCACGAGGCCTGCGCGTCGGAGGTGACGCCGATCTCCGTGCCGACGACGAGCCCGGCTACGTAAGCGGCATAGCCGTCGCCCGTTTGCACGCGGTGGTGGTCGTGGCGGGCCGGCATGAAGATGATCGGCTTGCCGCGCGCCGCCTCGAGCACGTGCACGACGTTGGTCGTTATCAGCGTGCGGCGGGCCAGCACGCCGAGGTAAACCGTCTCGAGGTGCGCAAAGCTCGTGTAGTCGCCCTCGATCGTCAGCACCGGCTCGTACGGGCCGATGCGGTCGCCGTCGTAGAGCGCGTGGACGGTCAGGTCGTCCCAGTCGTCGGCGCAGAGCTTCAGCACGGCGATCGCCTCGTCGACCCCGCCGAGGTAGGAGTCGTGCTTCTGGAAGACCTGCATCACGACGCGTGGGTGGCGGCCGTCGCGGATCAGCACCTCGCGCGTGTGGTTGAAGTACGCGTCGGTGTAGTAGCCCTCCCGCATCTTCTCGACCGGCAGCTCGAAGATCTCGGGCGGGAGGCGCTTAGTTGTTACTCGCTCCATCGGCCTCGCGCTCGAGCTTAAGACACGCGGCCAGCGCGGCCTCGGCGACCTCGAGCTGATCGGACGACGGCTCGGCGGTGGCGAGGCGATGCTGCAGCTCGTGGCCGGGTCGTGCGAGCGCGCGGGAGAGCTTGTGCTCGGGGTTCCGCGTCATCCAGCCGAAGATCTCGGTCGCAGCGGCGAGCGCCCCGACCTGCGCCGCGAGCCGGGCCGGGCCACGTAGGTGCCTCGGCGCCTTGGAGGCGAGCGTCGCGCCGACCGCGGAGCTCATCACGAGCGGCCCGAGGAGATGCGAGCCACAGCGCTCGTGCTCGCGGGCACGCGGCTCGTCGTGCTCGTAGCTGCCGATCGAGATGTGCTCGGCGCCGTGGTAGGCCGCGAGGTCGGAGCTGCGGACGGCGAGCGCGGCCGGCGCGAGCGATAGCACCCCGCTGAGCAGCTCGCGCGCGAGGGGCGTGAGCCGAGCCGAATCCTTGACGGAGCGAACGACGAGCGCGGTGGCCGCCATTGCGGCGATCACCTGCGGCCGCTGGAAGGGGAGCTTCGCCTCCGGGAGCCTGCGGTGCACCTGCGGCAGGAGCGCGAAGACCTCTGCGATCCGGGCCGGCCCGCGCAGCAGCGGATTGCGAACGTCGGCTGCGCGCAGGCGCTTGTGCTCGGCGGCGACCTTCAGCTCACCGTCGGCGGTGCGGACCGCGCAGGCCCACGAGCTCGGCCCGTGCACGAGCACGCCGTTGACCAGCGCCATCCCACCGAGCCTGATCTTGTCGGCCATCGCGAAAGAGCCTAGCGGCCGCCCGTCACCTCGACGGCGGCGTGGCGGAAGCACTCGACCGCGAGCTCGAGGTCGTCCACGGCGATCCGCTCGTCGGCGGAGTGGATCAGGCGTGCGGCGAGCTGCGGGTCCATCGCCTTCGTCGGGAAGAAGCCGTACGCGACGGTGCCGAAGGCCTCGCGCAGCCAATGGCTGTCGGTGAACCCGGCCACGCACACGGGCAGCAGCGTCGCCTCGGGCTCGACGTGTGAGACGAAGCTCTCGACGGCGCTCCAGAGCGGCGTGCCGAGCTCGGAGCGCGTCCCGCCGCGGCCCTCGATCCACTCGAAGTCGTAGTCGCCCTCGCCGAGGAGCTCGCGCAGCACCGGCTCGACGTCCGCCTCCTGCTGACCTGGCAGAAGCCGGCAGTCGACGACCACTTCACACGTGTGCGGGATTACGTTGCGGCGCTCGGAGGCGCCGATCATCGTCGGCGAGAGCGTGAACGAGAGCAGCGGCTCGAGCAGCTCGGCCGCGGCCTGGTCCTTGTCACGCGCAAGCTCGAGCGCCTCCTCCGCCGAGAGCGAGCGGCCGGCGACGGCCTGGACGATCGCCTCGGTCTCGGGGCCGAGCTGAAGCTCGGGCCGGTACGCGGCGAGTCGCTCGATCAGCGGCGCCGCCTTCACGAGCGCGTTGTCGGCGATGCCCGGCACCGACGCGTGGCCTGCCCGGCCGTGCACGACCAGCCGGAAGGGCGAGCTCATCTTCTCGGCGCTCGAGCAGAGGTAGAACGGGCGGCCGAACAGCTCCATCCGCTCGCCCGCGCCTTCGTTCAGCGCGTAGTCCGTGCGCACCGCGTCGGGATGGTTCTCGCAGAGCCAGGGGAGCCCGAACCCCTGGCCGACCTCCTCGTCGGCGCAGGCGGCAAAGAGAAGATCGCCCGCGGGCTCGAAGCCCTCCCGCGCGAGCGAGGCGATCGCGACCGCCTCCGCCGCGACCTGGCCCTTCATGTCGAGCGCGCCACGGCCCCAGAGCTCGTCGCCGACGACGTCGCCGGACCAAGGGTCGTGCTGCCAGTCGGCCGCGTCGGCGACGACGGTGTCGGTATGGGAGAGCAGCAGCAGGCTCGAGCCGCCGCCGTTCCCGGGCAGGCGCGCGACAAGGTTCGCGCGCTCCGGAGCCTTCGCGTAGAGCTCGCTCCGTACGCCGTGGTCGCCGAGATAGTCGCGCAGCAGCTCGGCCGCCTGCGTCTCGTTCCCGGGCGGGTTGACCGTGTCGAGCCGGATCAGCTCCTGGAGGAGCTGGGTGACCTCGTCGCGGAGCGACTCAGTCCTCCTCGTTCGCCAGGTCGGTGAGGCGGTTCCGCGCCTGCCACAGCTCCGGGTAGAAGCGGTGCTTGATCAGGCCGCCGAGGAGCTCGACCGGCGTTCCCTGCGTGCCGACGACCTGGTCGCCGATCACGCGGGCGACGACGAGGTAGTGCCGCATCCGCCAGAGGGCGATCCGCTCGTCCCAGGAGATCAGCAGCTCGGCGAGCTGGTAGAGGTCTTCGTGCTCCCGGCCCTGCCGGTAGACCTCGACGACGTTCAGTCCCGCCTCGCGCATGCGCGCGGAGAACGCCTGCCCGAGCTGCGGCGTGATCCGGCGGATCTCGCGGAAGCCCGGCGAGTCGAAGCCGCTGCCGTGGCCGAGCACCTTGCGGATCGCCTGGTATTCCCACGGCGACATCTCCTCGAGCATGTCGAGCTGCCGGATCACGTAGTCGACCGCGAGCACCGAGCGGCGTAGCAGTCGCTGCGCGGCGGCGAGGTCGCCCTGCTCGACGAGGCGCGTCGCCTCCTCGGCCTCCGTCCAGGCGAGCTTCAGCCAGAGCTCGGAGGCCTGGTGCACGGTCTGGAAGAGCAGCTCGTCGCGGTGCGACTGCTCGTCCGGCCGCTTCTGCAGCGCGAGCAGGTCATCGGTGCGGAGGTAGCGCTCGTAGTCGCTGGCACCGTCCCCCGAGAGGACGGGCTGGCTGAAGTCCTCGGCCTCGCCGGCTGCCACCGCAGCAGCATACTTCCCGCCGTGAGCGATCTCTTCGCCGACGCGGCCAAGGAGCGGATGCAGGAGGTCGCGCCGCTTGCGCTGCGCCTCCGGCCGCAGTCGCTCGACGAGTTCGTGGGTCAGGAGCAGGTGCTCGGCGAGGGATCCGCCCTCCGGCTCGCGATCGCGGAAGACCGGGTCGGCTCCGCGATCCTCTACGGGCCGCCGGGCACCGGCAAGACGACGCTCGCCCGCATCGTGGCCGAGACGACCGGCGCTGCCTTCGAGGAGCTCTCGGCGGTGTCGGCCTCCGTGAGCGACGTCCGTGCGGTGCTCGCGCGCGCCCGCGATCGCCTCGGCGGCTCCGGGCAGCGAACGATCCTGTTCCTCGACGAGATCCACCGCTTCAACAAGGCGCAGCAGGACGCGCTCCTGCCGGGCGTCGAGGAGGGGCTCATCATCCTCATCGGGGCGACCACGGAGAACCCGTACTTCGAGGTCAACTCGGCGCTCCTCTCACGCTGCCAGATCTACGAGCTCGGGCCGCTCGGCGAGGAGGAGCTGCGCGAGATCGTCACGCGTGGCGCCGCGGCGCTCGAGGCGGACGTGCCGGACGACGTGGCCGTGCTCGTCGCCCACCGCGCGGGCGGAGACGCCCGGAACGCGCTCAACATCCTCGAGCTCGCGGCGCAGACCGCCCGGGCCGAGGGCGTCGAGCTGGGCGAGCAGCACGTCGAGGACGCAGCGCGCAAGCGGCCGCTCGTCTACGACAAGGGCGGCGACGCGCACTACGACTTCATCTCGGCCTTCATCAAGTCGATGCGCGGCTCGGATCCCGACGCTGCCGTCTACTACCTGGCCGCGATGCTCGAGGGCGGTGAGGACGCGCGGTTCGTCGCGCGCCGGATGATCGTGCTGGCCTCCGAGGACATCGGCAACGCGGACCCGCGGGCGCTGCTCGTCGCGGTCGCGGCCGCTCAGGCCGTCGAGCACGTCGGCCTGCCGGAAGCCCGGCTCAACCTCGCGCAGGCCGCGATCTACCTCGCTCGCGCGCCGAAGTCGAACTCGTCCTACGTCGCGCTCAAGGAGGCAACCGCGGACGTCCGCGAGCTCGGCCAGGCGAGGCCGCCCGACGCGCTCCGCGACGCGCACTACTACGGCGCGAAGAAGCTCGGGCGAGGCAAGGGCTACATCTACCCCCACGACGATCCGCGCGGCTTCGAAGTCGAGCACCTGCCGGAAGCACTGCGCGGGAAGACCTACTACCGACCGTCCGGATCGGGCGAAGAGGAGGCAGAGAATGGCGATTGAGCGGCGAGCCCACGCAACGTGGGAAGGCGACCTGCGCGGCGGGTCGGGTCGGTTCGACGTCGACAGCGGTGCGATCACCGGCCAGGAGGTGACCTTCGCCTCGCGCTTCGAGCAGCCGGGCGGCAAGACGAGCCCGGAGGAGCTGATCGCGGCAGCGGAGGCGACCTGCTTCTCGATGGCGCTCGCGAACGGCCTCGCGCAGGACGGTCATGCTCCGGCGAAGATCGAGACCGACGCGGTGTGCACGCTCGACCAGACCGACGCCGGCTTCCGCATCACCACGCTGCAGCTGACGGTGCGCGCGGAGGTCGAGGGTCTCGACGACGCGGCCTTTCAGGCGGCGGCCAAGGAAGCAAAGGAGGGCTGCCCGGTCTCGAACGCGCTCGGCGGCGTCGAGATCTCGCTGGACGCGTCGTTGGCCTGAGCCGACCGCGGCCGGCAAAGCCACCGGCCTTTACGGTCGGCGTCGCAGGCGAGCGCCTTAGTCGGAGCCCCGCTCGATCCGGCGCGACATGAGCTCGCCGAAGTCGCCGCCCAGCCGGCGGTAGCCGTCGACCGCGCGCTCCACGTCGTACTCAGTGCGCCGGAACTCGAACTCGCCCTCGTCGGCGCGCACCGCCCACGCGCCGCGCGTGTCTCCGTCGAGCGGCATGCCGGTGCTCCCCGGGTTGAGAAGATCGGTGCCTTCGGGCCCCTGCCGCCGGAACTGCTGGTGGCTGTGGCCGAAGACGACGAGCCTGTCGTGCACGCCCGCGAGCAGCGTCTCCTCGCCTTCTTGCGGCTCGGGCGCGAAGCTCTCGACGTCCGAGAGCGGCGAGCCGTGCACATAGAGCACGCCGTCGAGCTCGGCCTGAGGCGGAAGTCGGTAGAGCCAGTCGACGACGTCGTCCGGAAGCCCGCCGGCGAACAGCTCGTACGACGCCATCACCTCGGGCCGGTCGGTGGGCGGCTCGCGGAGCCAACGCTCGCCATTGCCCCGGATCCACGTCGCGTCGTCGAGCCCGCGCAGCCGGTCGAGCGTCTCGAGCGGCCACGGGCTCGGCGTCCCGTAGTCGCCGCCGAGCAGCCAGCGATCGACACCCTCGCGGTCCGCCTGGGCGAGGACCGCGTCGAGGGCGGGCAGGTTGCCGTGGATGTCGTAGAGGAGCCCGAGCACGCGGGGATAGTCTGACGCCGATGCGGCTACACGTGCACGAGTGGGGTGACGCGGCCGCACCCCCCGTCGTCTGCGTGCACGGCGTCTCGGCACACGGCCGCCGCTTCCGGAGGCTCGCAGAGGAGCGGCTGGCGTCGCGCTTCCGCGTGCTGGCCCCGGATCTGCGCGGCCACGGGCGGTCCGAGTGGGAGCCACCGTGGGATCTCGGCACACACGTTGGCGACCTGCTCGAAACGTTCGAGGACGTCGGGCCTTGCGCGTGGGTCGGCCACAGCATGGGCGGGCGGCTCGTCCTGGAGCTCGCGGCCCAGGCACCGGAGCGGATTCGCTGCGCGGTGCTGCTCGACCCCGCGATTCAGATCCTCCCGCACGTCGGCCTCGACTTCGCGCAGGAGGCTGCGAAGGACCACGCCTACGCGTCGGCGGAGGCGGCGATCGACGCGCGCCTCACGAGCGGCTCGCTGACACCGCGAGCATGCCTCGAAGAGGAGGCGCGCGAACATCTCGAGGCGTCGCCGGACGGCCTTCTGCGCTGGCGCTATGCGCGGGCCGCCGTCGCAGCCGGGTACGGCGAGCTCTGCCGCGAGCCCCCGCCGGCGAACGCGCTGGCCGGGGTGCCGTCGCTCCTGGTCCACGCGTCCCACTTCGGCCTCGTGCTCGAGGGGCAGCTCGAGGACTACGCGGGCACGCTCGGCGACGGGCTGGAGCTGGTCGGCGTCACGGGCGGACACGTCGTCTACTGGGACGCGTACGAGGAGACTGCAGACGCCGTCGAGAAGTTCCTGATTCGTCACAGTCCCGTTTCACACCCGTGAGCCCGCCGCGACTACGCTGACTGTAGGGGGAACACCGAGGGGGACCCCCGGGGGCAGTTCACGCGCGTGTGTCACAGAATGCGCGCGCCGAGAGCGCTCGCGACCAGCTCAACCGCCAGTTTCGCGGTCTGGTTCTCCCGGTCGAGGATCGGGTTCACCTCGACGACCTCGAGCGAACCGACGATCCCCGCCTCGGCGACGAGCTCCATCGCCAGGTGCGCCTCGCGGTAGGACAGCCCGCCGCGCACCGGTGTCCCGACCCCGGGCGCGACCTCGGGATCCAGCACGTCCATGTCGAGGCTCAGGTGGACGAACCCCTCGCCGGAGACATGCGCGAGCGCCTCACGCATCGCGACCTCGACGCCGACGCGATCGAGGTCGCTCATCGTGAAGACGCAGGCATCGAGCTCGGCCAGCAGCTCCCGCTCACCCGGGTCGAGCGAGCGCACGCCGACGAGCGCGACCCGGCGCCGGTCGACGGCGGGGAGCGGATAGGCGCCGCTCTCGAACTCCGGTCCCGCCAGGCCGAGCGCCGCCGCCAGCGGCATCCCGTGGACGTTTCCGGTCGGCGAGGTCTCAGGACGGTTCAGGTCGCCGTGGGCGTCGAGCCAGAGCACTCCGCCCGGCCCGTTCACCCGCGCGAGCCCGCCGAGCGTCCCGAGGGCGATCGAGTGGTCGCCCCCAAGAACAAGCGGCACGAAGCCGTCCTCCACCGCGCGGGCGACGAGGTCGGCGATCCGCTCGCACGTCGCCTTGATCTGAGGGAGGTAGCGCATGCGCTCGTCGCCGACTGCGGTCGCTTCCGCAACGGCCGTGACAACGTCGCCGCGATCCTCGCAGCGGCGACCGAGCTGGACGATCCGCTCGTCCAGGCCCGCATAGCGGATCGCCGACGGGCCCATGTCGACTCCGCGCCGCCCCGCGCCGAGGTCGAGACCGGCTCCGATGACCGCGACCGGCTGCAGCGTTTCTTGAGCATTCATCGCGGCAAGGCTAGCGTTGCCTCTCATGGATCATCTGCCGTCGGAGGACTTCCGCATCCGCGTGCTGATCGCCGACGACGACCCTAGCTTCCTCAGCTCTCTCCGCGTGCTGATCGACCGCCAGCCCGAGCTGACCGTCATCGGCGCGGCCCGGGACGGGCTCGAGGCGATCGAGCTCGCCGACGAGCTCTTGGCCGACGCCGTCGTGCTCGACCTGCACATGCCGCTCCTCGACGGCGTCAGCGCCGCGGCGCGCCTGCGACGCGACCATCCAAGCCTCTGCTTGATCGCGCTCACGGGCGACGATGCGCCGGAGCTCCACCGCGCAGTTCGTGACGCAGGCGCCGACGAGGTGCTCTTGAAGAGCGCGCTCGTCGAAGGCCTGCTCGTGCGCCTCGCGACCGCTCGTGCGGTCGGGTGATGGCGAGGGCCGGGATCGAACCGGCGACACCACGGTTTTCAGCCGTGTGCTCTACCAACTGAGCTACCTCGCCGCGGCCGCCTAGTCTAGCCCGGCACATCCGAAAAGAAGGACGTCCGGGCCGGTGCAACCGCGCCGCGAACGTCCTTGTGACGTGAGAGACTAAGCCCGATGGGCCTCGCGGGCAAGCAACGCCGTGGCGCCGTGGGCCTCGAAGTCCGCAAAGTCCGCGAAACCGCGCTGGCCAAGCTCCTGCTGTAGCCGCTCCGGGGGCACCCAGATCGGCGTCTCCGGCCCGGCCGAGAACGTCAGGACGACGTGCCCGCCGGCGGAGACCACGCGCGCGAGCTCGTCGAAGAACGGGATCATGTTCCCGAGCGTCACGAGGTCGAACGCGCCGTCCTCGAACGGAAGCCGCTGCGCATCGGCCACGACGT
>JAWVDY010000268.1:0-4772 GCA_033856995.1 Gaiellaceae bacterium
TCGACTCCGTCGCCCGGCTCGTGAACTCCCTCGCGAGGACGCAGGACCCGGAGACCGCGGCGCGCACGCTGCTCGACGAGGTCGAACTGCTCGTCGGGACGGAGTTCAACGCACTCGCGCTCGTGACGGAGGACGAGGACGAGGCGATCGGCCTGCTCGCTCGATCCGGGGGCGAGGACGTCGAGTGGTGGGACGACATTCGCGTCCACCTGCACAACGAGCCTTCCGGAATCGCGAGCGCGTTCTTCGAGGCGGCGCCGGTGGCGGTCTACGACGTCGAGTCGTCGCCGCTCATCAGCCGGCGCCTCGCTCAGGCCGCTGGGGCAAGAAGCGCGGCCTTCGTCCCGCTGATCGTCGAGGAGCGCGTGATCGGTGTCCTGATCGCGGCGGCCACGGCCGAGCGGCGCGCGTTCCCCGCGGAGGACCTGCGGCTGGTCGGGGCGCTCGCCGCCGAGGCCGCGATCGCCCTCGACCGGGCGCGGTCGGCTACGGCTCTCGACCAGGCCCTCGCGCGCGAGCGCCTGGTCGCGAAGATCTCCCGGCGCGTCCGCTCCGTGCACGACCTGGACGCCGTCACGCGCGTGGCCGTCACCGAGACCGGCCGCGCGATCGGCGCCTCGCGCTGCTTCATCCGGCTAGGCGAGGCCGGCGAGGCGATGCCGATCCGCGCCGAGTGGTGGTCCGAAGGGCTCGCGCCGATTGGCAACGTCGCGGCGGCGCTCCCGGTGTCGAACCTCGCCGCGCGCGAGCGCCGCACGGTGGCGGTGACCGACGTGCTCGAGGCCCAGGAGCTCGAGGATCCGTCACTCGGCAGCGTCGAGACGCTGACGGAGCTCGGGACGCGGTCGGCGCTCGCCACGCCGGTGATCGTCTTCGACCGGATGATCGGCGTGCTCACGCTTCACCGCACCGAGCCCGGCCCGTGGGCGAGCCCCGACGTCCTCCTCGCCGAGGCCGTCGCGCGCGAAATCGGACTGGCCTTGCACACGGCGCGCCTGCTCGACGAGAACGAGCGGCGGCTCGGCGAGCAGGGGGCGCTGCTGAAGGCTGCGCAGACGGTCACGAGCGAGCTGGAGCTCGAGGCGGTGCTGCAGCGGCTCGTCGACGAGGTCGCCGGGCTGCTCGAGGCCGAAGCGGTGGACTGCTTCCTGCTCGACGCCGAACGCGGCGTCCTTCGCTGCGCCGCGGTGCAGGGCCTGCTGGAGGGGATAGTCGGCTTCGAGTTCCCCGCCGACCGCGGCCTTGCGGGCCGCGCGATCGCGCGCGGGCGGCCCGTCCTCTCCGACGACTACGGCAGCGTCGCGGAGTCCGTGCCGCACCCGGTGTACGAGGGCTTCCGCAGCGCGATCGTCGCGCCCATTCGCTGGTCGGGCGAGGTGATGGGGATCCTCGGCGTCGGCACGCGCGACTCCGAGCGCCGCTTCACGCAGTCCGACGCGGGGCTGCTCGAGGCCTTCGCCAACCTGGCTGCCCTCTCGCTGCGGAACGCCGAGAGCTTCGCCGAGCGCTCGCGGCAGGCGCGGATCCAGCGCGGCTTCTACCGGATCGCGGCCGTTCTCGGCGAGCCGATCTCCCGCAAGGAGACCTTCGACGCGCTGGCGCAGGCCGCGGCGGACGCGCTCGGTGGCGGCAGCGCCGCGGTGCTGATGCCCGGCGACGACGATCTACGGCTCGCGGGTCTGCACGACCTTCCAGGGCTCCTGGTCAAGTACCTCGAGAACGGTCTGCCCGACCCATCGGGCCCGCTGCGCACGTGCGCGCGCGGCGGTCGCGTGCTGGCGGCGCCGCGGCTGGCGGACGACGACCGCTTCGACGACGAGTGGCGCAACGTCACCCGCGATTCGGGCTACCAGGCGCTGCTCGCCGTGCCGGTCGAGGCTCCGCGCACCCACGAGGGCGCGCTCGTCCTCGTCTTCTTCGCCGAGGAGCGCCGGTTCACCGACGACGACCTCGAGCTCGCGCGGAACCTCGCGGGGGCCGCGCGCGGCGCGCTCGAGCGCAGCGAGCTGTTCGAGGCGGAGCGCCGGGCGCGGGCGCTCGCGCAGCAGCTCGCGCGTACCGGCACGCTGCTCGCGACCGAGCTCGATCCGTCGGCGGTGCTCGACGCAGTCGTTCGCCATGCCCCGGCGCTGCTCGACGCCGACGCAGCCGTGCTCCGCCTGCTCGAAGGAGACGAGCTCGTGGCCGCGGCCGGGGTGGGGGACGAGACCGCCGACTTGCTCGACTCACGCGTCGCGTCGACCGCGCGGCTCGCGGGCGACGCCGTCCAGTCGCGCTCGCCGGTCGCGGTTCCCGATGCGCGCGCCGACCAGCGCCTCCAGCAGGCCGACCCGATGCTCGCGGCGGGCTATGCCTCGTGCGTTGCCGTGCCGCTCGTCGGCCCGGAGGGCGCGGTGCACGGCGTGCTGTCGGTCTACTGCCGCGCGTCGAGGGCGTGGCGCGAGGAGGAGATCGAAGCGCTGAGCGCCTTCGCCGGGAACGCGTCCGCCGCGCTCTCGAGTGCCGAGCTCTACCAGAGCGTCGCGCTCGAGAAGGAGCGGAGCGTCGCGATTCTCTCCAACATCGCCGACGGCATCGTCGCGGTCGACCGCGACGGGCAGGTCGTGCTCTGGAACTCCGCCGCCGAGCGGATTACCGGCGTGCCGACCGACGAGGCGCTCGGCCGGCCGCCGAACGAGGTGCTGCAGCGTGAGCTCGAGTCGCAGGGCGACGCGCCGGCAGGCGAGCGGCTCGTCTCGCTCCGCCGCGGGGGCGAGGAGATCTGGCTCTCGCTCACCGAGGCCGTGATGCGCGACCCGGCAGGCGCGATCGCCGGTCGCATCTTCGCGTTCCGCGACATCTCGGCCGAACGCGTGGTCGAGCAGATGAAGTCGGAGTTCGTCTCAAACGTCTCGCGCGAGCTGCGCTCGCCGCTGACCTCGATCTACGGCTTCGCCGAGACGCTGATGCGCGACGACGTCCTCTTTGGGGACGAGGAGCGGGCGACGTTCCTCGGGTACATCGCCTCGGAGGCGGGACGGCTGACGGCGATCGTCGACCGGCTGCTCGCGGTGGCGCGGCTCGACTCCGGCGACCTTCAGGTGCAGCTGTCGCCCACCGACGTCGGCGCGGTCGTCACGGAGGTCGTCTCGGCCGCCAAGCAGTCGCTCGTGCTGCACGGACACGAGTTCGTGCTCGAGCTGCCACCCGAGCCGCTGGCCGCCGACGCCGACCGCGAGAAGCTGCGGCAGATCGTGATGGACCTCGTCGAGAACGCGGTCAAGTACTCGCCCGGCGGCGGCACCGTGCGAGTCTCGGCGCGTCGTCGCGACGACGCCGTCGAGGTGAGCGTGGACGACGAAGGGATCGGCATCCCCCAGGCCGAGCAGACGCGAATCTTCGCCAAGTTCTACCGCGCCGAGAGCGCCGGCCGCGACCTCGCCAGTGGGGGAACCGGTCTCGGCCTCTTCATCGCCAAGGAGCTGCTCGCCGCGATGCGAGGCCGCATCTGGGTCGACTCACGCGAGGGTGAGGGCTCGACCTTCTCGTTCTCACTGCCGCTGTCGGCCCAGCCGGCGCTGAGCGAGCGCGAGTGAACGCGCCCCGAATCGGGTAAGAGATGGTTCTTCGATGACGAGGGTGTTGGTAATCGACGACGAGCCTCCGATTCGCCTTCTGTGCCGGGTCAACCTCGAAGCGGAGGGCATGGAGGTGATCGAGGCGAGTGACGGGCCGACCGGGCTCGAGAAGGCCCGCAACGACGAGCCCGACGTGATCCTGCTCGACGTGATGATGCCCGGCCTCGACGGCTGGCAGGTCGCGGAGGAGCTGATCGACGGCGAGCGCACCGGCACCATCCCGATCGTCTTCCTGACCGCCCGCGCCGAGGCTCGCGACCGTGCGCGCGGACTCGACCTCGGCGGGATCGACTACGTCACGAAGCCGTTCAACCCGGTCGAGCTGGCGCCGCTCGTGCGAGGCCTGATCGCGCGCGTCGACCGCGGCGAGCGGGAGGAGCTACGGCACGAGAAGCTCGCCGAGCTCCGCGACCTGCTCGACCCGCCAGCCTAGGTGGTTAGCGGCCGGCGAAGTCGGTCGTGACCATCAACGCGCCCGCGTGTCCGTCGTAGGTGCCGCGCACCGCGCCGACGCCGACGATCCAGTAGCCCGGGTGCAACAGGTTGGCGCGATGCTCGGGGCTGGCGAGCCACATCTGCACCATCGCGTTGGCGCGGGCGAGGATTCCGTCGCTCCAGGCCAGGTTCTCCCCGACTCGCGGCGCGCGGATGCCGACCCGCCGGATCCGCGTCGAGAACGCGCCGTGAGCGAACGTGCCGGTGCGCAGCATCCTCGAGCTGTGACTGCGGGCGGCGCGCTCGAGCCGGCCGTCCGCGTGCAGAGCGCGCAGACCGTACGCCTGGCGAACCTGGTTCATCGCGGTCAGCAACGACGACTCGGCTCGGCTGAGCGACGCGGTCGTCGCCGCATCCGCAGCACCCGCCAAGATCAAGGCGATCGCAACGACCGCCATACCGGTTCGCACTCGTCTGGCCACGAGTCGCGGGGAGTGTAAGCAGAACCTACGGACGGGAGTTGCCGGAAGGTGTGCGAAGAGGTACTCGAAACCCGCGATATCTACGCTAAGCGGCCAAATTTCGCCAGTTACAATCCCGTCAGCGGGACGTAGCGCAGCCTGGTTAGCGCGCCTGCTTTGGGAGCAGGAGGTCGGCGGTTCGAATCCGCCCGTCCCGACTCAACGGTTATCCGCTTGGTCAGCCAGGCCGAGCGGTTGG
>JAWVDY010000269.1:0-9674 GCA_033856995.1 Gaiellaceae bacterium
GTGCTCGAGGCCGCGTAGTGGCGCGCGGGGAAGATGTAGGCCCGCCGCGTGCGCGGCACCGTGAAGCGCAGTGCGTGGCGGATCGCCCCGCGGCTCGCCTCGTCATAGCGGGCCAGGCCCGGGAAGATCGGCAGGCCGGCCGCGTCGGCCGAGGTCCAGCCCGCGGGCCGGACGCGGTTCGAGCGCAGGCTCCAGGTCGCGCCCGCCCACGCGTGCCAGCGGCCGCCGCTCTTCGTGAGGCCGCCGAGCTCGTAGAGCCGGCAGGCGTTGCGGTCGAGCAGCAGCGCGTGGTGGTCGCTGCCGCCCTCGACGTGGACGCCTTTCGGGATCGGATAGCCGACCTTGTCGCTTTCGTCCGCGTACTCGAAGCCGACGCGCGAGCGCTTCGTCGTGTGGGAGACGACGTCGAACGGGATTCCGATCGGCGACCCGTCCCAGAGGCCCGAGCCGAAGTCGGCGTGGAGGCCGGTGCCCGCGCCGATCGAGTCGATTACCGCTGCGGAGTTCTTCGCGACTGGCAGCCGGTCGACGCGCCGGTTCCACGGGTTCGTCTTCGGAAAGACTGTGCAGCGAGGCGCGCCCGGCACGCGCAGCGCGTAGGCCGAGCCGCCCGCGCAGGCGAGCGCGAGCACGGCGACGAGGGCAGTTGCGGCGCGGGCTCTCACGCCGTCTCAATCGGCAGCCGCCTGCCGTTCCGCTAGCCGGCGGCGCGCATTGCCGCCTTGTGCGCGCGCTTCTTCGCCTGGTACTCCTCGAGCGCCTCGGGCGAGTCGACGTCCCCGAGCGTCGGGTGGCCGGGATCCAGCTCCTCCGCGGCCGGGACGCCGAAGCGCTTCCACAGCACCGCGCCGAGTGCCTTGACCTTCATCTGGCCGAAGCCCGGGAGCGCGGAGATCCGCGTGCGCAGCTCTGCCCCGTCGCTGGCCTCGGACCAGAGGCGCGAGGCGTCGCCGCCGTACTCGTTCGCGACGACCGCCGCGAGCTCCTGCACGCGCGAGGCCATCGCGCCTGGGAAGCGGTGGATCGCGGGCTTCTCGCGGAAGACCTCCTCGAGCCGCGCCGGGTCGGTCGCCGCGATCGCGCCCGGGTCGAGCGTGCCCAGGCGCTGCTTCAGCTTGAGCGGCCCCTGGAACGCGGTCGGTACCGTCACCTGCTGGTCGAGCGCGAAGCCGACGAGTAGCGCGAACGGCTCGCGGGCGAGCAGCTCGTCCGCCTCGTCGATGCCGGTGAAGTGGAGCCGGTCTGGCGCCATGGCGCCGATCCTACTCCTGCGCCTCGAGCCAGTTGCGCGCCTCGGCGACCGAGCGCAGCCGCACGAAGCGCGGGTCGCCGCCATAGCGTCGTGGCCAGTCGCGCCGGTGGCGGAAATGGCCGCGCACCATCCAGGCGAACAGCGACTCGCGGCCCCAGAGCACGTTCTTCCAGGTCTCCTTGTTCCCGTTCCAGAGCTCGACGTCGTCACGGATCCGGTGCGTCGTGCGCCGCCAGACCCGCCCTAGCTTCACCCCGAGCGGCAGGTCGAGCCAGACGATCGTGTCGGCCGCGCCGATCAGCGTGTCGCCGAGCTTCACCTCGTAGTTGCCGTCGATCACCCAGCCGTCCGGCGCCGCGTCCATCGCTTCGTGCACACGCGCGCGAAGCTCCTCGGCGCTCGCCTCCGTCCAGTTCGGGCCGTGATGGAGCGCGTCGAGCTCGACGTATGGCACACCGAGGCGCCGCGCGAGCTCGATGCCGAAGGTCGACTTGCCCGAGCCCGAGGTTCCCTTGACGTTGACCCGCCTCACCCGAGGGCGGCGGCGACGTTCGCGACGCTCGCGCGCCAGATGTCGTCGGGCACCGGCGGAAGGATGTCGTCCCAGATCGCCGCGAAGCTGTCGCTCAGCTGCCGCATCCGGGCGGGCCGGCCCATGAACCACCAGTGCAGGTGCTCGCTGCCCTCGCCCCAGCGCCCGATGTGCACCCGGCCGATGTCGCCCGCCGCTCGGATGGCGCGCTCGATCCGCTGCATCAGCGGTCCCAGCTCCGCGGCCAGCTCGGCCGGCAGCGTGTCGATGTCGTAGTGCTCCTTCGGCTCGAGGATCAGGACGAGCGGCAGTCCCGTCGGCCCGATCGCCGTCAGCTGCCAGTGCTCGTCGTCCCAGATCAGGTCATCTGCGGCCTTCCCGCAAGCCTGGCAGCCGACTCCGCCCTCGCCGTGGCGCGACTTCTCGTCCTCCGCGGGCGGCCGCAAGCCGCGTGGACGGATTTCGCCCTCGAACGGGAAGGTCTCCCACTCTTCGACGAGCGGCATCCGAAGCGCGTCCTTGGTGCGGGTGTAGAACTCCTCGGGCGTCTCGGGCATCACTCGGGCCGATGCTAACGTCGGCGTCCGTGGAGTGGCCGAACGAGTTCTACGAGCTGAAGCGCGGTGAGGGCTGCGAGATGTGCGCGCAAGGGCGGCCCGACGAGACGCCGTACGGCGTGCGTTTCCTCACGGGCGAGGTCTCCGACGCCTACCTGCAGCGAGACGACCGCCAGCGTGGGTATTCGGTCGTGGTCTGGCGCGGCCGCCACGTAGTCGAGCCGACCGAGCTTTCGGCCGAGGAGGCGTCGCGGTACTGGCTCGAGGTGCTCGAGGCGGGCCGCCGGATCGAGCGGCAGTTCGAGCCGGTGAAGATGAACTACGAGGTGCTCGGCAACGCGCTGCCGCACCTGCACACGCACGTGATGCCGCGCTACGCGCTCGACCCGCATCCGGGCTGGCCCTTTCCGCATCCGGAGGAGCACGGCGAGCCCGATCCGGAGACCTTCCGCGCCGATGTCGAGGCGCTGCGCGCATGAGCGAGGCGCTCACACCGTTCTCCGCCGAGACCCGCTCCTGGTTCGAGCAGGCCTTCGAAGGGCCGACCCCGGCGCAGGCGCTCGGCTGGCCCGCGATCGCGCGTGGTGGCCACACGCTGATCCAGGCGCCGACCGGCTCGGGCAAGACGCTCGCGGCCTTCCTTTTCGGGATCGACCGGCTCAACAAGCGACCGGGCGAAGGGCTGCGGCTGCTCTACGTCTCGCCGCTGAAGGCGCTGAACTACGACATCGAGCGCAACCTGCGCGGGCCGCTCGCCGGCCTGCGGTCGGAGCTGCGCGTCGGCGTCCGCACCGGCGACACGCCGCAGAAGGAGCGCGCGGCGATGGTGCGCAACCCGCCCGACATCCTGATCACCACACCCGAGTCGCTCTTCCTGTTGCTCACCTCCCAGGCGCGCGAGACGCTGCACGGCGTCGAGACGGTGATCGTGGACGAGGTGCACGCCGTCGCGGGCACCAAGCGCGGGGCGCATCTGGCCCTCAGCCTCGAGCGACTCGAGCGGCTCGTCGGCGGGCCGATGCAGCGGATCGGCCTGTCCGCGACCCAGCGGCCGCTCGAGGAGATCGGCCGTTTCGTCTCCGGCGGCCGCGAGATCGAGCTCGTCGACGCGGGCCGCGCCAAGGAGCTCGACCTGAAGGTCGTCGTGCCGCTCGACGACATGCGCGAGCCGGAGGAGCAGCAGTCGATCTGGCCCTCGATCTACCCCGAGATCCTGGAGCTCGTTCGCGCCCACCGCTCGACGATCGTGTTCGTCAACAACCGCCGCCTCGCGGAGCGGCTCGCGCTCCGGCTCAACGACTTAGCCGAGGAGGAGATCGCGCGCGCCCATCACGGCTCGCTCGCGCGGGAGCAGCGCGTCGAGGTCGAGGAGCTGCTGAAGCGCGGCCAGATTCCGTGTCTCGTCGCCACCTCGTCGCTCGAGCTCGGGATCGACATGGGCGCCGTCGACCTAGTGATCCAGGTCGAATCGCCGAAGTCTGTCGCCCGCGGGCTCCAGCGGGTTGGCCGCGCCGGGCACGATATCGGCGCGGTCTCGAAGGGCCGGATATTCCCGAAGTTTCGTGCCGACCAGCTCGAGTCGGCGGTGGTCGCGCGGCGGATGCTCGACGGCGCGATCGAGGAGACGAAGATCCCGCGCAACCCGCTCGACGTGCTCGCGCAGCAGATCGTCGCGATTTGCGCCGACGAGGAGGTTCCGGTCGACGAGCTGCACACGCTCGTGCGCGGCGCGTACCCGTTCGCCGACCTCTCGCGCGTCCAGCTCGAGAACGTGCTCGACATGCTCGACGGGCGCTACCCGTCCGACGAGTTCGCCGAGCTGCGCGCGCGCATCGTCTGGGACCGCACCGCCGGCGTCGTCAAGGGCCGGCAGGGCGCGCGCCGGCTCGCGGTCACGAACGCGGGCACGATCCCCGACCGGGGCCTCTTCGGCGTCCACCTCGTCGACGGCGGCGGGCGCGTGGGCGAGCTCGACGAGGAGATGGTCTACGAGGCGCGCGCGGGGCAGACGTTCCTGCTCGGCGCGAGCACCTGGCGGATCGAGGAGATCACGCGCGACCGTGTGCTCGTCTCGCCGGCTCCGGGAGTTCCGGGTGCGGTGCCGTTCTGGAAGGGCGAGGGCGTCGGCCGTCCGTACGAGCTGGGCGAGGCGATCGGCGCCGCCTCGCGCGAGTTGGTCGCGCTGAGCGAGGAGAAGGCGCTCGCCCGCCTGCACGACGAGTTCACCCTCGACGAGCGTGCCGCGCAGAACCTGATGACGTTCCTCGGGGAGCAGCAGGCCGCGACCGGCGCAGTCCCGTCCGACCGCACGATCGTGGTCGAGCGCTTCCGCGACGAGATCGGCGACTGGCGGCTCTGCATCCTCACGCCTTTCGGCGGCCGCGTTCACGCGCCGTGGGCGCTGGCGCTCGGAGCGCGGTTGCGCGAGTCGCTCGGCCTCGAGACGCAGGCGATCTGGTCGGACGACGGGATCGCGATCCACCTGCCGGACGCCGACGCGCCGCCGCCGATCGACGACGTGCTGCTCGACCCCGGCCAGGTCGAGGACCTCGTCACGCAGGAGCTCGGCGACACCGCACTCTTCGGCGCGCGCTTCCGCGAGAACGCGGGCCGCGCGCTGCTGATTCCGCGCCGCCGTCCGGGCGAGCGCACGCCGCTCTGGCAGCAGCGCCTGAAGGCGCAGTCGCTCCTGCAGGTCGCCCGTCGCTACCCGGCGTTCCCGATCGTGCTCGAGACCTACCGCGAGTGCCTCCAGGACGTCTTCGACCTGCCTGCGCTGAAGCGGCTCCTGCAGGGCCTGCGCTCCCGGCAGATCGACCTCGTCGACGTCGAGACCGCCTCCGCGTCACCGTACGCGGCCTCGCTGCTCTTCGACTACGTCGCCAACTACATGTACGAGGACGACACGCCCGCGGCCGAGCGGCGGGCACAGGCGCTCTCGCTCGACCGCGACCTGCTGCGCGAGCTGCTCGGCCAGGAGGAGCTGCGCGAGCTGATCGACCCGGGCGCGCTCGAGGAGGTCGAGCGCCAGCTGCGCGGGAACGCGCGGTCGCCGGACGAGCTGCACGACCTGCTGCGGCGTCGCGGCGACCTGCGCGACGGTGAGTACGCGGAGGACCTCGCCGAGCCGCTGCTGGCCGAGCGGCGTGCCGTCAACGTGCGCGTCGCTGGCGAGCGGCGGCTGATTGCGGCCGAGGACGCGGGGCGCTACCGAGACGCGGTCGGCGCGATGCCGCCGGGCGGGCTCCCGGAAGTCTTCCTCGAGGCCGACGACGCGCCGCTCGAGTCACTGGTCCGCCGCTTCGCCCGCTCGCGCGGCCCGTTCACGACCGCGCAGGCGAACGAGCATTTCGGCCGCGACGTGGAGCCGACGCTGCGAGAGCTGGAGCGTCGAGACGAGCTCGTGCGCGGCGAGCTGCGCCCGGGCGGCAGCGAGCGCGAGTGGTGCGATCCAGAGGTCCTGCGCCGGCTCCGGCGGGCCTCGCTCGCGGCGCTGCGCCGCGAGGTCGAGCCGGCCGAGCAGGGCGCGTTCGGGCGCTTCCTCCCGAGCTGGCAGGGCATCGACCGCCGCGCGACGCTGCGCGAGGCGCTCGTGCCGCTGCAGGGACTCGCGTTGCCGGTCGCGCTCTGGGAGAGCGAAGTGCTTCCGCGCCGCGTTCCCGGCTACCGGCCCGAGCAGCTCGACGCGCTCTGCGCCTCCGGGGAGGTCGTCTGGGTCGGCGCGGGGCTCGACCGCGTGGCGCTCTACTTCCGCGAGGACGCGCCGGCGCTCGGTCCGCCGCCCGCGGCGGACCGGCCCGAGCGCGAGGTGCACGAGCGGCTCCGCGCCGCGCTCGGCCGCAGCGCGCTCTTCTGGCACGACCTGCTCGCCGACACGGGTCTCGAGGCCGAAGAGGCGTTGCCTGCGCTCTGGGATCTCGTCTGGGCCGGCGAGGCGACGAACGACGCGTGGACACCGCTGCGAGCGGGGCGGAGGTACAAGACCCAGGCCGCCCGGTCGCGCCCGCGACGGTTCTCGCGCCGCCGCGCCAGCGAGATCACAGCCACCCAGGGACGCTGGTCGCTCACCGGCCGCTTGTTCCCGGGGCGACCCGACAGGCGTGCTCTCGCCGAGCTGCTGCTCGAGCGGCAGGGCATCGTCGTCCGCGACGGCGTCCGCGGCGAAGGGATCCCGGGCGGCTACGGCGCCGTCTACGGGGAGCTGAAGGCGCTCGAGACGCTCGGCCTGTGCAGGCGCGGCTACTTCGTCGAGGGTCTCGGCGGGGCGCAGTTCGCTCTCGGAGGCGCGGTCGAGCGGCTGCGCGAGCTACGGCCGAAGGACGGAGAAGAACGAGAGCCGCTCGTGCTCGCGGCCGCCGACCCCGCCCAGCCGTACGGTGCCGCGCTGCCCTGGCCGAAGCGGGCCGGCGCGCGGGCGGCGCGAGTCGCGGGCGCGCACGTGATCCTGCTCGGCGGCGAGCCGGCGCTCTACGTCGAGCGCGGGGGCCGCTCGCTCGTCCCGTTGCGCGAGCCCGAGGAAGATTGGCTGCGCGAGGCGCTGAAGGCACTCGTAGCGCACGTCAAGGGTGGTGGCGCGAAGCGGCTCGCAGTCGAGCGCTTCGACAGCCAGCCGGTGGGCGACACCGAGATCATGCCGCTGCGGCTCGAGGTCGGCTTCGCCGCGGGCCCGCGACGCGCCGTACTCCGCTCTAGCTAGCGGATCCCGCTGTCGAAGACGAAGTCGCGCTTCGCCAGGCGGCCGTCCGGGACGGTCACCGCTCTCGGCTGCAGGCCGCTCTTCGGCAAGGTGGCGCGCGCCCCGCGAACGGCGTAGTGCCCGCCGGGAAGCCGAATGCGATACCGACCGTGCGCGTCGGTCGTCGCGGTCACCGTTCGGCCGTTTCCCGCGAAGACGAGCCGGAAGCCCCGCGCGGGCTTGCTGCAAGAGCTTCCCGAGCTGCAGACCGGCGTCGCCGGGGCGATGCGAACAGTCCCGTGGAGGCCGCTGCCGCCCGCCGCGATCGTGCCGGCCGACCCGCACGAGGTCAGGGCGAGCCCGGCGGCGAGGACGAGGGGGATGCGGGCGATCACGTCGCGGCTAGGGTAGCTCCGCCATGCCCGAGGGAGACTCGCTCCACCGCGCCGCTCGGAAGTTGCAGGTTCTGGTCGGAGAGCGCGTCGCGGTAGAGACGCCGCACCCCCGCGCGGCCGCCGAGCGCGTCGCCGAGCGGCTCGACGGCCGTCGCCTCGAGGCCGTCCAGGCCGTCGGCAAGAACCTGCTGCTGACCTTCGAGGGCGGTCTCGTACTCCGCAGCCACCTGCGCATGACCGGACGCTGGCAGGTGCTCGACCGCGGCGCGCCTAGGCACGGGAAGCCGTGGCTCGTGCTCGCGGGCCAGGAGCGCGAGGCTGTGCTCTGGAACGGCCCGGTGCTCGCGCTCTCGTCCCGAGGAACCCGGCGGCTCGGGCCGGACATCCTCGCCGAGCCGCCCGATCTCGCCGGGATGATTGCGAACCTCCGGCGCGAGCACCCGGGCCGCGAGCTCGGCGAAGCCCTGCTCGACCAGCGCCTCGTCGCCGGAATCGGGAACATCTGGAAGGCCGAGTCGCTCTGGCACGCGCGCCTCTCGCCGTGGCTGCGGCTCGGCGACGTCACCGACGAGGAGCTCAAGCGCGTGCTCCGCGAGGCCGCGCGCCTGATGCGGGCGTCGGTCGACAGCTGGAACGACAAGCGGGCCGCGTACAAGCGGGCCGGCCGCCCGTGCCCACGCTGCGGCGAGCCGATCCGCTCCCGCGGCCAGGGCGATGACAACCGCACCGCCTACTGGTGCGAGGGCTGCCAAAGAGGAGAGGGGTCGCCCGGCGCGTAGGAGCAACTCGTGGCCGTGCGCGCCCCGAACCTCTACCGCTCCCTTCGCTGCTTCTGCCTCGCGGGCTTCTCCCTGCTCGGGGGTGACGTCTCGGGCGGCGACGACCTCCCGTTCGCCTTCGAGGAGCACCCCTCGCGCGGGCGCGCCTCGCTCTACGAGTACCGGCCGCTCGTCCGTTCCTACGTGCACGCGCGCGGCGACCGCCTCGGCGCACTTGCCGACGCGGGGATCGCGATCGAGGAGCTTCGTCGCGAGCCGGCCGCTGCGATCTACGCCGCCGCGCACGCGGGCAAGAACGGCGACGACCCGCTGCTGCGGACGATCGTGCTGCCGCTGCTCGCAGACGTCGCCGAGGCGTGCGGCGGCTTCGACTGGAGCGACGAGGCGTTCGACCACGCGTACGCGGAGCTCGAGCGTTCGCTGCTCGGCGAGCGGCGCACCTACGCGGCCGTCGCGCCGCTGATCGGTCTTTCGCTCGGCACGCAGGTCGAGCTCGCGGACGGGCTACGCGTTCGGATCGCGGCCGCCGGTGAGCTCGCGGCGTCGTGGCCGGAGGCGAACGGCCTCCTGCCAGCCGGCTTCGGCCGCGAGCCGGACCGGCTCTGCGTGCTCGAGCTCGAGCGGTCGCTGGCGCCGAACGCGCCGGAGCCGCCGGACGCCCCGGACGAGCTGGCCGACGCCGTCAGCGCCCTGAGACTCGCAACCGCGGCTCCGGTGGCGGCAGGGCCGGTGCTCTTCGAGCGGCTCGACTGGCGGCCGCTCGCGATCAGGCCGGTGCTGCCGATCGCCGCGGCCGAGCCGCCGGGCGAGCCGACGCGCCTCGACGCCTTTCGCGCCCGTCTGGCCTCCGATCTGCTCGTGAGGCTCGGCCGCGCCGAGGAGGACCCGGAGCTCGCCGAGGCGCTCGACCGCTGGGAGCTCTCGCTCTTCGCCGACGAGCCGTTCCGCTCGGAGCAGCTGCGCCAGGCGCTGGCCGCGTTGCTCGGCGGCGCGGACGGTCTCTGGGCTGCGGCGGTGCGCGCCGCCGTGCTGCTCGGGGAAACCGGTCGCGACCGTGCGGATCAGCTCGACCGCTTGCGCGCGCTCGCGCGGGGAGAGCAGGTTGGACTCGCGGCTGCCGAGGCCGTCCGCAAGGCCGTCGTCGAAACGCTTGTCCACGGTGACCGCGAGGCGCTCGTCTCGGTGCTCGACGATGCGCTGCTCGGGGTCCGGCCGCGGCCGGCCGGGTACTTCGCCGCCATCGCCTCCTAGAGCGGCGCGGGTTCGGTGGGCGCGGCCGGTGAAGGTAGCACCGTCGCCCCAGGACATGGCGTTGCTCGAGAGAGCCTGACCGCGAGCGTGCCCGAGGTGCGATGAAGCCGCTGGTAGCCGTCGTGGACGCGCACCGGTAGGCACTCGTCCGGTCCTGGCAGCTTGTTCTTGAACTGCGCGACGAGCAGGGCCGCGTCGCTGTCCGTGTCGGTCTCCTGTCCGGCGCGGACTTC
>JAWVDY010000270.1:0-10064 GCA_033856995.1 Gaiellaceae bacterium
GACGCCGAGCGGAGTCGACGCCGATTGGGGCAGGAAGATCAGCGAGAGGGGCGCGAGCACGGCGCCGACGAGCAGCAAACGCTCCGCGCGACCTGCAACGCCCGCTCCTCGGAAGAGCGGCGCGAGCGCCGAGAAGAGACGCGCGAGCCCGCGCACAAGTGGCAGACGCGTGAGCCGCTCGGGCGGTTGCGCCATGACGCCCTCCCGGACGGTCCCGTCCGTCCGCGCAAAGGCCCAGAAGCGGTCGCTGGCGATGACGACGCCGTCGGCGCGCGCCATGCCGCCGAGCCGTGGCAGAGCAGCCGTCGAGTCGGCGCGTGCGAGAACCTCGGCGATGTGATCGCGATCCATCTACCAAGGATCGCTGCAGAAAGGCCGCCCGGCAAGTGCCGGGCGGCCTAATCGTGCGTCGGCTGAGACCTACCAGCGGCCGCGCGAGAAGAACCCGAGCAGCAGGAGCACCAGCACGATGATCAGGATGATCCAGAGAATCGACACGGAGGAGCCCCCCTTCGTTCGTCGTTGACGGGAAAGAAACGAAATTCGTGCCGGAATGGTTACGGGTGACCCTTAACGCAGGCTTAATCCGCCGTAACGGCCGTTGAACATCGCCCGGCTATAACGCGGACCGTGGGTAGGCGCACGGGTCTCTTGAACGGCGGCGGGCTCATCGCCGCGGCGGTGCTCGGCGGCGCCCTCTCGCTCGGCGGCGCCGCGCTCCTCGGGGGCTTCGACGGCGGCACGACCACGACCCGTGTGCTGCCGGCCCCGCTCTCGGCCGGCTCGATTCCGGTCACCGAGAGAGGCAAGGCGCTGACGGTGAACGACATCTACCGGCGCGCAGCCCCGGGAGTCGTCCAGGTGACTGCGACCCAGGTCGTCTCGTCATCGAGCATCGACCCGTTCTTCGGCTTCCCGGTCCCGAGCCGGCAGCAGGCCCAGGCGCTCGGCTCCGGCTTCGTAATCGACAAAGCGGGCCACATCGTCACGAACTACCACGTCGTCGAGGGCGCGCGCTCGGTCGACGTCAGCTTCTCGAACAACGAGAGCATGAAGGCGAAGATCGTCGGCGTAGATCCATCCACCGACATCGCGGTCCTGCAAGTCGACGCCCACTCCCGCGCGCTGACACCACTCGTGCTCGGCGACTCCGACGCGGTGCGGGTCGGCGACTCGGTGGTCGCGATCGGCAATCCGTTCGGGTACGACCGCACGGTCACCGCGGGGATCGTGAGCGCGCTCCAGCGTGTGATCCAGGCGCCGAACAGCTACTCGATCGACCACGTCATCCAGACCGACGCGGCCCTGAACAAGGGCAACTCGGGCGGGCCGCTGCTCGACGCCCGCGGCGAGGTGATCGGCGTGAACTCGCAGATCTCGACCGGCGACGCCGGCTCGACCGGCAACGTCGGGGTCGGCTTCGCGGTCCCGATCAACACCGTCAAGACGGTCGCGGCGCAGCTGATCAAGACCGGCCACGCGGAGCACGCCTTCCTCGGCATCTCGGCGCAGCCCGTGACCGCGAACGCAGCGAAGCTCTTTCGACTGCCGGTCGGCCACGGCCTGCTCGTCGCACGTGTCCAGCCGGGGAGCGCGGCCGCCGACGCTGGCCTGCGCGCCGGCTCGCAGAGCGCGACCCTGGCCGGCGAGACCTATCCGCTAGGCGGCGACCTGATCGCGTCGATCGAGGGCGCACCGCTCTACTCGCTCGACCAGCTGCGCAACGTGATCAGCGGCAAGCAGCCCGGCGACAGCGTGAAGCTCGGCGTCTACCGGAGCGACCAGCAGCGAACCGTGACAGTCAAGCTGGGACGGCAGCCAACCTCGCCCTGAGGCCGTCTACCAAGTTGGCCCCACCCCTGGGGCCCGGTTCCCGGCCGCGCCGTTCGCCAGCACGGCGCGCCGGGATCGAAAGAAGGAGGCCGGAAGCCTGCCCCGGCCTCCTTCTTACTTTCCGAGTCCGGTGTCTGACTTCAGTCTGGCACCGGCGTGCCCAGAAGGCCTCGTTCTGCGGCGGCCTTCACGCCCTCGCCGAAGGTCGGGAAGACGTGGTGCATCGAGGCGAGGTCGTCGACGGTGGCGCCGAGGCGGAGGCCGAGCGAGAGCCCCTGGACGACGTCGCCCGCGTTGCGCGAAACCACGTGGAGCCCGAGCAGCTTGCGGTCGGCGCGGTCGAAGACCACCTTGAAGAGCCCGTGGTGTGCGTCGATGAACTGAAACCGCTTGACGTGGTCGTTCCGGCCGATCCCCACGTCGTGGCCCTGCTCGCGGGCCTGCTCCTCGGTGAGGCCGACGCTCCCGAGCTCGGGGTCGGTGAAGATCGCCGTCGGCAGCACCGAGTAGTCCGCCGCCGCGTCCTCGCCGAACATGTCGGCGACCGCGACGCGCGCCTGGTACTGCGCGACCGGCGTGAACTGGGCGACGGCGGTCACGTCGCCCGCTGCCCAGATTCCCTCGGCCGAGGTGCGCAGCCGCTCGTCGACCGCGATTCCAACCTTGGTCGTCTCGACGCCTGCGACCTCGAGGCCCAGGCCCTCGACGTTCGGGACGCGGCCCGAGGCGAGCAGCAGCGCCTCGGCGTGCACCTCGTAGGTGTCCGACCCGTCGCGGGGAGCGATCCTCGCGGCGACGCCGCCGCCCTCGCGCCGAGCGCTCTGGACGAACACGGAGGTCGTGAGCTCGACTCCCTCCTCGCGCAGCGCGGCGGCCAGCACGGCGGACGCCTCGGCATCGGCGAGCGGCGCGACCCGGTCGGCGGCGTCGACGATCGTGACCTGAGCCCCGAAGCGGCTGAAGGCCTGCCCGAACTCGAGCCCCACGGCGCCCGCGCCGACGACGAGCAGCGAGGCCGGGAGCTCCGTGAGGTCGAGCGCCGAGACGTGGTCGAGCCAGGGGACGTCCTCGATCCCCTCGATCGGCGGCACCGCGGTGCGCGAGCCGGTCGCGACGAGGATCCGAGGCGCCTCCAGCTCGACGTCGCCTACCCGCAGCGCGTGCGCATCCACGAAGGACGCGTCGCCGTCGAACACCGCGAAGCCTTCCGCCCGCAGGTCTGCGACCCACTGCTCCTGCGGCTTCTTGATCGTCTCCTTCCAGGCGCGCACGCGGGCGAGGTCGACGTGCGCTCGCGCGGCCTCGACGCCGATCCGCGGCGCGAGCTCGTTCACGTCGTGCGCGAGCTCGGCTGCGACGAGGTACGCCTTCGTCGGCGAGCAGGCGACATTCGGGCAGCTCCCGCCCCAGCGCTCGCGCTCGACGAGCGCGACCTTCGCGCCGTGCTTCTGCGCAGCCGAATTCGCGGCGTCGCGCGCCGCAGAGCCGCCGCCGATCACGACGAGGTCGAACCGCTCCGGCATCGGCCCATTGTCTCGCGTCGGGACCCTTCCGTTACAGTCGCGGCGTGTCGAGCGAGGACCAGCTCCTCGACGCGCTCCGCGCTGGCGACGAGGGCGCGTTCGCCGCGCTCGTGCGCGAGTACCACCCTTCCCTCGTCCGCGTCGCGCGCATCTACGTCTCGACGCAGGCGGCCGCCGAGGAGGTCGCGCAGGAGACGTGGCTCGGGGTGCTCAACGGCCTCTCCCGGTTCGAAGGCCGCTCGTCGCTGAAGACCTGGATCTTCCGGATCCTGAGCAACATCGCGAAGACGAGGGCGGTGCGGGACGGGCGCACGTTGCCGTTCTCGGCCCTCCAGGATCCGGGCCGCGTGCCGGAGTCGGCGGTCGACCCCGACCGGTTCCTCGATCCCGAGCACCCGCGCTGGCCGGGTCATTGGGCGCTCAAGCCCGAGCCCTGGCCGGAGGATGCGCTCCTCTCAGCGGAGACCCGCGAGCGGCTCGCCGAGGCTATCGAGGCGCTGCCGGCAACCCAGCGGGCCGTGATCTCGCTGCGCGACGTCGAAGGTTGGTCGAGCGACGAGGTCCGTAACGCTCTCGACCTGAGCGAGACCAATCAACGAGTCTTGTTGCATCGCGCCCGCTCGAAGGTGCGGGCGGCGCTGGAGTCGTATCTGGAGCAAGCATGAACGTCGACGTCGAACAACTGAGCTGCCAGGAGCTCGTGGAGCTCGTGACCGACTATCTCGAGGGCGCGCTTCCCGAGTCCGACCACGCACGCTTCGACGCGCATATCGCCCGCTGTGACGCCTGCAAGATCTACCTCGCGCAGATGCGGGAGACGATCGAGCTCGTGGGCCGTCTGAGCACCGATTCCGTCTCTCCCGAGGCCGAGCGAGCGCTGCTCGACGCCTTCCGCGGCTGGCTCTCGGCCTAGCTGCGCAGCAGCCGGCGCCCAGCCCCTTTCTCAGTCCCGACGAGGCGTACCCACAGAGCTCGTGCGGTCGTTGTGCCTATGACGCACATGCGGCGATTCGTCCTCCTTTTGCTTGCCGGCTTGGCCGGCCTCGTGGCCTCGGTTCTCCTCACGAACCAAGCACAGGGGAACCTGCTGCCGACGCTGCCGACGACGGTGCCTTCTCTACCGATCACGACGGCGCCACCTCCGCCGCTCCCTCCGCCTCCGCCGCTCCCCCCGCCTCCGCCGCTGCCGCCTCCGCCGCCGCTGCCCCCGCCACCGCCCCTTCCGCCTCCACCGCCCCTTCCGCCTCCGCCGCCGCTGCCGCCTCCGCCGCCACTGCCGCCGCAGCCGCCTCCGCCGCCGCTCCCGCCCCCGCCGCCGTTGGCCCCGCCGCCGCTGCTGCCGCCTCCTCCGCCGGCGCCCGGGCTGCCGCCGCTCACGCCCCCTCCGCCTCCGCTCCTCAGTGGTGGATCGGCACCGCTTGGAACGAGGTCCGGCGCGGCCGGACTCCAGCAGCCGTCCGTGGGCGCAACGACCGGCGCTCTTGGCTCGACGCTGCGGGCCGGTTTGGCAACGGGGAGGGTGCATGCGAGCCGGCTCCGCTTCTCCACGCGCGGCCCCTCGAGTCGGCGCGGGACGACGCTCGTCTTCAAGCTACGAAAGGGAGGTGCGGCCGAGCTCGTGATCCGCGGAGGCGGCTGCGCGGTTCTCGGCCGGATGCGCGTGCACGTCCACCGCGGGGTGAACCGGGTGCGTTTCTCCGGCCATCTCCACGGTCACGCGCTCCGACCGGGCACGTACATCATCAGCGTGGTCGTGCTTCGCCACGGCACGCGGACGCAAGTTGGCGCTGTGACCGTTCAGGTTGTACCACCCGGCAGACATCTCAGGAAGGGAGTCTCGGCGCCGAGACTCCCCGATTGCGTGGCCGGCTACGCAGCGCCCTCGCCACCGGTGACGCTATTCGCGCTCGACGCACCTCTCGCGGCCAGACAGGGCGCCGTGACGGGCGCGTTGGACCCGAAGCGGCGCTCCAAGACGGGCATCCCAGGCATCGCTCTCAAGCCGCCGCGGCTCTTCGGAGGCGGCGACGGCGGTGCGGCGATGTGGCTCGGCGTACTGCTCCTGGCGGTATCCGCAGTTGCGTGCGCGGCGGTCGCCACCTACGTGCTGCGCTTCCTTCGCGGGCCGTCGAGCTCGTAGTAAACCCGGCTACCGTACGTCCCTCGTGATTGAGCAGCACTTCGGCGAAAGCGCCCCTTGGTCGCTCGGCATCGAGGAGGAGGTGCTGATACTCGACGCGGAGACGTTCGCGCTCGCGCCCGGTGTGGAGGCGATCCTTGCGGCAGTCGAGGGCAAGGAGCTCCCCGGCGTCCTGAAGATGGAGCTGCTCGCCTCGATGGTCGAGCTCGCGACCCGCGTCTGCGCGTCGCCTCAGGAGGCGCTCTCGGCGTTGTGCGAGCTGCGCGCCGCTGCGGACGAGGCCGCCGCTGGGACCGGCCTGCGCGTGGCGGCGGCGGGCACGCACCCGTTCAGCCTCCCGCAGGCCCAGGACGTGGCGCCAGACCCGCGCTACGCCGAGTTCGTGGAGTACGCCGGAATCTCCGCTCGCAGACAGGCTGTGTGCGGCCTGCACGTCCACATCTCGATGCCGAGCGCGCAGCAGTGCATGCACGCACTCGAGGGTGTGCTCCCGTGGCTGCCGCTCGTGCTCGCGCTCTCGGCGAACTCGCCCTATCTCGCGGGTGAGGAGACCGGTCTCGCGTCGGCGCGCGCAGAGGTGCTCGCGCTGCTCCCGCGTGCAGCCGCGCCGCCGGCCTTCGGCTCCTACGGCGAGTGGGAGGCGTTTGTGGAGCGGTTCGTGCGGATCGGCCTCGCGGACGGATACACCCGCTTCTGGTGGGACATCCGGCCGCACCCGCGCTTCGGGACGCTCGAGGTGCGCGCGCCCGACCAGCCGACGGCCGTGGAGCGCACGGTCGCGTTCGCGGCCCTGCTGCAGGCGCTCGCGGTGACCGTGCTCGACGGTGAGCCGCCGCCGCTGACCAACCGCGGCGACTACGCGCAGAACCGCTGGGCGGCCCTCCGGTTCGGGCCTCGCGCGGAGCTGATCCACCCGGACGGAGAGCGGCTCGTTCCCGTCGCGGAGCTGGCGCAGGAGCTCTTCGAGCGAGTCGGGCCCGCAGTGCGCGAGCTCGGCAGCGGTGAGCTGTTGAAAGTGATCGACCCGCGGAGCTGCGAGGGCGACCGGCAGCTCGAAGTCGGCCGGGGGCGAGGGCTCGAGGCCGTCGCCGCGGACGTCGCCGAGCGGTCGGTACGATCGGCGTGATGGCGACGCGCTCGGACACGATTCAGGTCAGCGGGATTCGCTGCGAGCGCTGCGTGGGCCGGCTCGCCGGTGCCCTGCGCGGCCACGACGGGCTCGAGTACGCGAACGCGAACCTGATGGGCCAGGTGCAGCTCCAGTGGGACGACGAGCGCACCGACCGCGACGCGATCCTCGCGGCGATGGCCCGGGCCGGCTTTCGGCCGCTCGAGCCGGTTTAGCCCTACGGGCCTTCGTGCGGGTCGGGCGGGATGATCGGCCGGCCGCGTAGGCCCGCCTCGCTCTCGCCCTGGAGTATCCGCGCCCGGCGCTCAGCCGCGGGCTCGACGCCCGAGCGCAACTCCTCCTGCTCCGCGCTCCAGGCCGGATCGTCGGGCGTCAGCTCGCCGTAGCCCTTCGTCTCGGGATCGTCGTAGCCGGCCGCGAGGCCGTAGTGCGCGGCGATCGCGCGGTGGTCGAGCTCCCCGTCCTTCACCGCCGGCGAGTCCTCGACGAGCTCCTTCGAGACCGTGAGCCTCACGACGCGTTCGCCGTCGTCGGCGTGCGCGAAGGCCTTCGGGACTGCGTGCCGCGACTTGCGCAGCATTCCTCCTTCGACGACCAGGAGGTCGCCCTCCACGGCGACGACCTCGCCGAGCTTCCCGTCGTCGCTCGTGATCACCTCGTAGCCTTCCACGGGTTCCCGCATACCCGCATGTGTTCGACGGAAAACCGGGAATGCGAAACGGCCGGCGCTCGTTCCAGGGCTAACAACGGACGATGCTAGGGTGGCCCGCGATGAGCGAGACCACGCCGGAAGCGGAGCCGCGGAAGCTGGCCGAGGAGGCCCGCGACCGGGTCCACTTCGAGGAGGAAGCGCTCGAGCTGGCCGACCAGGTGTACCGGGTCGCGCGGCGGCTCGTGTCCACCCGTGAAGAGGCGGAGGACTTGATGCAAGAGACCTATGCGCGTGCGTTTCGCGCCTGGCGCTCGTTCCAGCCGGGAACGAACCTGCGTGCGTGGCTCCTGCGGATCCTCACCAACCTGAACATCGACCGCGGCCGCCGGCAGCAGCGCACGCCGGACCTGCAGCCGCTCGAGGAAGGCGACTACTACCTCTACAACAAGCTCGAGGAGGCCGGCCGCGAGCCGAACGTCGAGCAGGAACGCGTGGACGAGCGGCTCTCGCAGGACGATGTCGTCGCGGCCCTCTCGGCTGTCCCGCACGATTTCCGCGATGTGATCGTCCTCGTCGACATCGGCGACTTCAGCTACGCGGACGCTGCGCAGATCCTCGAGATCCCGATCGGGACCGTGATGTCCCGGCTGCACCGAGGGCGGCGGATCCTGAAGCGCGAGCTCGCAGAGCAGGCGGTGGGCGCGGCGTGATCAGCTCGGGCGGCGCGGCAGTGGATCCCTGCGACAAGTGCGAGGAGCTACTCCAGCCGTACCTCGACCGGGAGCTCTCCGACGCCGAGCGGGCCGAGGCCGAAGGTCACCTCGAGCTCTGCGGCTATTGCCGCAAGCGCTACCGCTTCGAGGAGGCGCTGCGCCGGTTCGTGCGGCAGGCGGCGGTCGAGGAGATGCGGCCCGACCTCAAGCAGAAGCTCGCCGAGCTGCGCACCCCGCTCTTCTGAGCGCGATACCGAAGCGGGTTCACCGGCCGCCCTCGGTGCCGTAGCTCGAAGTGCAGGTGCGTGCCGGTGCACCAGCCCGTGCAGCCGGCGGTGCCGATTCGCTCGCCGGGGACGACCTCGTCGCCGACCTTGACGCGCCAGCCCGCGAGGTGTGCGTAGAGCGCGACGTACCCCCGGCCGAGTGCGACTTCGACGACGTTCCCGTAGCCCTCGAAGCCACGCCTGGCTCCCACCGCGATCACGCGGCCCGATTGCGCCGCGCGGACGACAGGCGAGCGCAGGATCCCGATGTCGATCCCTGGGTGCCAACGGCCGAAGTCGTTGCCGAACGGTGACGTCACGGTTCCGCTCGCCGGCCACGCCGACCAGGTCGGGCCAGGCGGGGTGGGGAGCGGGGCGCGCGCGAGCGCGAAGGCGACGAGGAGAGAGAGCAAACTGCGGGAGGCTAGCTTGGATCGGTCAGCAGGTCGCGTGCGCGGGGCCGACGATGACCACGAGCCGACGCGTGTTCGAGCCTCCCGGCAGGGGTCGCGTCGTGCCGCACCCGATCTGGCTCGCGAGGCGCGTGGCCAGCGCCGCGCCGCCCGGCTCGTAATAGACGGCGGTGTCGCGGTAGTCGAACCGGCTCGCCTTCGTCACGTGCTGGATCCGATAGCCGAACGATCCGATGCGGCTTGCCACGCTCCGCGTGTAGTTGATGTCGCCGCTGCCGTTGAGCACGTCGACCGAGACCTTCCACGGAGGCGGCAGCGCGGCAGCGGCGCTCTTCCGGGATGAGCCCTTGTCGCCGACTCCGACGAGGAAGGCGAGCGTGACCGTCAGGACGACGATGGACACCGCGGCGGCGGCGATCCAGCGCCCGAGCGGCCGGCGCGCGGGCGGCTCGACCGGCATGCCCGAGAGCCGCCTCGCCTCGCGGTGGTCGATCCCGAGCGCGGTCGCGTAGCGAAGTATCGCGAGCACAGCGGTCTCGTAGCCGGGAAAGCGATAGAGCCGGCCTTCCTCGAGCCACTCGACCTGCTCGGGCCACAATGCAGCGCGCTTCGCGGCCTCCTCGATCGTGAGCTTCCGCTGCAGGCGCAGCGTCGTCAGCGGCGAGGGCTGGGCCTCGGATTCGGCGGCGTGGGGTCTGGCGAGCTCCACGGGTTCAGGCGGTCGGGTACCTCATCGGCAAAGTCGACATCTCCTGGAGATCCCAGATCGTCGCAGGAGACGAGGACGGCGTCGAGCCCGCGGGCGCCTTCGTCCGGAATTTGCGGCCAGGTCGAGCGGTCGAGCAGCACGGGATGGAGCCTCGTGCCGCCGTACGTTGCGGCGACGATGGGCGCGTGCTCGGCGCGCCACCGCTCGATCACTCGGTCGATCGCCTCGGGCGCGAGATCTGGTCCATCGCCGAGGAGGACCACCGCCGCAGCGGCCTCCTCCGGGAGCGCGTTCAATCCGCAGCGTAGGGACGCGCCCGGCCCGCGCTTCCACTCCGCGCAGGCGACCGTGCGGGCCGATGCGTCGAGCGCGTGTGCGCCGGCGACGACGACCACGCCGGCGACGGAGCTCCGTCGCACGCGCTCCAGCACCGGTTCCAGCAGCAGCAGCTGCTTCGGCGAACCGAACCGACGCGAGGCGCCTGCGGCGAGGACGACCGCCCAGACGTCGCCGTCAGGCACCGATGGCTTCGAGCGCCCGGCGGATCAGCGGGCGCGCGAGGTCGACCTTGTACGCCGTCCCCGGAAGCGGGGTGGCGCTGTCGAGGTCGTCCGGCGAGTCGAGCAGCCACGGGACCGGCGCGACGCCCGCCAGCGCCAGCCGCACTTCGCCGTCGAAGCGCGCCG
>JAWVDY010000271.1:0-7150 GCA_033856995.1 Gaiellaceae bacterium
CACGAACTTCTCGCGCCGGAAGCTGAGGCCGCCGTCGCCGCCGCGCCCAGCCTGGACGTGGATCGCTGCGCGGTCGTGGAACATCGGGGCGACACGGTACTCCCCGCGCCTTGTAACAGTCTGTTACTTGCGTTTCGGCCGCGATCCGCGTGAGCGAATCGGGTCAAGTAACAGTCTGTTACTTGGCGGTCAGGCCTGCGGGATGCGCTGCTCGAGGGCGCTCGTGACCGCGTTGCGGACCGGCTCCAGCTCGATGCGGTCGAGCACGTCTTGGAAGAAGCCTCGCACGATCAGGCGCTCGGCCTCGGCGCGCGGGAGGCCGCGCGCCATCAGGTAGAAGAGCTGCTCGCGGTCGACCCGGCTGACCGTCGCGCCGTGGGTGCAGCGGACGTCGTTCGCCAGGATCTCGAGCCCGGGGATCGGAACCGCATGCGTCGTCGGCGAGAGCATCAGGTTCCGGCACTCCTGGTACGCGTTCGTTTTCTGCGCGTCCCGCTCGACCCGGATCATCCCGCGCCAGACCGCCGTGGCCGTGTCGCGCAGCGCGCCCTTGAACGCGAAGTCCGACTCGGTGTTGGGGGCGATGTGCTCCTGGAAGGTGTCGTAGTCGAGATGCTGGTCGCCGTCGGCGAAGTACGCACCGGTCACACGCGAAGTCGCTCCGGGGCCGGCGAGGTCGTTCTGGATCCGCACCTTGCCTCGTTTGGAGCCGAAGCCGCCGCTGACCCAGTCGAGCTCGGCGTCGCGATCGACGCGCCCGTGGTGCGAGGCGAAGTGCCACGTCTCCCGCGAGAGGTTCTGCAGCGAGACGTACTCGAGCTTCGCGTTCTGCTCGACGAAGAGCTCGACGACCGCGTTCGAGTAGCCCGCCAGCGACGGGTCGGTGGACGTGTACTCCTCGATCAGCGAGAAGCGCGAGCCTTCCCCCGCGATCACCAGCAGGCGCCAGAAGAGCGAGCCGCCCTCGACCGTATTCGCGACTCGCACGTACAGCGGGCGCTCGAGCTCGAGCCCCGCCGGCACGTGCACGAGCAGGCCGTGCTGCCAGGCCGCGGCGTTGTGCGCCGCAAACTTGTCGTCCTGCCAGCCGACAAGCTCGCCCAGCCGCTCATGTGACTCGCCGAGCGGCTCGAACCGGATCTGATCGGGCACCTTGCCGATCTCGATCCCGGTCTCGGTGACGGTCGCAAATGCCGCGACGTCCAGCTCGACCATCGATGGCCCGGTCGCCTTCGCCGTCTGGCCCTCTTCCCGGCCGAACGAATCCGGGTCGAAGCCGCGGAGGTCGGTGAAGCGCCAATGCTCCTCGGTCGTGTTGGGAACGGGCAGCGCGTTGTAGCGCTCGCGGGCCTCGGCCCTACTCATAGGGCTTGTACCTGCGGTGCAGGATGACCGCGTTCCCGTCCGGATCGAGGCAGACCGCCATGTGGCAGACGCCGCTGTCCTCGGAGCCGACGAATTCGACGCCTCTCGACTCGAGCTCCGCGCGGGCCTCCTCGACGTCCGGGACGCGAAGGGCGAAGCCGCCGATGCTGGGCTTGAACTCGAACCCCTCGTCCTCGGGCTTCCAGAACGTCAGCGTCACCTGGCCCGCCCGCACCTCCTCCGGGTCGTTCTCGTCGAGCGGGAGGCCGACCGTCTCGTGGTACCAGGCCCGAGACGCTTCCGGATCGCGCGTCGGAATCGTGATGAAGTCGACGCGCTCTACGGTGAGAGCGGCACTACCCAACCGACCCTTCCATCTGGAGCTGGATCAGCCGGTTCATCTCGACCGCGTACTCGAGCGGCAGCTCCTTCGTGATCGGCTCGACGAAGCCGGAGACGATCATCGCGGAGGCCTCGGTCTCCGAGAGGCCGCGAGACATCAGGTAGAAGAGCTGCTCCTCGCCGATCTTCGAAACCGTTGCCTCGTGGCCGATGTCGACGTTGTCCTCGTCGATCTTGATGTACGGATACGTGTCCGAGCGCGAGGCGTCGTCGAGGATCAGCGCGTCGCAGACGACCTTCGACTTCGCGCCCGTGGCGCCCTTGGCCACCTCGAGCAGCCCGCGGTAGCCGGCGCGGCCCCCGTCCTTCGAGATCGACTTCGAGGTGATCACCGAGGTCGTGTTCGGCGCGACGTGGACGGCCTTGCCGCCTGCGTCCTGGTGCTGGCCCTTGCCGCCGAACGCGATCGAGAGCACCTCGCCGTGCGCGCCTTCGCCGAGCAGCCAGATCGCCGGGTACTTCATCGTCAGCTTCGAGCCGAGGTTGCCGTCGACCCACTCCATGGTCGCGTTCTCATAGGCGACCGCGCGCTTGGTGACGAGGTTGTAGACGTTGTTCGACCAGTTCTGGATCGTCGTGTAGCGGCAGCGCGCGTTCGGCTTGACGATGATCTCGACGACCGCAGAATGCAGCGAGTCGCTCGAGTAGATCGGCGCGGTGCAGCCCTCGACGTAGTGCACGTACGCGCCCTCGTCGACGATGATCAGCGTCCGCTCGAACTGGCCCATGTTCTCCGCGTTGATGCGGAAATAGGCCTGGAGCGGCATCTCGATCTTCACGCCCGGGGGCACGTAGATGAACGAGCCGCCGGACCAGACGGCCGAGTTCAGCGCGGCGAACTTGTTGTCGTTCTGCGGGATGATCGTCCCGAAGTACTCCTTGACGAGCTCCTCGTGCTCGCGGAGGCCGCTGTCCATGTCCTTGAAGATCACGCCCTGGTTCTCGAGGTCCTCCTGGAGCTTGTGGTAGACGACCTCGGACTCGTACTGGGCGCCGACGCCGGCGAGGTAGTTCTTCTCCGCCTCCGGGATCCCAAGCTTGTCCCAGGTGTCCTTGATCTCGGGCGGCAGGTCCTCCCAGGAGTTGGCCTGCTTCTCGGTCGGGCGGATGTAATAGAAGATGTTGTCGAAGTCGATCTCCGAGAGGTCGCCGCCCCAGTCGGGCATCGGGCGCGCCAGGAAGTACTCGAGCGACTTGAGGCGGTACTTGCGCATCCACTCCGGCTCGTTCTTGTGCTCGGAGATGGCCGCGACGAGCTCGGCCGAGAGCCCGCGGCCCGACTTGAAGAAGTAGTCCTCGATCTCGTGAAAGCCGTACTTGTAGTCGTTGCCGATTCCGGCGACGATCTCGGTCTCAGGAGTTGCTGCCATTATTCCTTCCGTTTGCGCCGAAGCCCTCGTAGCCTTCGGCTTCGAGCCGGTGGGCGAGCTCGGGACCACCCTCCTCCACGATACGCCCGTCCACGAAGACGTGCACGAAATCGGGCTTCACGTAGTTGAGGATGCGCTGGTAATGGGTGATGACGAGCGCGCCGGTCTCTTCGCCGACGAGCTCGCGCACGCCGTTCGCGACCGTCTTGAGCGCGTCGATGTCGAGGCCGGAATCGGTCTCGTCGAGCACGGCCATGCGGGGCTTCAGCATCGCCATCTGCAGGATCTCGACCCGCTTCTTCTCGCCGCCTGAGAAGCCGTCGTTGAGGTAGCGCTGCGCGAGCTCGCGCGGGACCTTGAGCTTCTCCATCGCGGCGAGCATGTCCTTGCGGAACTCGGGGATCTTCACGGGGTCGTCCTCGCCGCCGTTGCGGGCCTTGCGGACCGCGTTCATGGCGGAGCGCAGAAAGCTCGTGACGGTGACGCCGGGGATCGCGTGCGGGTACTGGAACGCGAGGAAAAGGCCGCGCTGCGCGCGCTCGTCCGCCTCGAGCTCGGTCACGTCGTCGCCGTCGAAGACGATCTGACCCTCGGTGATCTTGTAGGCCGGGTGGCCCAGCAGGGCGTAGGCGAGCGTCGACTTGCCCGAGCCGTTCGGACCCATGACCGCATGGATCTCGTTCGTGTCCACGGAGAGGTCGACACCCTTGACGATCTCGGTGCCGTCCTCGAGCGCGACGTGAAGGTTTTTCAGTTCGAGCAAAGCCATGTGAGGTCCATGCTAGCTAGGGAGTTCAGCCCTTCGGCAGCAACAGCCGAAGGCGGGTCCAGAGCGTGGAGCCGCGCGCATCGCGGTCGAAGCGACCGTGCGCGCCCGGATCTCCGGACAGGGTATCGAAGAGGTTGTCGGGGGCGCCGATCGGCTTCGGCTCGCCGGTGTGCTGGCTCTTCCAGCCGGTGCGGCGCAGAATCCAGTCGCCGGCCCGCGGCGAGAGCTTCTGGCCCCAGAGCAATTTCTGCGCGCCCCACGAGATCGGCAGCTCGCGCAAGGGGTGCTCGGCGCAGTGCAGCGCCGCTTCGGCGAAGGGCTCGGGCTGATAGATCGGAGGCACCGGCTGGGGCTGGAAGCCGATCTTCTGGCGGTCCCGGTCGAACTGCGGCGTGTTGATCGCGCCCGGGAGGACGAGCGAGATCGCCACGCTCGTGCCGGCCTTCTGCTCCTCGACCCGCGCCGACTCGAAGAACGCGCGGAGGCCGGCCTTGGTCGAGCAGTACGCGGCCTGGAGCGGGATCCCGCGGTAGGCGAGCGCCGAGCTGACGTGCAGGAAGGTGCCCTTCGACTCGCGCAGATGGGGCAGCGCGGCCCAGTAGCCGTAGACGACGCCGAAGAAGTTGACCTCCCAGACGCGCCGCAGCTCGTCTTCCTCGAGCCGCTCGGCCTCGGCGTAGACGGTCACGATCGCGTTCGCGACGTAGGTGTCGATGCGGCCGAAGCGCTCGACCGCCGCGGCGACCGCCTGCTCGACGTGGCCGCGGTCGGTGACGTCGCCCGGGACCGCCAGCGCCTCCGAGCCCGAGCGCTCGATCTCGCTGACGCAGTTGTCGAGCGCCTCCGCGTTCCGCGCGGTGACGACGACCTTCGCACCGCGCTCACCGGCGAGGCGCGCGATCGCGCGACCCAGCCCGCTCGACGCGCCGGTGACGAGGACGACCTGCTCTCGAAGCGGCTTCTTTGGCATGTGGGATCGATACCCGAAGGTCGAAGCGCTACGCTTCGCCCATGATCCCGGAAGTCGGCATCACCGGCCTGATCGTGATTCTCATCGTCGCCCTCCTGGTCTTCGGGCCGAAGCGCCTGCCGGAGATCGGCCGCTCGCTCGGCAAGGGGATGCGGGAGTTCAAGGACTCGATCACGGGCCACTCGGACGACGAGAAGGCCGAGCTGCCACCGCGTTCCTCGGACGAGTCACCGCCACCGTCGTCTCCGTAACGCGATGAGCGTGCTTCCGCGGCGTCTCCGCCACGGAGAGGAGGCCACGCTCGTCGAGCACCTCGGCGAGCTGCGCACCCGCCTGATCGTCGCCCTCGTCGCCCTCGCAGTCGGCTTCGGCGTCGCCTACGGGTTTCATGGCCGCTTGCTCGACTGGCTCAACCGCCCGCTGCCCGACCGTCTGCAGAAGCCCGTCACCTTCAGCCCGATCGAGCCGTTCACGACGTCGATCTGGGTCAGCCTCTGGGCCGGCTTCCTCCTGGCGCTCCCGATCGTCCTGTGGCAGCTGTGGTCGTTCCTCGCGCCCGCCTTCGAGGAGCGACGCCAGCGCTCGATGCTCGTGCCCGTCGCGTTCGCGACCGTCCTCGGGCTCGGCGGTGTGCTGTTCGGCTACTTCGTGATCCTGCCGCCCGCGATCCACTTCCTCACGAACTACGACTCGAGCCACTTCACCATCCGGATTCGCGCGCGCGACTACTACCGCTTCGTCAGCTTCGTCCTGCTCGGCGTCGCGCTCGCGTTCGAGGTGCCGGTGTTCGTGCTCGCGCTCGTGCGCCTGCGCATCCTCAGCGCTGCGCAGCTGCGCAGGACCTGGCGGGTCGGGGTCTTCGTGATGACGGTGATCGGCGTGATCCTCCCCGGCGTCGATCCCGTCTCGACCCTCCTCTCGGTGATCCCCCTCGTGGCGCTCTATCTGCTCGCCGTCGGCCTCGCGACGTTCCTCGAGCCGCGCTGGCGACTATGAGCTTCCCGAAGATCGAGCTGCACGTGCACCTGGAGGGCACGGTGCGGCCGGCCACGCTGCTCGAGATCGCGGCTCGGAACGAGTGCGCGCTTCCCGCCGAGACGGAGGAGGGGCTCGCGCAGCTGTACGAGTTCCGGGACTTCGCGCACTTCATCGACGTCTGGATCCTGACCACGAACGCCCTGCGGACGGAGGAGGACTTCCGCCAGGTCGTCGTCGACTACGCGGCCGAGGCCGCCTTGCACGGCGCCGTCTACGTCGAGGGGATCTTCTCCCCGGGCGAGCGCGTGCGGCGGGGGGTCGAGTGGGACGCGATCTTCAGCGGCTACTGCGACGGCGCGCAGGAAGCGCGAGAGCTGCACGCCGTCGAGCTGCGGCTGACGCCCGACATCGTGCGCGGCTTTCCGCTAGCCGAGGCGGAGCAGCTCGTCCGCTACGCGGGGAAGTACCGCGAGCGCGGGATCGTCGGCGTCGGCCTCGGCGGGCTCGAGGCCGAGTACCCGCCCGAGCCCTACGAGCCGGTGTTCACGCTCGCGCGCGAGCTGGGCCTTGGGTCGGTCCCGCACGCAGGCGAGGTCGCCGGGCCGCCGTCGGTGCGCGGGGCACTCGAGGAACTCGGCGCGGACCGCGTGCGCCACGGGATCCGCGCGGTCGAGGATCCCGGCCTCGTGCGCGAGATCGCCGGGCGCAACGTCGTGCTCGACGTCTGCCCGATCTCGAACCTGCGCACCAAGGCGGTCGCGTCGCTGGAGGAGCATCCGCTGCCGCAGCTCGTCGCTGCCGGAGTGCGCTGCTCGATCTCAACCGACGACCCGGCGATGTTCGGCACTGACCTCGGCAAGGACTACGACGCCGCCGCCTCGCTCGGCCTCCACCCGCGCGACGCGTACGAGGCGGGACTCGCAGGTGCCCTCTGCGACGAGGCCACCAAGGCGCGTCTGCGCGGGATCGGCGACTCGTACGACTGGCAGGTACCCTAGGGCGGCTTCGTGATGAGTTCCTTTGCATCGACCGGTCAATTCAGACGGGCACACGGGCAAAGCCCGCGCGTCCTGAAAACGACACCGCAAGCGGTGTCGTAGCGCGCCATGGCCCGAGGAGCCGCACAGGCGCGCAAGCCGCGCCCCAAGCCGGAGCCGCGGCGCAAGAAACCTGCCGCCCCGAGCTGGGAGGAGCAGCTCTTCTTCTCGCGCCTGCGGCGGCACGCCAAGGTGATCTACGTCCTGCTCGCGCTCGTGTTCGCCCTGGGCTTCGTCGTCCTGGGCGTCGGCTCCGGCT
>JAWVDY010000272.1:0-34316 GCA_033856995.1 Gaiellaceae bacterium
GTCGAGAGCCGAAGCCGAGCGCCTCCGGTCGAGCGCGATCGCGGCTTCGCCGGCGAGCGCCCCGACCAGCCGCAGCTCCTCCGCGGGGAACGCACGGCGCTCGCTCGTCGCGGCCGCGATGAGGACGCCGATCACCCGCTCCTCCACGATCAGCGGGACGAAGGCTGCGCTCTTCGCCCCCGCGGCCTGCGCGAGCCGTTTGCTGATCAGCGGCGACGACTCGACGTCGTAGACCGCCACGGGCGCGGCCTCGAAGAACGCGCTTGCGATACCGGAAGGCTCGTTGTGCAGGTGGACGTGGATGTCGCTCCACCACTCGATGTCCTCGCCCCCGGAGCGCGCAACCAGGCCGGTCGCCTCGTCCTCGTCCTGCGTCACGAGCGCGAGCGCGTTGAACTCCGTCCCGATGAGCGACTCGACCTCGTCCAGCAGCGTGCGCGCCGCGGTCTCCGGGTCCTGCGTCCTGGCGAGGGAGTTGACGAGCCGGGCGACTGACTCGAGCTCCCGGTCGCGGACGCTGACGAGCTTCTCCGCCTCGCGCGCCCGCGGCCCACTGGTGATCACGCCGGCGGGCTCACTCAGGCGGCGGAGGAAGAAGAGCGCCGGCAGCAGGGCGACGACGATCGCTGCGAACGAGGGCCAGACGTGGCCGCCGATCGGGTAGCGGTCGTGGAGGACGACCGCGCCGAAGATCCCCGCCGGGATGCCGATCCCGGGGAAGAGCATCGCCAGCGCAACGTCCGTGCTCGTGACCCGGCGCCGCTCGCGCCAGAGCGTCGGCGCAAACGCGGCCGCCACGGTCAGGTATGCGCCCGCAAGTACGAACAGCGGAACCGCGTTGAAGTAGACAGCCTGGTCTTCGTGGGTCACTGGGCCTCCGGATGATACGGAGGGCCCCAGGCGGCGTCGACTCCGGCCCTGCTCTCTCCAAGCGAGAACTCTCGTCGTTGCGAATTGGAAAGATGGGCCGGACGGCCTATTGGAATCGCCGACCGCGGCGGCTAGCGTCTGTGCCCTGGGCGATATGCGAGCCGCGGCGCCCGTACCTGGCCTTGTGGCCCGCGGCGAGCAATGGAGAGAGCCCGTCGCCACCACCCCCCGCGCGGCGGGCTCTTTCCGGTTTTAGCCGGCGGCCTCTGCGCTACGCAGGCCGCGCAGGGCCCACAGCGCGAAGAGGAGCACGAGCGCGAGGCCCGTACCGAAGGCGAGCGCAACCTCGGTCGGGCTCCCCGCCAGGAAGCCGCGCGCCGACTCGAGCACGCGCGTGAGCGGGTTCACCGCCGCCACGCCGTGGATCCAGCCGCGCAACAACGAGAGCGGCACGTACACCGGCGCGAAGAAGAGCACGAGGAAGACCGGGAACTGCATCACCGGGCCGGCCTGCATCGTGCGCAGCCGCATCGCGACTCCGGCGGCCCACAGCACGGCCGCGATGTTCAGGATCACCGCGAGCGTGTAGAGCCCGACGAGGTCGACGCCGCTGCCGCCGACGTTCATCCCGACCACGAGCGCGACGACGGTCAGGAAAGCCGCCGTGACGAGCCAGCGGCCGAGCGCGGCGGCGGCGTAGCCGAGCACGATCCCGCTGCGGTTCGGCGCAGCTAGCAGTAGGCGCCGGGCGAAGCCGCTCTCGAAGTCGCGCGCGATCCCGAAGCCGGTGAAGACGCCGCCGAAGGCCGCCGACTGCAGCAGCACGAAGACGAACTGGAAGGCCGTGTAGCCGCTCGGGAAGTCGAAGCCCGGCACCTTGCTGATCCGGGAGAGCCCACCGGCGAAGGCGGTGAAGAAGAAGAGCGGGAACACCAGCGACGGCAGCAGCAGCGACGGGTTGGTGAACACGTTGTGCAGCGACCGCCAGGCCACGCCTCCGGCGACGGAGAGGCTCCGGCTCCCCATCAGCGTGCCATCCTCACGCGCAGGGCCCAGCTCGAGAGCGCGAGTGCGACGACCGCGATCGTGCCGGCGATCCCGAAGCCGAGCGCGAGCGCCTCGCCGTCCCACCCGGTGATGATCAGGCTGCGCACGCACTCGAGCAGGTACGAGACCGGGTTCGCGGTGGCGGCGTCGCGGAACCACGTCGCCTGGATCAGGTTGCGCGGGATGTTCATCGAGGAGATGAACAGGAAGACGAAGAAGGCCGGGAAAAGACTCTGCACCGCTTCGCCCGAGCCGGTGCGGAGTGCCGCGAACGCGCCCAGTCCACCGAAGGCGAGGCCGACGAGCGCGGCGAAGACGAACAGCACGAGCACGCCTGGCACGCCCGCGGCCGGTCGCACGCCGACCGCGAAGCCGACCCCGAGGTAGACCGCCGCCTGGACGAGGCTCAAGACGATCACGCCACCGAGTTGGCCCGAGAGGAGCGCGATCCCACGCATCGGCGTCAGCGAGAGCCGGTTCAGGAAGCCGGTCTGGATGTCACGCGCCAGGTCGGTGCCGGTGTTCATCGTGGCGAACAGCGCGCCCTGGATGAACGGCACCGCTAGCGCGAAGGCGACGAAGGAGTCGCCGGGGAAGCCCGGGAGCTTCGTCTCCGCCTTCAGGCCGCCGGAGTTGACCGCGAGCAGAAGCATCGGGAAGAGCAGCGGCGCGACGACGTTCGCTGGCTGCCTGACCGTGCGCACGACCGAGCGGCGACCGAGCTGGTAGACCTGGTCTGCAAAAGCGCTCAGGTCTGCTCCATCGCGAGCCCCGCCTCGGGCGCGTCCTCGTCGTCGGCCGCGCCTTCGAGCGAGCGGCCGGTCTTCGCGAGGAAGACATCGTCGAGCGAGGGCTGGTGGAGCTGGAGATTGTCCGGCTCGAGCCCGTCCGCGTCGAGGGCGCGCACGATGTCGGCCAGGCCGACGTCCCCCGGGCCGAGCCGGACCGCGACACCCTTGGTCGAACCCACGGGCTCGCCGAAGCGCTCGAGGATCGCGGCCGTCCGCCGCAGGTGCTCCTCGTCGGCGGGGATCGCCTCGACCGTCGGGCGGCCAACCTCGCCCTTGAGCGCCGTCGGCGTTCCCTCGGCCACGATCCGGCCGTGGTCGATGATCCCGACCCGGTCGGCAAGGACGTCCGCCTCCTCTAGGTACTGCGTGGTCAGGAAGACGGTCACGCCGTCCTCGCGGGCGAGGCGGCTCACCTCCGCCCAGAGCGCGGTGCGGCTCTGGACGTCGAGCCCGGTCGTCGGCTCGTCGAGGAAGAGGATCTCCGGGCGGTGCACGAGCGCGAGCGCGAGGTCGAGCCTGCGCTTCATGCCGCCCGAGTAGCCGCGTACCTTGCGGTCGGCGGCCTCGCCGAGGCCCACGCGCGTGAGCAGCTCGTCGGCGCGCGCCTTGCGCTCGGCCCTCGGGATCGCCTGGAGCGCGGCCTGGAGACGGAGGTGCTCGCGCCCCGTCAGAAGCGGGTCGAGCGCGGCCTCCTGGAGGGCGGCTCCGATGTGCATCCTCACCTGCGGCCCGTCGCGCACGACGTCGAAGCCCGCGACCCGCGCGCTACCCGAGGTCGGCGGCAGCAGCGTCGTGAGCATGTGCACGGTCGTCGACTTGCCCGCGCCGTTCGGGCCGAGGAAGCCGTAGATCTCGCCCGGCGAGACCGCGAGATCGATCGAGTCGACCGCTCGCGGGCCCTTCTTGAACTCGCGGACGAGCTGCTCCGCCTGAATCGCCGGCTCGGGCATGTTCAGGCCTTCTCGATCCGCAGCTCGTCGCCTGCCTCGACCCGCTCGGCGAGCGTCTCGCGCGCGATCCAGTCCTGGTGCTCGGCCAGGTCGGCGGGCAGCGTCAGGACGATGCGGTCGGTGATCTCGAGGCCGGCCTCCTTGCGCATCGAGTTCACGGCATGGATCAGCTCACGCGCCCGGCCCTCGAGCTCGAGCTCGTCGTCCAGGGCAAGGTCGAGCGCGACCGTCAGGCCGTCCTCGCCCGCGACCGCCCAGCCCTCCTTGCCGCGCCGCTCGACCAGCACCTCGTCTTCCGAGAGCTCGTGCCCGTTCACGCGCAGGCGTCCGCCGTCGAGCTCCTCGAACTCGCCGGCGTCGAGCGCAGCGCGCACCGCGCCGAGCTCCTTGCCGAGCTTCGGGCCGAGCAGCGGCAGGTTCGGCTTCACGCGCAGCTCGGTCGCCTCGACCGGGCCGAACTGGACGTCCTTCACGCTCAGCTCCTCGGCGATCTCGCGCGCGTGATCCTCGACCCCATCCGCCCCCTGAACGACCAGGCGGCGGAGCGGCTGACGGAGCTTGATTCCGGACTGGGAGCGCGCCTGCCGACCGAGCTCCACCACGCGACGGACCTCCGCGACCTTCGTGAGCAGGCGTTCGTCGGCCTCGAGCGCTTCGGGCCAGCCGGCGAGGTGCACCGAGTCGGGGCCGTCGGGCACGAGGGCGTCCCACAGGTGGTCGGCGAAGAACGGCATCGCCGGCCCCACGACCCGCAGGGCCTGGACGACCGACCACCAGAGCGACTCGAGCGCCGCCGGCTCCCCGTCCCAGAAGCGCCGCCGCGAGCGGCGGATGTACCAGTTCGAGAGGTCCTCGACGTAAGCCTCGAACGCGGCGGTCAGCGCCGGCGTCCAGTAGCGCTCGTAGGCAGCCTCGGCCTCGCGGACGAGCTGCGCGGTGCGGGCGACGAGCCAGCGGTCGAGCGGCTCCTCGGATGAGGGCTCGCGTCCCCACTCCGGCTGCCAGCCGGCGATGTTCGCGTAGGTGACGAGGAAGCCGATCGAGTTCCAGAGGGTCAGCAGCCGCCGCTTGACCTCGTCCGCCGGCCCGTAGCCGAAGTTGATGTTCTGGCTCGGCGGCTGCGCGCAGAACTGCCAGCGCACGATGTCTGCGCCCATGCGCTCGAACGCCTCGTTCGCCTCGATCGCGTTGCCCGAGGACTTGTGCATCTCGCGGCCCGTCTCGTCGTGCACGCGCTCGTAGGTCAGCACGGCCCGGTAGGGCAGCCGGCCCGCGAGGGTCATCGACATGACGCTAATCGAGTAGAACCAGAGCCGGATCTGCTCGCGGCTCTCGGAGACCCAGTCGGCCGGGAACCACTGCTCCCAGTAGGCGTTGTCGGGCAGGTCGGCACCGGTCAGTCCCTTCGCCGCGCCGGTCCCGTAGCCGTGCGGGATCCACTCGGGGCTCTGCCAGCCGAGGGTCGACATCGGGACGATCCCGGCGTCGAGCCAGGCGTCGCCCACCTCCGGGATCCGCCGCACCTCCTCGTTGCACGACTCGCAGCGGATCGGCACCGCGTCGATCCATGGCCGGTGCAGCTCCTGGAGCTGGTCGAGACCGCCGGTCGCCCGCTCCTCGAGCTCGGCGCGCGAGCCGATCACGTTCAGCTCGCCGCACTCGCACGGGTAGAAGGGCAGCGGGAGCCCGAAGTAGCGCTTGCGCGAGATGTTCCAGTCGCCCATGTTGCGCAGCCAGTCGTCCATCCGCTTCTTGTACTGGGGCGGCGTCCAGGCCACCTCGTCGTTGGCGTCGAGCAACGGCTGCCTGATCTCGTCGCAGGAGATGAACCAGTCGTCGACCACGCGGAAGACGAGCGGGGTCTTGCAGCGCCAGCAGATCGGGTAGCGGTGCACGATCGTGCCGGCCTCGACGAGCCGGCCGCGCTCCTCGAGCGCCTCGAGCACGGGCGCCACGACCTCGTCGGTCGAGAAGCCTTCGAAGTAGCCGTAGCCGGGCAGGAAGCGCCCGCTCTCGTCGATCGGCGCGAGCACCGGCAGGTTGTGGACGCGCGAGAGCTCGAAGTCCTCGGCGCCCGCGCCCGGCGCGATGTGGACGATCCCCGTGCCCTCGTCGAGCGCGACCTCGTCCCACGGGATCACGCGGTGGACGACGCCTTCCTGCGCGGGCAGGTCGTCGAACGGGGCCTCGTACTCGAGCCCGACGAGCTCCTCGCCGCGCGCGCTCCTGACGACTTCGACCTCGCCGACGAGCTCTCGCGCCCGCCATTCGCCGTCCGCGCTGAGCACGTAGTCGGCGTCCGGCTTGACCGCAGCGGCGACGTTGGCCGGCAGCGTCCAGGGCGTCGTCGTCCAGATGACGAGCGACTCGCCCTCGCGTTCCTTCAGCGGGAAGCGGACGAAGAGCGAAGGGTGCTCCAGCTCGCGGTGGTTCTCCTCGCCCGCCTGCTCGTGCTGGGAGAGCGAGGTGCCGCAGCGCGGGCACCACTGGGTCGAGCGGTGGCCCTTGTACAGCCAGTCGCGCCGCTTGCACTCCTTCAGGAAGCGCCAGATGTACTCGATGTTCGTGTCGGAGAACGTGAGGTAGTCGTTGCCCCAGTCCATCCACTGGCCGAGGCGCTTCGACTGCTGCGTCATCACGCCGACGTACTTGGCCACGCGCTCCTTGCAGCGCTCGGCGAACTCGGCGATTCCGTATTCCTCGATCTCGCGCTTCGAGTTGAGCCCGAGCTCCTTCTCGACCTCGACCTCGACCCAGAGGCCCTGGCAGTCAAAGCCGTTCTGGTAGCGCTCGTCGCACCCGCGAGCGGCGCGGTAGCGCTGGAAGACGTCCTTCAGGGTGCGGCCCCACCCGTGGTGGACTCCCATCGGGTTGTTGGCCGTGATCGGGCCGTCGAGGAAGCTGAAGCGCGGCCCGCCGGCGTTCTGCTCGCGCAGCCGCTCGAACGTCCGCTCGGCCTCCCAGCGCTCGAGCACCTCGCGTTCAAGGGCGGGGTGATCGGGCACACTCGGTAGCGGCTTGAACATCAAGCGATCGTACCGAGCGGGAACAATGACTCTGCGCCTCGCGTTTGGATCATCCGAGACCTGAGGTAGAAAGGACTTCATGGCAGACGCAGTCACCGAACAGACCTTCGAGCAGGAAGTGCTCCAGAGCGACAAGCCGGTACTCGTGGACTTCTGGGCCGAGTGGTGTGGCCCGTGCCACGCGATCGCGCCGGTGCTCGACCAGATCGCCGAGGAGCGCGGCGAGCTCAAGGTCGTGAAGCTGAACATCGACGAGCAGCCGGCCATCGCCCAGCGCTACGGGGTGATGTCGATCCCGACGCTGATCCTCTTCAAGGACGGCGAGCCGCAGGCATCCGCGGTCGGGGCGATGCCCAAGTCGATGCTCGAGCAGCGCCTCGGCCTAGCCGAAGCCGCCGCCTGAGAGCTCGCGGAAGCGAGCTCTCAGAAACGGCCGGCGGCAAAGCCGCCCCGGCCTCTCATGGTCGGCGTCGCAAGCGACGCTAGAAACGGCCACGGCGGCAAAGCCGCCCCGGCCTCTCATGGTCGGCGTCGCAAGCGACGCCTTAGGCCTCGGCTTCTTCCTTCTCCGGGTGCGGTGCGGGTGAGGCCGCGCGGTCCGGCGGCTCGTCGACGAGGTTGAGCACGCGCATCCCGTGCACGTAGACGACGGCGCCGCCGAGCCAGCCGCCGACGGTGAGGAAGACGAAACCGACGAGCGTGAGGATGAAGGGGCCGGTCTCGACCGCCCCGTGCGTGTAGCCCGAGTGGCCGACGAGCGCGGCGATCAGGAAGAAGACCGTCGCAGTCAGCATCGAGCTCAGGTGCCAGGTCGCCGTCCACCAGAGCGGCGAGCGCCACTCGATCGAGAGCCAGTCGGCGAGGCCGGTCAGCGCGGTCAGGCTCGTCGAGATCAGCCCCACGACCAGTGCGAGCCACCAGCCGTCGGCAGCCGCGGTCTCCGCGACGCCGATGACGCTCGCGAGCCCCATCACCGTCGCGGCGGTGTAGGCGCCGATGGTCACGTCCGTGAGCGGCGGGTGGAGCGGGTGGCCCGGAAGGCCTCGCCAGAGGTAGCTCAGCTTCATGCGCGCCGGAGTCTACGACGCGGCGGGCTGGTTCGGTTTTAGGAGGGGTTGGCCGTGTCGAGGTAGGCGAGGAAGGCGGCGTGCTTCTCGAGATACGCCTCGAGCTGGCGGAGACCGAGCTCGAGCCAGTTCTCGAGCCAGCTCTCGCCGAGCTCGTCCTCGACTCGGTGGATGCCGCGGTCGCTCATAGGTTCATGATCGGTACGGAATCGGACGGTCGCAATGAGCCGAAAGGCCTAACTTGCAGGACTCTGCGGCCTATAGCCTCCTCGTGGTGCGCGGATTCCTCCTGATCAATCCGCGCGCGGGAACCGAGAGCCCCACCGTCGAGGAGCTGCGCGAAGCCGCACGCTCGCGCGGGATCGACGCTCATGTGTTGCAGGAAGGCGAGGACCCGGCCGAGCTCGCGCGGGGCGCGGAAACAGAGGTCCTCGGCGCAGCGGGCGGCGACGGATCGGTCGCGAGCGTCGCGACGATCGCGGTCGAGCGCGATCTTCCGTTCGTGGTCGTCCCCTACGGCACGCGCAACCATTTCGCGCGCGACCTCGGGCTCGACCGCGACGATCCGCTCGCGGCGCTCGACGCGTTCGAGGGCGAGGAGCGGCGGGTCGACGTCGGCCGCGCGGGCGAGCGGCGCTTCCTGAACAACGTCTCGCTCGGGGTCTACGCCGCCCTCGTCCACCGGCGCGAGCACCACCGCCGCCGGCGCGAAGTTCTGGCAGGCGTGCGGGCGCTCCAGCTCACGCTCCGCCGCCGGCCAGACGTCTGGGCGACCGTCGACGGAGAGCCGGTGCGCGCCAGGATCCTGCTCGTCGCCAACAACGCCTACGAGTTGAGCCTGTTCTCGATCGGCGAGCGGCAGCGGCTCGACGAGGGGCGGCTCCACCTCTACTCCGCGAGAGGCGTGCTGCCGCACGGGTGGGACGAGCGGAGCGGCGAGCGGTTCCAGCTGGATGCGCCGGCGAAGAAGCTGCAGGTCGCGGTGGACGGCGAGCCCGCGGAGCTGGAGACGCCGTTAGACCTTGCGATCGAGCCCGGCGCCCTGCGCGTGCTCGTGCCACGCGGCCAGCACTAGCGGGACGTTCTCGAAGGCGAGCTCGTCCGGCCCCGGAAGCTCGCCGGCCGGGAACCAGCGCAGGTCGTCTACGTCGTCCGCGGCCTGCTCCTCGCCGCTCACCACGCGCGCCGTCCAGTAGAGGTTCAGCGTCGCCTCGGCGGTCGAGTCGCCGCCGTACCGGTCCATCCACGCGCCGAGGAAGTCGAGCGGCTCGACCTCGAGGCCGGTCTCCTCGCGCAGCTCCCGGCGCAGGCCGTCGAGCGGGTGCTCGCCCTCCTCGAGGAAACCGCCGGGGATGTCCCAGCGGCCCTTGAACGGTTCGTTCGCCCGGCGGACGAGCAACAGGCGGCCCCGATCGTCCCCGACGAGGGCGCCGGCGGTGGCCTTCGAGCTCGCGTAGGCGACGAACCCGCAGCTCGGGCATTCGACGCGCGAAGCGTCTACCTGCAGCGCCCCGCCGCAGCGTGGACACCATCGCCAGCCCGTCAGCTCCCCCACGACCGACACAATAGGAGCCCGAGCCGAGGAGGACGCGATGCACGAGAACCCCGAGCCGACCGAGGAAGAGCAGGAGCAGGCGCCCGAGCAGGTGCCCGAGGCGGACGCGATGAGCGGCGCCGGGCACGAAGAGCCAGAGCAGGTCGAGGACGGCGACGACGCCTAGGTTCGTCCCCGCAACGGTGACGGAGCTCTCGCGGGTCGGCGTCCTCTCGGGCCTCGCCGGCGAGAAGCTCACAGAGATCGCGCGCCACATGGAGCGCGAGGAGGTGCCGCCCGGCCGCGCTGTCGTGCGCGAAGGCGACGACGCCGAGCGCTTCTACGTCGTGCTCTCCGGGCTGTTCACGGTCAGCCAGGAAGATCTGGGGCCGCGGCGCGTGCTGAACCCGGGCGACTACTTCGGCGAGGTCGGCCTCGCGATGAACGTGCCGCGCACGGCGTCGGTGCGAGCGCTCACGCCCGCCGTCGTCGCGAGCTGCGACCGCGCCGCGTTCGACGAGCACCTGCGTCCGCTCTTCGCCGACGATGGATGATCAGGCTGCGTTCAGGGTTCGTGCGCCATCGTTCGCGGTCGTGCGCGCGACACGCCTGCCGCTGCTCGGCTGCGCGGCCCTAGCGCTCCTCTCGGGGCTCGCGTGCTCCTCGTCGACGAAGCACGCCGCGGTGACGCGCACGACGCATCGCGCCGCCGTCCACCACGCCGCCCGGGCCAAGCCTCGGACGGTCGCCGTGGTCGAGCGCACTGTCGGCTCACTCTCGCAGCCACTGCAGGACGCGGCGGCCGCACCCAGCGGGACCGGCGCGTTTCTGCTCGGCGGCCTGAACGCGGCCGACACGTCGGTCGGGGACGTCCGCTTCGTGTCCTCTCATGGCGACGCGGTGCGAGGGTCGCTCCCGGGAGTGCGGCACGACGCCGCGGCAGTGAGCCTCGGCGGCTCGGCGTACGTCTTCGGCGGCGGCAACGGGCCGAGCCAGCTGGACGAGATCGTGAAGGTCGGGCCGGCCGGGAGGACGAGCCTGGTGGGCCACCTGCCGCAGCCGGCTTCCGATGTCTCTGCGGCCGTGATCTCGGGAACCGCCTACGTGGTGGGCGGGTTCACGGGCACGCGCTGGCTGAACACGATCCTCGCCTGGAAGCCCGGCGCGGCGCCGCGGGTGGTCGCACGGTTGCCGGTTGCGCTCCGCTATGCCGCCGTGACCGCCGCCGGCGGCAAGCTCGTCATCGCGGGAGGGTCGGTTCCCAGCGGAACCGCGAGCCGGACGGTGCTCGCGTTCAACCCCGTCGCGAGAACGGTCCGCGTGCTCGCCCGGCTGCCCGTTCCGGTCACGCATGCCGCCGCCGCGACGCTGCACGGCATCGCGTACGTGATCGGCGGCCGCGGCGCGGCGGTTGGCTCCGCGACCGGACGCATCTCGGCCATCGACCCCGCGAGCGGCCGGCTCCGCCACGCGGGCGCGCTGGCCTCCCCCCGCTCCGACCTCGCCGCCGTGAGCGTCCCCAACGGGATCCTGCTCGCCGGCGGACGCGGCCTGGGCGGCACCTCCTCAACGATCGCCGAGCTCTCCCCGGCTGCCACCAAGCGCTTCGCCGTGGCACCTCCGGCGCCGGTCTCGAGGACGAACGTCTACGCGGCCGACGCTGCCGGCGCGTTGAGCCCTGCCGTTCGCACCGCTCGCCCGCTCGTCTACGTGCCGAACAGCCAGAGCGACACCGTCGACGAGATCGACCCGAACACGTACAAGGTCGTCCGGAGCTTCCCGGTGGGAGCGCTCCCGCAGCCCGGGACCCCGTCGTACGACCAGAAGACGCTCTACGTGCTGAACGACATCGGGAACAGCCTGACGCCGATCGACCCGACCACCGGCCTTCCGGGGAAGCGGATCCCGGTCGAGGACCCGTACAACATGTACTACACGACCGACGGCAGCTACGCGATCGTCGTCGCCGAGCGGCTCTCGCGGCTGGACTTCCGTTTTCCGCACAGCTTCAGGCTCCACCACTCGCTGCAGGTGCCGTGCCGCGGCGTCGACCACATGGACTTCTCCCCGGACGGCCGCTACCTGATCGCGACCTGTGAGTTCTCGGGCCAGCTGATCAAGGTCGACGTGCGCCGGGAGAAGGTCGTGGGCGTGCTCACGCCGGGCAACGGCGCCATCCCGCAGGACGTGAAGCTCTCGCCGGACGGGAAGGTCTACTACGTCGCCGACATGGGCCGCGGCGGCATCTGGGAGGTATCGGGGTCGCCGTTCCGGGTCCTCCGCTTCATCCCGACCGGGGCGGGAACGCACGGGCTCTACGTCAGCCGTGACGCGACCCGCCTCTACATCACCAACCGCGGTGAGGGCTCGATCTCGGTGCTCGACCTACGCTCACGCCGGCTCGTCGCCAAGTGGCGGATTCCGGGCGGCGGCAGCCCGGATATGGGCAACGTCTCGGCGAACGGGCGGGTGCTCTGGCTCACCGGTCGCTGGAACGACGTCGTCTACGCGATCAATACACGCAACGGCAGGCTGCTGGCGAAGATCCCCGTCGGCGCGAGCCCTCACGGGCTCTGCGTGTGGCCGCAGCCCGGCCGCTACTCGCTCGGGCACACCGGAATTCTCCGCTAGCTCGGTCGCACGCGTAAGTCGCCGGTGAAGGTGCTCCCTGCGCCGAGCGCCCAGCTCGCGTGCACGGCCTGGCGGGACCCGTTCGGCACCTTGCAGCGCGCGTCGAAGCCGTACGACTGCACCTTCACGACGTGGCCGGTGCAGAGGAGGCCGCTCGGGAGGTACTCGAGCTGGAACGAGGTCGCGTCGAGGTGCCTCGGCTCCAGCAGGAGGTCGGCGCGGATCAGCGCGCGCTGCGCGCCGTCCGCGGTGGCGGCGGCCGAGACGAGCCCGCGGGTCGAGCCGACGTTCTGCACAACGCGTCCCGTGATCGACGCGTCGAACGAGCTCGCGTTCCACGGCTTCGGCGTGAAGCGCAGCGGCCCGGTCGCGAGCAGGACGACGACTGCCACTCCTGCGACCGCGACGCCCCCGGCGACCACCCCGGAACGCCGCATCCTCAGCGTCCCGGTCCCAAGCACGGCCGCGACCGAGGCGGCGACGAGGGCGAGCAGCCAGGGCGTGCTGCGGTCGGTGCCGCTGCCGAGCCCATGCACCGTCGCGGCGGTCCAGACGCCGAGGTTGAGGTAGTGCGCGCGCCGCCAGAACGCGTACGGGAGCCGGTCGCGGTAGCGGTTCGTGATGGCGAGCGCGAGGAGCAGCTCGGCCGCGACGATCCCGAGCGCCGTGTACAGCGTGCGGTAGCGCGCGACGAACGGCACCACGAGCGCCGTCACCGAGAACGGCAGATAGGCGTCGAGGGCGATCGTCACGACGTGGATCGCGATGAAGCTGCCTACGAGCAGGCCCCCGAACCGGTGCACCTCCTCGAGCGCGAAGCGCGGCCAACGTGCCAGCGGCTTGCGGCCCGCCATCGTCATGCCGAGGCAGACGACCACCGTCAGCAGCAGGTAGGCCGCGATCCCCGCGGCGCGGGCCGCGTACCAGTCGACCGGGCTCGTGGTCAGGTGCACGCGAGCTCGCGGGGCTCGACGCTTGCGCGCCAGCTCTCGTTCTCGTGAACGCGACCGGCCGCGGCGAAGCGGCCTGGAAGCCCGCGCCCGTCGAGCCAGGCGGGCCCGTCGTCGCCGAGCAGGAAGGCGGCCTTCGCAGCGATGTCGGCAGCGAGACAGCTCGCGCCGCAGACGGTGACCTCGTCCCACGGGCTCGTCGAGGGACGGCCGGTGGCGGGATCGATCAGGTGGTGCTGCTCCTCGCCTGCTCGCGACCAGCGCCGCTTTCTGCGGCCGCTCGTCGCGAGGCCGCCCGAGACGAGCCGGACGGCTCCGCCGCCCGGGAGCGCGACGTCCACCGGCCCGCGCGTTGCGAGGTCGCCCCCGGCGGAGACGTAGCCGGACCCGGAAAGCAGCCGCACGGCGTCGTCGACGGCCACCGCCTTGACGACACCGTTCAGGTCGAGCCGCACGCCGCCGCGCAGGACGAGCACGTGCCCGAGCAGCGTCACGGCGCCCGCGGGGGCGGCCGGGCCTGCAGGCTGGTCGGCCGGCGCGAGCTCGGAGAAGTCGCGGTCGTAGCCCGCGCTCTCGAGCGCGGCACCGAGGGTCGGGTCGACGAGGCCGCCGGTCGTCTCTCGCGCCCAGAGCGCGGTCTTAGTCATGCGCGCGAAGAGCGGCGAGACGAGCGTCGCGGCGCCGGCCGCGTTCACACGGTTGAGCTCGCTGTCGGGCCGGAAGCGGCTGAAGATGGCGTCGCGCTCTTCGAAGAGCGCTTCGATCCGGCGCAGCTCCTCCGGCGTCGCGCCTTCGACGACGACTTCGCAGCCCATGGAGTCGAAGCGGCTCACGACGTCGCCGTCGCCGCCGAGGGATCTGCCTGCGTGGGCGCGAGGATTCCCGACTCGAGCTGGTTCTCGCGCACCACGCGCACGAAGCCGGCGGGCGGTGAGAGGGACGCGATCGCCTTCTTGTGGTGGCCCGGGTAGGCGGCGCGCGCAAGAGCCGCCGAGAGCACGAAGACGAGCGCTCCTGTGCCTCCGAGCGCGAGCTTCGCTACGGCGGCCCGCCGCCGTGCCGCACTGATTCGCGTGTCCATCGCCCGCTCAGTATGCGGGCGGTTCCTTAACGAAAGCTGAACGCCGCGTCCGAGAGCCGCGGCCAGGCCTCGAGCGCCCAGGGGCCGAAGTCGAGGTCGGTCAAGCACGCGAGCGCGAGGTCGGCCTCGGGGTCGACCCAGAGGAAGGTGCCGCTGCCGCCGAAGTGGCCGAACGTGCGCGGCGAGTTGCGCTCGCCCGTCCAGTGCGGCTGCTTCGCGTCGCGCAGCTCGAAGCCTAGACCCCAGTCGTTCGGCTCCATACGCCCGACGTCTGGCAGCACGCCGACGAGGCCGGGGAACTGCACCGAGGTCGCCTCGGCGAACGTCTCGGGCGCGACGAGGCGCGGGCGCTGAAGCTCGGCCGCGAGGCGGACAAGGTCGTCCAGCGTCCCGTAGAGCCCCGCCGCGGGCGAGCCACGCAGGTCTGCGCCCAGCTCGAGCGGGCCGAGCACCGCGGCGCGCAGGTACTCGGCGAACGGCATCTCCGCCGCCGCGCCGACGAACTCGGCCAGCGCTTCGAAGCCGGAGTTCGAGTAGATCCGCCGCTTGCCGGGAGGCGAGATCGGCGCCGGCCCGTCGAACGGGAGCCCGGACGCGTGCGCGAGCAGGTGCCGCACCGTCGACCCTTCCGGGCCGGCGGGCTCATCGAGGTCGAGCACGCCCTCCTCCGCCGCGACGAGCGCCGCGAGCGCCGTTGCGAGCTTCGTGACCGAGGCCCAGCGGAAGACGTGCTCGCGCGGCCCGTGAGAGGCGAGCTCCTCGCCGCCTCGCAGCACGGCGACCGCGACCGTCTCGGCCGGCCAGCCCTCCACCTCTCGCAACACGTCCACAGCCTCGATACTAGGGGCGATGGAACGGCAGATCGTCCCCGCCGTCTCACCGTTTGCCGAGGCAGCCGGCTACTCGCGCGCCGTCCGCGTCGGCCGGCACGTCTTCGTCGCCGGGACGGCGCCGATCATGCCCGACGACGCCGACCCGCCGGCCGAGGCGTACGGCCAGACCCACCGCTGCCTCGAGATCGCGCTCGCCGCGCTGGCGGAGGTGGATGCGTCGGCCGCAGACGTCGTGCGGACGCGGATCATGCTCACGCGCGCGGGGGACTTCCCGGAGATCGCGCGGGCTCACGGCGAGGTTTTCCGTGAGGTGCGGCCGGTCAACACCAGCTACGTCGTCGCCGCGCTGCTCGATCCGCGCTGGCTGCTCGAGATCGAGCTCGAGGCGGTGGTCCCCGCATGAAGCAGATCTACCCCGCAACGATCACCGGCGAGAGCTTCGCCGCCGGAGGCAGCGTGCTCGACCACAACTTCGGCGCGGGCGAGCCGTACACGCTCGGAGTCGAGGAGGAGTACATGCTCCTCGACCCGGAGACTTTCGACCTCGTCCAGCACGTCGAGGCCGTGCTCGCGGCGACCGAGGGACACGAGCTCGAGCCGCGCCTGAACGCGGAGCTGATGCAGTCCGTGCTCGAGATCGCGACGCCGGTGTGCCGGACTCCCGCCGAGGTCGAGGCGGAACTGCGGAAGCTGCGCTCGTACGTGACGAGCCTCGCGGCCGAGCGCGGCCTGCGCGTCGGGTCGGCGGGAACGCACCCGTTCAGCCTCTTCGAGCGGCAGCGCATCACCGCTCGCGACCGCTATCACCACCTGGTCGACCAGCTCCAGTACGTCGCGCGGCGCGAGCTGATCTTCGGGCTGCACATCCACGTCGCCGTCGACGATCCCGAGAAGGCGATCCAGGTCGTCAACGGCCTGCTCGCCCACCTTCCACAGCTGCTCGCGCTCTCCGCGAGCTCGCCGTTCTGGCGCGGCGAGCTGACCGGGCTCGAGTCGAGCCGGCAGATGGTCTTCGCCGCGTTCCCGCGCTCGGGGCCGCCGCCGCGGTTCCGCGACTACGCCGACTACGCCGAGGTCGTCGGCCAGCTCGAGAAGACCGGCTGCATCGCGGACTACACGCACATCTGGTGGGACATCCGCCTGCACCCGCGCTTCGGCACCGTCGAGATCCGCGTCTGCGACGCGGTCACGCGGCTCGAGGACGCGGTGGCGCTGGCCGCGTTCTGCCAGGCGCTCGTGAAGCTCTACTGCGAGCGGTACGCGGTCGGTGCCGAGATCCCGTCGTACCACCGGATCCTCACGACCGAGAACAAGTGGCTCGCCGCGCGGTACGGGCTCGAGGCGCCGGTGATGGACCTCGCGACCGGCCGCCGCAACCGCGTGCCGGTGGCGCAGCTCGTGCGGAGGACGCTGAAGGAGATCGAGCCCCATGCGCGCGAGCTCGGCGCCGACCGCGAGCTCGAAGGCATCCGCGAGATCCTTGCGCGCGGCAACAGCTCAGATCGCCAGCGCCGAATCTGGAACGCGAACCGCGACATCGTCGAGGTCGTCCGCGCGATCGCGAACGCAACCGAGCAGGCGGCGGTCCCGGCTTAGGCACCTGACGGCGATTCATCCGGACTACGCCGAGGCGCAGGGGTGGGTTCGGGGTGGCGGCGGTCCCGGCCCAACGACCGGAACCGCCGCCTCTTCTCTCAGGGCGAAAGCACCGTGTCGCAGTAGGTGCTGTTCGGGCCGAACGGGCCGCCGCAGTCGAGCGTCTGTGCGAACTGGTCGGCCTTGCCGTAGTCCTGGAGCGTGCCCGGGAAGTCGACGCCGTAGTGGAAGCCGGTCGTCCCACGCGTGTACCAGGGGTAGATGCAGTAGGGATCGCCGTAGCTGGCCGCGCCGCAGTACTGGTTCACCTCGGCCTTGCCGCCGTAGTCGCTGACAACGGCCCACTTGGTCGCCTGCGAACCATTGCCGAAGGTGACGGACTTGATCTGGAGCGGTGACGTGCCCATCCAGGACGGGCCGTTGTAGGAGTCGCAGATCGACTGTCCCGGCAGGCAGAACTGGGATTTGGGGCTCGAGAACGGCGACGTGTGCCCGATCTCCCAGACGAACGAGTTGGGCGTGTCGTTCACGAGACCCCAGCCGAGAGCGTTGCCGATCTTCTGCGCCGAGAAGGCCGGCATCAGGGGCCCGTCGGTCGGCGAGTTGAGCACGATCGTGCCCGCGTGGCCGGTGGTGCGATCGGTCACGGTGAGGTGGAAGCCGTCCTTGGCCGCCGTCGTGTAGGCGTGGATGGTGATCCTGTCGCCCGCGTGCATGATCAACGGCCTCGTCGACTGGCCGTCGGTGAGCATGGCGTTGAACGCAGCCGGCTCGTGGTAGACGCCCTTCTGCCCGGTCTGATGAATGCTCCACACGGGCGAGCAGACGCTGTAGGTGTTCGGAGCGAACTTGAGCACGAACGCGCCATTCGGGTTGCAGTTGGTGACGATCGCGTCCGGGTAGAACTGGAGCTCGTAGAACGCCTGGCCGAAGAGGCTGTTCGGGTCGGTGACAGTTCCGCCGACCCAGAACGTCGGGCCGGTGGCCGCGACTGGGAACAGCCCGTCCGAGCCGAGCACGAGCGTCCAGGTCAGATTTCGCGCCGAGCCCGGAGCGCTCGAGACCGGGTCGAGCTCGGGCTCGTCGTGCCCGCTACAGCCGGCGGCGTAAGAGGGCTCGAAAACGCCCTCGATGTAGTTCGGATGGTGGCCGATGCAGCCGGAGCCCTGGGACCCCACCGCCGCGTTCGCCCCGCCACCGAACACGATCAGGAACGTGCAGGCGGCGGCCGCAACCGTCGCACCTTTGATCCAGCTCATCCGCACCTCCGGGTTTTCGCGTCCTGCCAGAGGACGATTCTCCTCCATGCTGCGGTGCCAGATCAAGTAACCGCTATCTGAGCACCTAGCCCCGCGTCACCCGGAACGTCTTCCTGTCGACCCGCGCGACGACCTTCGGTCCCATTTGCAGGAGCAGCTCGCCACCCGACACCCGCAGGCGAACACGCCAGAGCGCATTGGCCGAGCGCTTCCACGGCACGTCGACGCAGAACGCGCGCCGGTGAACGGTGTCGAGCGCATGCACGAACGGCGCCTTGCCAATCCGAGAGTAGAAGGTGTACGCCCAGCCGTTGCTGCTCTCGACTCGCGTGAGCGGCATCCCGGTCATCTTCTCGCCCGGCTCGCGCCGGTCGACGACCGGGCTCGCGTAGAGCCGCCTCGTGTTCACGTTCAGCGCCCGCACCGCGTAGGGTTGCACGCCCGCTGCGCTCGGCCCGCCGAGGTACTGGATCAAGTACATGAGCGACCCGCTCGGCGACAGCGCATCGAAGGCCCACCTGCCGGCGAGGCGGACGCGCGCCTTCGTCCGGAACGTGGCCGGGTCGACCACGGCGATCCGCGTGAGCGCGCCCTGCTGGTGCGAGACGAGCACGAGCCGCTTGCCGTTTCGCGCGAGCCCTCCGCTCGAGTTGTCGAAGGCGACGAGCGGAATGCCGAACGAACCGCGCAGGTAGCGCCAGCGGTTGACCGTGCCGCCCCGCACCGTGACCGCCTCGAGCAAGGTCCCGTGGCCAGCGGGCACCGTCACGTAGCGAATGGCGCCCTTCGGCCCTACCACCCCGGTCCAGCCGAAGCTCTCGCCGGGCGACGGGCCTCCCCCGTCTGCCACGGCGACCGCGACCCACGTGGCCGCGACGATCGTTGCGAGTACCAGCGTCCGTCTCATCGCTCCTCCTCTGGTTCGACGGGAGCTAGTACGGCGGGACCTCGGCGCGGGGTCCATCCGTATTGGCGGCGATGGACCTCTCGCGCGAAGACGCTCGTATAGTCGAGCAGGGATGGCGGGCTCCGGCCGCGACGAGCGGGCCTGGGTGCGGCGGGCTCAGGCCGGGTCGGCCTCTGACTTCGAGGCCCTCTTCCGCGCGCACTGGGGGCCGGCCTACCGCGCCGCCTACCTGGTCGTCCGAGACGCCGCCGCCGCGGAGGACATCGCGCAGGAGGGGTTCCTCGCCGCGGTGCGAGCGCTCGACCGCTTCGACCGCCGCCGGCCCTTCGGGCCGTGGCTTCACCGGATCGTCGTTAACCGGGCGATCGACTGGGCACGCGCGCGATCGCTGCGGCCCGAGGCCGAGCAGGTGGACACGGCGGCGCCCGAGCGGCCGGAGCACGACGACGAGCTGCTGCGAGAGCTGGGCAGCCTCTCGCCGGAGCACCGCGCGGTGATCGTGCTGCGCTACCTGCTCGACTACACGCCCGGGGAGATCGCGGAACTGCTCGAGCTCCCGCGCGGGACCGTCAACTCACGCCTGCGCCGCGGGCTCGACGCCTTGAAGGAGCGGCTGTGAGGTTCCGCGCGCCCAACGAGCTCGAGGCGCAGGAGCGCGCGTGGCGGATCGTCCGCGCGGCCTACGCTGACCGTGAGCCCGTTGCCTGGCCGCGCCGGCATGTGCGACCGCTCGTGGCCGGCGCGCTCGTGGCCGCGGTCGTCGCGGCGGCGCTGAGCCCACCCGGCCAGTCGGTCGTCCACTCGCTGCGCGAGGCCGTCGGCGTAAAGCGCGCGGAGCCGGGCCTCTTCTCCCTGCCGGCACCGGGCCAGCTGCTGGTGACGAGCCGCCAAGGCGCCTGGCTGGTACACCGCGATGGCTCGAAGCGGCTGCTCGGGCACTACCGCGACGCGACGTTCTCGCCACACGGCCTCTTCATCGCGGCGACGCGTGCAAACCAGCTCGTCGCCCTCGACCCGAAGGGCAACGTGCGCTGGACGCTCGCCCGGCCGGGGCCGCGCTTCCCTGCCTGGACGGGTACGCGAAGCGACACGCGCATCGCCTACATCGCAAGCGGCCGGCTGCGAATCGTGGCCGGAGACGGCACCGGCGACCAGGCGATCGGGCCTGCGGCACCCGCGCCGCCCGTCTGGGCTCCGGGCCTGGATCGCGTCCTCCTCTACTCGAACGGGCACCGCACCGTCGTCTACGACGCGGGCTCCGGCACGGTGCTCCACCGTCCCCACCTTCAGCCTCGGCGGAGCCCGCGCATCCGCACGCGCAACGGCCAGAGCGAGGTGACAGTCGGGAGCCGCGTCGTCTTCCGGGGCACCGGAGTCTTCGATCAAGTCGTGCAGTCGCCGGACCTGCGCTGGCTCCTCGTCAGCTGGCCGACCGCGAACCAGTGGGTCTTCATCCGGGAGCGGCCTCGCAAGATCGTCGGCGTCTCGCGGATCACCCAGCAATTCGGCCGCGGCGCGCGGATCGACGGGTGGTGCTGCGGGTAGCGTGAGCGCGATGGTGCGCGCGCTACTTCTCGTCGCGGTCGCCGCGACGGGGCTCGCGGCGGCTGCGCCCCTCAGGTCGCAACGAGTCGTCGTCGGCCACTCGGTGCGCGGCCGGCCGATCGTCGCGTACGAGCGCGGCGACCGCTCCGCGCCGGCCACGCTCGTCGTCGGCGTCATCCACGGGACGGAGCCGGCGGGACTGGCCGTGATCTCGCAGCTCCGCCGGATGCCGCTCCCCGCGCGCGTGCATCTCTGGCTCGTGCCGGCCGTGAACCCCGACGGCCTCGCAGCCGGAACACGCCAGAACGCCCACGGAGTCGACCTGAACCGGAACTGGCCGAGCGCCTGGGTGCACAACGGCGTCCCCTGGGACGGCTACTACTCGGGCCCGCGCCCGATGTCGGAGCCGGAGAACCGGGCGATGCGCGCGTTCATCCTCCGCATCAAGCCCGCGCTGACGATCTGGTACCACCAGCCGCTCGACGTCGTCTACGGCTCCGACCCGCACGTCGCGGTGCTGAAGCGCTACGCGCGACTGAGCGGCCTGCCGTACCGCCGGCTCGTTGCCCCGCCCGGCGCCGCTACGCGCTGGGAGCGCCGCCACTTCCCGCGCGGCCCACACTTCGTGGTCGAGTTCCCGGCGGGACGCATCTCGACGGCCACCGCCCGCCGCAACGCCGCCGCCGTGCTCGCGCTGGCCAAGGGACTCCAGGCGGCCGCTTCACCGTAGAGCAGACATGAGACGCGCCCTGCTGCTGGTGGCCGTCCTGGTGGTGCCGGCGTCGAACGCGGCTCGACTCGGAGGCCGACCGGTCGCGCTCGTGACCGCGGAGACGCAGAACCGCCTGGTCGCTGTCGACCTTCCTTCGGGCCACGTACTGCGCAGGCTAGCGATGCCCGCCGATCCGCAAAACGTCGTCACCGACGCCTCCTACGCCGTCGTCGTCAGCGCGCGAGCCGGTGCCGTGACGATCGTCGGCACGCAGCGCCTGCGCGTGCTGAAGGTGCTGCGCGGCTTCGGCTCGCCGCACATCGCGGCCATCGTCCCCGAGCACGAGCTCGCCTACGTGACCGACGACGCGCGCGGGCAGCTCGACGTGATCGACCTCGCCAGACGTCGAGTCACGCGGAGGATCTTCGTCGGCCTCGGCGCCCATCACATCGCGATCAGCCCGGACTGGACGCGCACCTGGATCGCCCTCGGCGAGCGAGCGCGCTCGATCACCGTGCTCGACACGCGCTTCCCCGGCGCGCCCCGCGTGATCGGCCACGTCGACCCGCGTGGAGCAGGGCACGACCTTAAGTTCTCGCCGAGCGGGCGGCGGGTCTGGGTGACCTACGACGACCGCTCGAGCATCGCGATCTTCGACGCCGAGACGCGCCGGCGGTTGAAGGTGCTTCCAGCCGGCTCGCCGCCGCAGCACCTCGCGTTCGACCAGTTCTCGAACGCCCGGCACGCGTACCTCACGAGCGGCAACGACGGAACGCTGAGGATCGTCTCGCTGTCGACTCTGCGCACGCTGCGTACGGTCACGGTCCCAACCGGAACGTTCAACGTCGCGACAGGAGGCTCGCTCGTGCTCGCCTCGTCGCTCACGAACGGGACACTCACCGAGCTCGACGAGAACGGCCGCCTGCTGCTGCGCAAGCGAGTCGCACCGGCCGCGCGGGATGTCGCGCTCGCCCTCCCGTAAGCTCGCCCCATGCTGAAGGTCGGCGAGCAGTTCGCGGACGCGCAGGTCTGGATGGGGCCGCAGGAGCCCGTCTCCCTGCGCGACCTCGCGGCCGAGAAGCCGCTCCTGCTCCTCTTCTACCTCTTCGACTGGTCAGCGACCTGAACAAACGAGATGGAGCTCCTGCGTGACAGGAGCGCGGAGTTCGAGCAGGCGGGAGTGCAGGCAGTCGGCGTCTCGCGCGACTCGCCCTGGACGCACATCGCCTGGATGCAGGCGCTTGACCTGAACTTTCCGCTGCTCTCGGACTGGAACGCCGAGGCGGTGCATGCCTTTGGCATCGCGCACGAGTTCCGGGGCTACAAGGACGTAGCCGAGCGAACGGCGTTTCTCGTCGACCGGAGCGGTACGGTCCGCGGCGCATGGCGGTACGAGACGGCAGAGGTGCCGGACTTCGACGAGCTGCTCGCGGCCGCCCAGGCCTTGTAGCGCTCCTCGTCGCGCTCTACCTCGGCTCTGGGGTCGTGGCGACGGCGCCGCAGCTCGGGCATGCGGGATCGCATTTCCTCGCGCGCGGGACTCCGGTTCCCGGGGAGGCGGCGGCGGGCGACCACCTGCAGGCCGAGTACCACCTCTGGCTCGTCGGCCACCAGCTCTCGCACGGAGCCGCGCCCTGGCGCGATCCGTACACGTTCCGGCCGGAGGCGCCGCCGCGCTGGAACTTCGGCGGCTGGCCGTTCGGGCTGCCGTTCTGGCCGCTGGCCGCGCTCTTCGGGCCGGTGCTCGGCTGGAACCTGTTCCTGCTGCTGACCTATCTCGCGGCGGGCGCGTTCGCCTACCTCTGGCTGCGGGAGCTGCGGCTTCCCGTCGGCGCGGCGCTCGCCGGCGGGCTGGTCTTCGCGCTCGAGCCGTACCGGGTCGCGCAGAGCACCGGGCACCTGCGCGGGCCGATCTCGGTGCTGCTACCGCTCGCGCTGTGGGCCTTCGAGCGCGCGCGTCGAGGCTCGTGGTGGTGGCTGCTCGGCGCGGGAGCGGCGCTGGCGTCGATCCCGTTCTCGGACGTGCACCTCGCGCTCGGGGCGATCCCGTTCTTCCTGCTCTACGCGCTCTGCCGCGCAGGCCCGATCCGCGGCGCGCTGGCGACGGCGCCGGCGGTCGCGGCCGCGCTCCTCGTCGGGCACTTCTCGACGAGCGGGCTCGGCGCGGGCGGCCGGTCGCTGCGCGAGGTGAGCCACTACTCGTCGACCGGGCTCGATCTCGTGACTCGTCATCCGCGACACGGGCTCGAGAGCTTCGTCTTCCTCGGCTGGCTCACTCCGCTGCTCGCGCTCGCCGGGCTCGTGCTGCTCGTCGGCGCCCGGCGCTGGGGTCTCGTCGCCGCGTTGGCCGTCGGCGCGATCGTTCCGATCCTGCTCGCGCTCGGGACGCACTTCCCGCTGTACGCGACGCTCTGGCACCACTTCGCGCCGCTGCGCTACCCGCGCGTGCCCGAGCGGCAGATGCCGGTCGCGTGCCTCGCGCTCGCGGCTCTGGCCGCTTTCGCGGTCGCGCGCCTGCGCTGGCTTCCGCTCGTGGCCGTCGCGCTCGTGCTCGTGGCCGCCGACCTGCGCGTCTCGATCTACCAGGCGGCCGCTGCCGACCGCGGCAACCTCGCCTACGAGGCCGTCCGCTCAGGCCGTCCGGGCCGACTGCTCGAGGTCCCCGTCTTCCACCCGTCGGTGCAGCTCGGGAGCGTCTACCTCTGGTACGACCAGGTCGCGCAGCTCGAGCGGCCGGGCGGCTACTCGACGATCGCGCCCGAACCTGCTGCCCAGCTCGCGCTGCGGCTGGAGGAGCTGAACTGCGGCGACTGGCGGGCCGGCGACGCCGAGCTCCTGCAGCGGCTCGGCGTGCGCTACGTCGCCTTCCACGGCGGGCTCGCGGGCGACACCGGCTGGTTCGCCTGGCGGGCGCTCGTCAACCACGGCTTCGGGCGGCTCGCCGGCGGCGGCGCGGTGACGACGCTCGAGCGCGGCCGTTCCGGCGGCAGTGCGCCGCTCGGCCCGCCGGCGGGTCGGCTCGTCTTCTGCCGCGAAGGCTGGGACGGCCGCACGCCGCATCGTCAGCACACCGCGCTGTGGGCTCGGGGCCGCGAGCTCCGCGTGAGCCTGACGACGCGTCTCCCCGACCGCGTGACCTTCTCGGTCGACGGGGGCCGGGTCGCGTCGAAGCGAATCGTCGCGCCGGCCCGCATGACGGTGCCGCTCGGCAAGAATGGGTGGCACCTCGTCGGCGTGCACATCGTGCGCACCGACCATGGCCTGAGGCTCACGGCCGCTAGCGCTACATCCCCATAGCGTGGTACCCCGCGTCGACGTAGAGCGTCGTCGCGGTCACGTTGCGAGCCTCCTCGGAGAGCAGGTACGCGCCGGCCGCGCCCACGTCGTCGGCGTCTATCGGCCGGTGCAGCGGCGAGCGCTCCTCGACGATCGACTCCATCGTCGGAAAGCCCGCGATCGAGCGCGCAGCCAGCGTCCGCACCGGCCCCGCCGAGACGGCGTTCACGCGGATGTTTTTCTGACCGAGATCCCAGGCGAGGTACTGCACCGACGAGTCGAGGGTCGCCTTCGCCACGCCCATCACGTTGTAGTGGGGGACCGCCCGCTCGCCGCCGAGGTACGTCATGGTCAGGATCGAGCCGCCGCCCGCGGCCTCCATCAGCGGCTCGACCTGCCGCGCGCACGCGACCAGCGAGTAGGCGGAGACGTCGAGCGCCATCCAGAAGCGGTCGCGCGGCGTGTCGGTGAAGCGGCCCTCGAGATCCTCCGCGGCGGCGAAGGCTACCGAGTGGACGAGTAGGTCGAGCTCGCCGCCGAAGGCCTCGCCGACCTCGCGGAAGACCCGCTCGACGTCCTCGTCGGAGCGGACATCGCAGGCCGTCACGAGCGGCGAGTCGACGGTCTCCGCGAGCTCGCGCACGCCCTTCTCGATGCGCTCGCCCTGGTAGGTGAACGCGAGGCTCGCGCCGCCCTCGGCGAGCCGCTTCGCGATCGCCCACGCGATCGAGCGGCGGTTGGCGACGCCGAGGACGAGGCCGCGCTTTCCTGCGAATCGATCTGCCACGGAGCGCGAGTCTAGATCCTGGGAAATCTGAGGTACATTGACTGCCCTTGCGCCGCCACCTCCTTCTCTGGCTCTTCGCGGCGCTGCTCATCCTCACGACCTGCGCGACCGCCGCGGCGGGGCTCCGGCCGATCCGGCTGCCGCGACATGGAGACCTGACGCTGCCGCGCGTGCGCCACGGCGTCCTGCGAATCCCGAGCGGCCAGGCGCGCGGCCGGGTGACGGTGCTCGTCGGGCTGCGGCTGCCGCCCCTCGCGCAGCGCTACGGCCCGGGCCTGTTCGTGTTTGGCCCGCGCAAGAAGCTCGACGTCGCGAGCTCGGCCTCCCAGTCGTACCTCGCACGCCTCGCCCGCGCCCAGATCGTCGCCGCGCGCCAGATTCGCCGTGCCGCGCCGAGCGCGCGCATCTCGTACCACTACCGCACGATCCTCGACGGCCTCGCCGTCAGCCTGCGCTACCGCGACCTGCCGAATCTCCTGAACGTCAGCGCCGTGAAGAAGGTCTACCCGAGCGCGCGCTACCACCTCGACACGAACAAGAGCCCATCCATCATCCGCGCCGACACCTTCTGGGCGAGCACCGGCGGCCGCGGCCAGGGGATCAAGATCGCCGTCGTCGACGACGGGGTCGACGAGGCGAACCCGTACTTCAACCCGACCGGCTTCTCGTATCCGGCCGGCTTCCCGAAGGGCGGACGCAAGTGGACGACGCCGAAGGTGATCGTCGCGCGCGCCTTCCCGGGGCCGGGCTCGGGACGGCAGGGGCACCTCGCTCTCTACCGGGCCGACTCGTTCCACGGCACGCACGTGGCCGGGATCGCGGCGGGTGTGGCGGGCACGGTGGCCGGCCCAGGGCCCGACCACCCGGCGGTCAGCGGCCTCTCGGGGATCGCGCCGCGCGCGTGGATCGGGAACTACCGCGTCTTCAACGTGCCGGTGCCGACCGGTGGCCTGGACGCCTTCACGCCGGAGATCATGCTCGCCTTCGAGGCGGCCGTGAACGACGGCATGGACGTGATCAACTTCTCGGGCGGCGGACCGGAGATCGACCCCTCGTCCGACGCGCTCGTGCAGGCGCTCGACAATGTCGCCGCAGCGGGTGTCGTGCCCGTGATCTCGGCCGGGAACGACCGCGACGACTTCGGCCTCGGCTCGGTCGGCTCCCCCAGCAATGCCGAGGGCGCGATCTCGGTCGCCGCGGTCTCGAACCTGCACGTCTTCGGCAGCGAGCTCGAGGTGACCGGAGCCGGCGCGCCTGCGAGCCTGCAGCACATCCCGTTCGCCTACAACGTCACGGTTCCGCCGGCGTGGCTCGCGGGCCGGACGCTCGCCGACGTCGGCACTATCACCGGCGCCGGCGGCCAGCCCGTCGAGCGCCACCTCTGCGCGCCGCCCGGCTTCGACCCGAACGACCCGCGCTTCACGACGCTGCCCGCCGGGTCGCTGCAGGGCATGGTCGCCCTCGTCTCGCGCGGCGGCTGCACGTTCGACTCCAAGGTTCAGCGCGTGCGCCAGGCCGGCGCGACCGGGATCGTGCTCGTGGACAACCGGCCCGGCGAGGCGAACTTCATCGGCGTCGCGCTCGGATTCCCGGGCGGGATGATCTCCGACCTCGACGGCGCCAACCTGCGCGCCTACATGGCCGCGCACGGCGGGCGCACGACCTTCCGCGCCACGGCCGTCAACGACCCGCGCGAGATCCAGACCGGCCGCAGCGGCGTGATCACGAGCTTCTCGTCGGCCGGCCCGACGAACTTCGACCACAAGCTGAAGCCGGACGTCGCCGCGCCGGGCGGCCAGATCCTCTCCTCGACGCTGACCGAGTTCGCTGGCGCGCCATTCGCCGTCTTCGACGGGACGAGCATGGCCGCGCCGCACGTCTCGGGCGCGGCAGCGCTGCTGCTGCAACAGCACAAGGGCTGGTCGCCGCAGCAGGTGAAGTCGGCGCTGATGACCTCGGCCGCGCCCGCCTGGGGCAACACCGCGCGCACGCAGGAGGCCTCGGTCCTGCTCGAAGGTGGCGGCCTGATCGACGTGCAGGCGGCTAACTCGCCCAAGCTCTTCTCGGAGCCGTCGTCGCTCTCGTTCGGCTTCGTGACCACCGACGCCGGCCCGGCGCGCAAGGCGCTGCTGCTCTCGCTTTCCGATGCGGGCGGCGGCGGCGGTGCCTGGTCGGTCGACGTCCAGCCGCAGGCGGCCACGGCCGGTGCGACCCTGGCGCCGTCGACGACGTCGCTCAGCCTCCCGCCGGGCGGCACCGTCGAGCTGCCGATCGTCGCGACCGCGTCGCACACGGCGCCGAGCGGCGACGACTACGGCTTCGTCGTTCTCCGGCGCGGCAGCGACAAGGTGCGCGTGCCGTACTACTTCTCCGTCCAGTACCCGCAGATCGGCCGCGCGCCGCGCGACACGATCAAGACCTACCAGCTCGGCGACACGAGCAAGGGCACGAGCTACGTCAACCAGTACCGCTTCCCGACGGAGCCGTTCGGGCCGCCGCCGTTCTACTTCGGCAAGCCGTTCAACGAGGACGGGGCCGAGCAGGTCTACACCGTCCGCGTGACCTCGCACGCGGCGAACGCCGGTGCGGCCGTCGTCGCCGCCGAGCCGAACACCCTCGTCGAGCCCTGGTTCCTCGGCTCGCTGAACGAGGACGACGTCCAGGGCTACCCGGGGACGCCGGTCAATGTGAACGGGCTCACCTTCGAGTACCAGTTCGACAACGGCGCCGCCGCGGTCGACTTCCCGCACGAGGGCCGCTACTTCGTCGCCGTCGACTCACGCGCCGATCCGTACACGAACCAGCCCTTGCGCGGCCAGTACGTGCTGCACGCGTGGCAGAACGACGTCACGCCGCCGCGCTTCAAGTTCCTGACGAAGATCGTCACTCCCGGCCGGCCGCTGCTCGCGGGCATCGTGAGCGACCGCGGGGCGGGCGTCGACCCGCTCTCGCTCGTGCTCGGCTACAAGCAGACGCTGCTCCTGGCCGCGCTCTACGACCCCGGCAGCGGTCTCGTGCTCTGGTCGCTCGACGGCGCGCCGAGGCTCCGGCTCGGGAAGACGCCGCTGATCGCGGTCGCATCCGACTACCAGGAATCGAAGAACATCGACCAGGCCGGCGCGTTGTTGCCGAACAGCACGTTCCGCTCGGTCCGCCTTCGCACGGTGGCTCGTCCGAGGGTGACCTGGCTCCTGCCTGAGGCGCGCACCTGCGTCGCTCGCGTCGAGCCGCTGTTCGTCAGCGCCGGCTCCGCCCGCGGCGTGCGCTCGGTGCGCTTCTTCGACGGCCGCAAGAAGATCGCCACGGTGAAGCATGGGATCGAGGGTCTGTACGACGCGCAGTGGCGCGCCGCCAAGGCCCGCCACGGCCGCCACGTCTTGCGCGCCGTCCTGACGGATCGCCGCGGCAAGATTGCGGCCGCGAGTCGGATCGTCCGCGTGTGCCGCCGGTAGCGGTCGTCACCGGCGGCTCCAGCGGGATCGGAGCCGCGGTGGCACGCGCCCTGCGCGGGCGCGGCTGGGCCTGCGTGCTGCTCGCCCGCCGCGAGGAGCGGCTCCGGCCGCTTGCGGAGGAGCTCGGCGCCGAGTGGGAGCTGTGCGACGTCGGCGAGCGCGAGGCGGTCGAGCGCGTCGCGGCGACTGTCCTCGAACGGCATCCGCGCATCGCACTGCTCGTCAACAACGCCGGGATTCCCGGGCGCGGCGGGTTCCTGGACGTACCGCCCGAGCGGATCGAGGAGGTCACGCGGACGAACTACCTCGGCGGCGTCTGGTGCCTGCGAGCCTTCCTGCCGGCTCTCGAGGCGGCCACGCCAGCGGATGTCGTCAACGTGGTCTCGGTCGCCGGAACCGTCGCCGCCGGCGCGGCGGGGCCGTATACCGCCTCGAAGCACGCGCAGCTCGCGTTCTCGCGTTCGGTCGAGGCCGAGCTACGCCCGCGGGGCGTCCGCGTGCACACGATCCTGCCCGGCTTCGTCGAGACCGAGGGGTTTCCGCAGCGGCGACGTTTCGGGCCGAGGCTCTCGACGCTCGTCGCGGAGCCGGAGCTCGTCGCGGAGCGCGTGCTCGCCGCGATCGAGCACAACCGGCGCGAGGTCTTCGTCCCCCGCTGGTACCGCGTCGCGCCCCTCGCTCAGGTCCTCGCGCCCCGCCTCGTCGCGCGGCTTGCAGCGCGTGGAATCCGCCCCGCAGGCGACTAGGATGCGCGGCATCGCCGGTGACCTGACCGCCGCAGAAGTCGCGCCTGTCGCGGAGTTCCGCGCGGCGCTTCGACGCTTCCTGCGCACGTCCGAGCGCAACGCGCGCGCCGCCGGGCTTACCCCGCAGCGCTACCTGCTCCTGCTGATGATCAAAGGCGCCGCGGACAGGAGCGAGCAGTCCACCGTGACGGAGCTCGCCGAGCGGCTCCAGCTCGCGCAGAGCACGGTGACCGAGCTCGTCAGCCGCGCCGAGGAGATCGGCCTCGTTACCCGCGAGCGGTCGGCCGACGACGGCCGGATCGCGTACCTCCGCCTCACCGACGAGGGCGAGCAGCGCCTGGCCCGGTCGTTCACGAGCAACGAGCGCGAGCGGCAGGCGCTGCGCGAGGCGTTCACGCACCTCGATGAGAGCGTCCGTCCTCTGTGAGGGTGGACTTCCTCTTCTGGAAGGACTGCCCGTCGCATCCCGAGGCTCGCGCGCTCCTGCGTGAGGTGCTCGACGCGGGCGGGATCGACGCGGAGGTCGTGGAGCGCGAGGTCGTCTCCGGGCAGGAGGCCGAGGAGCTCGCGTTTCCGGGCTCGCCGACGATCCGCGTCGACGGCCGCGACGTCGATCCCGCCGGGGCGTCCTCGCGGCCCGCGCTGACCTGCCGCATCTACCACCTGCCCGACGGGCGCGTCTCGCCCGTCCCGTCCCGTGAGCAACTCGAGGAGGCTTTGCGATGAGCGTCGCCCTTGGTACCGAGGCCCCGCAGTTCGACCTGCCCGGCGTGGACGGGCAGAACCATTCGCTCGACTCGTACGGCGATGCCGAGGCTCTGGTCCTCGTTCAGTCGTGCAACCACTGCCCGTATGTGCAGGCGTGGGAAGGCCGGCTCTCGGCGATCGCCAGGGACTACGCCGACCGGGGCGTGCGAGTGGTGGCGGTGAACTCGAACGACGCGCAGAGCCATCCGGAGGACTCGTTCGAGGAGATGCAGAAGCGGGCTGCGTCGCAGGGCTTCGCCTTCGACTACCTCTACGACGAGCCGCAGACGGTGGCGCGGGAGCTCGCGGCCGAGCGCACCCCGGAGGTCTTCCTCTACGACCGCGACCGCCACCTCGTCTACCACGGCGCGATCGACGACAACCGGGACGAAGACGGTGTGAGCCAGCGCTACCTGCGCGACGCGATCGCCGCTGTGCTCTCGGGCCAGGAGCCCCCGGTGAGCGAGACTCCCGCGGTCGGCTGCACGGTCAAGTGGAAGTGACACTTCTGTCACGGTGTCTGACACCGTGCGGGCGGCTTGCCTAGCCGGCTTGTGAACGGTTCGTGACGCTTCTGTTTCCACGTCTGACACCGTGCGATGGCCGGCGCTACCGCTTCTCGAGCAGATACCAGCCGAGCTCGGCGGTGTAGTCCGGAGGCGCCAGAGCCTCTGCCCGCGATCGGGCCTCGCCCTCGCAGCCCGCGAGGTCGAGGTAGGGCCCGAGCGCGCGCGGCTCGCGCTCGTACTCCGCGTCGACGAGCACGAGCTCGTTCGCCTCGAACAGGTGCCGCAGATCGACGTCCGCCAGCGCGCGGGTGTGCGAGGGGTCACGCGCCCGCTCGAACGCGTTCAACTCCACCGCGGCAACCGGGTCGACCGGCGCGAGCTGGTCGACGACGAGCACCCGGCCGCCGAGGCGCGTGACGCGCGCAAGCTCGGCAACGGCGAGCTCGGGGCGCGCGACGTGGTGCAGCGTCCGTAGAGTCGCGGCGAGGTCGAACGAGTCGGGCTCGAACGGCAGCTTCATCGCGTCGCCCTCGACGAACTCGACGGTCGGGAATCGGTCGCCGCGCTTTCGCCCCTGCTCCAGCAGCTCCGGCACGAGGTCGAGCGCCACGACCTCGCCCACATGCGGCGCCAGCGCGAACGCAAGCGCTCCCGGCCCGCTGCCTGAGTCGAGCACCCGCTCGTCGCCCGCCGGCGCGACGAACCGGACGACCTTCGCCTCGAGCTCCTCGGCGCGCGCGTCCTGGCGCGCCGCGACGCGGTCAGCCGTCCTCGCGAACCGCTCCCGCGCTGCGTCTTGCATAGTCGAGCGCCTCCTCCCTGGTCGCGATCGTACCGGCGGCTCGCTCCTCCTCGATCTCGGCGAGCAGGCGCCCGATCTCGGGCCCCGGCGGCAGGCCGAGCTCGTCGCCGCGCAGGAGCGGCTCGGTGGGTTCGTCGCTGCGCGCCCGCTCGACAGCCTCCCGAAGCCCGTCGGCGCCGACGTAGGCGAGCGCCTCGAGCGCCCACGGCTCGGTCGCCCTCCTGAAGCGGTGGATCGAGCGCGCGTCCTCGGCCGGCGGCTCGGCGCGCAGCAGCGCGGCTGCCTGCCGACGCAGCTCATTGGGGAGAGGGAACCGTCGCAGGCCCTCGCCGAAGACCGCGACGAGCCGGTAGTCCGGCGAGTCCCAGCGTTCGAGCCGGTCGTCGATCGTGCCCCCGAGCGGCGCCAGCAAGCCCAGTGCGTCGAGCCGGCGGTAGCCGCCCGGCGAGAGCCGGCTCAGCTCGGAGACGATGCGTTCCGCCGCCGGCCGGGTTACGAGCTCGGCGTGCTCCCGCACGAGCGCTTCGGTCCCCTCGTCGAGCCGGAAGTCGAGCTCGTCCTCGAGCCGCACGGCGCGCAGGAGCCGCAGCGGATCGTCGACGAAGACGCTGTCCTTGACGGCCTTCAGCCGCTTCGCCGCGAGATCCGCGTAGCCGTCGTACGGATCGATGATCTCCTCGCTCCCGACCCGCTCGGCGATCGCATTGATGCTGAAGTCGCGCGTAGCGAGGTCGTCCTCGATCGGGCCCGGCAGCGGCGTGAAGTCGACCGTACGGCCCCCTTCGAGCACGACCCGCCAGGCGCCGTGCCGCTCAGAGAGCGGGAACGGAGCGCCCTCCACGCGCGCCGCGAGCCGCCGGGCCGCGGCTTCCGGATCGCGCAACGCCACGTCCACGTCGACGAGCGGGCGTCCGAGCGCCTGGTCGCGAACCGCGCCGCCGACGACCCAGGCCTCCTCGCCCGAGAAGAGCTCGTCGACCATCTCAAGCACGCTACGCGTTCCAGGATCACGCGCGGGCAACGGCGCCTCCGATACCAGGCTTAGCGTCTGCGCCCTCACGCATCGACGACTACTTTCCGCGCCCGCCGCGGGTCGGCGTTGATCCCGCACACGAGCTCGTAGTTGATCGTCCCGGCGACACGGGCGTGTGCCTCCGCGAGCACGCCGTGCCCGAGGATCGTGACCGGCGCGCCGACCGGCTCCTCGCCGTCGAGCTCGACTGCGAAAGCGTCCATCGAGACCGTGCCGACGACCCGGCGCGGCTGGCCGCTGACCCGCACCTCGGTGCCCCTGAGGTCGCGGCGGAAGCCGTCGGCGTAGCCAACCGGGACGATCCCGATCCAGGTGGGCCGCTCGGCGACGAATCGCCGCCCGTAGCCGCTGCTCTCCCCCGCCTCGAGCCGTTTCACCTGCGCCAGCTGGCTCCGCCACGAGAGCGCCGGCTCGAGCCCGTCCACTGCCGGGTCCTCGCCGAACGGCGAGAGGCCGTAGAGGGCGACGCCGCACCGCGCGGCATCGAACCGCGCCGACGGCAGCCGCAGCGCGGCCGCGCTGTTCGCCACGTGGCGCATCAGGTCGGAGTAGGGCTCGGTCGCTTGACGGAAGCGCTCGACCTGCTCCTCGGCGAAGCCGGGGTCGGAGTCGGCGGTCGCGAGGTGCGACATCAGCCCGACGACCTCGCTCGCAGGCTGCGTCAGCTCGGAGAGCCCCCAGCGGCCCATGCCGGTGTCGAGCTTCAGGTGCACGCGCACGCCGTCCGGAAGCTCGTCGCCCCAGACCACGAGCTCGAGCCGCGCGTCTCGCGCGTCGGCCAGCTCGCGGCTGGACGACGTCGGGCCCATCACGACGATGCGCGCGAGCGGGAACTCGGCGCGCAACTCGAGCCCCTCGGCGACGGTCGCCACGCACAGCGCGCCCGCCCCCTCGTCGAGCACGGCACCGGCCACGTCGACCGCACCGTGGCCGTACGCGTTCGCCTTCACGACCGCCCAGAGCTGCGCGCCGTCGAGCGCCCGAAGCAGCGTGCGGGCGTTCCGGCGGATGGCCCCCAGATCGACGGTCAGCTCAGACCGGTGCATCCAGTACCAGCGGCAGCGCGGCCGAGATGTCGCTCGCGACGGCGCCCGACTGCGGGATCACGCGCGAGGCGAGCTGCTGCGCCGCGGCTCCAGCGGCTGCGGCCGTTCGCGCGTCGACGCCCTTCGACAGAAACGCGGCGACGATGCCGGTGAGCACGTCGCCGCTGCCGGCCGTGGCGAGGGCGGGCGTGCCGAGCGAAACGACGATCACGCCCTCCCCGGGCGCGGCGACGAGCGTGTCGGCTCCCTTCAGCAGGCACACGCAGTGGAAGTTCTCCGCAGCGCGCCGCACCGCCTCCAGCCGGTGAGCCGCGACCCAGTCCGACTGGACGCCGAGCAGGTGCCCAAGCTCGCCTTCGTGCGGCGTCAGCACCGTCGGCGCCGAGCGATCGAACGGCTCGAGCCCGTGGAGCCCGTCGGCATCCACCACGGCCGGGCGATCGAGCTCGGCGAGCAGCCGCCGGACGACCTCCCGCGGGCCCGCGCCGCGCCCGAGCCCCGGCCCGAGCGCGACCGCCGACGCCTTCGCGGCGAGCTCGAGCACGGTCTCCGCGGCGGCCGCTGCGACGACGCCGTCCTCCTCCGGCAGCGGCCGCTTCACGGCCTCCAGCAGGCGGCCCTCGAGCGCCGGCAGCGCGGAGCGCGGCGCGGCGACCGTGACGTAGCCGGCGTCCGCGCGCAGCGCCGCCTCCGCGCAGAGGGCCGGCGCGCCCGTCAGGCCGGCCGAGCCGCCGACGACGAGCACGTGCCCGGCCGTGTACTTGTTGTCGGCGGGACCGCGGCGGGGCACCTCTGCGAGCAGCTTGCGCAGGACGCACCGCAGCGCCGTCTCCGTGGGCTCGAGGCCGATGTCGACGACGTGCACCGCTCCCGCGTGGAAGCGCCCGGGCGCGATCTCGAGACCGACCTTGCGCCCATGGAAGGTCACGGTCGTCACCGCCCGGACCGCCGCCCCAACCACCTCGCCCGTCGATGCGTCCACGCCCGAGGGGAGGTCGATCGCGAGGACGGGCGCGCCGGCGGCGTTGATCCGCTCGATCAGCGCCGCCGCCTCCGGCCGCGGCTCGCCGCTGAAGCCGGTGCCGAAGAGCGCGTCGAGGATCACGTCCGGCTCGCCGA
>JAWVDY010000273.1:0-5007 GCA_033856995.1 Gaiellaceae bacterium
CGACCCAGGGCGTGTCCTCGCAGAATTGCGGGCGCAGGACTCCGACGCGGGAATGGCGATGTCGGCGTACCTCGATCTGGTAGGCAACCGGCTGCTGGACGGATTCGACATCTCGGAGCCGTCGGCGCTCGAGCTGCCCGACCAGCTGCTGCGGGCGATTCGCACGGCAGTCGAGACCGGCGTCGGCGACGCGAGCGCCGAGACGGCGATCACCGAGGTCCGCTCGAAGGTCCCGGAGGAGCACCGCGAGAGCTTCGACGAGCTGCTCGGCGAGGCACGGCTGCTCTACCGACTCCGCGACGAGCGCGGCGTCTACAGCGACATCTGGGCGTCGGGGATCATGCGCCGCGCGGTGCTCGCGGCCGGGCGGCGGGTCACCTCCTCCGGCCGGATCCACGAGCCGGAGCACCTCCTGGAGGCCGGCTTCGACGAGATGCGCGCGCTGGTCGAAGGCAGCGGCGGCCCGTGGGCGGACGAGCTCGCCGCACGAGCCGACTACCGCAAGTCGCACACCGCAAAGGACGCGCCGGCGACGCTCGGCTCGCCGTCGCCGCCGCCGCCCGACCCGTCGACGCTGCCGCCCGCGGTCGGACGGCTGATGCGCGCGACCGGCCTCGCCCTCGGCGCGCTGTTCGGCAGCTCCGAGGCAGAGCACGACGAGGACCGCCTGCGCGGACTCGCCGCCAGCCCGGGTGTCTACGAGGGATCGGCGCGGCTCGTCTCCGGGCCTGCCGACTTCAACCGGATCGTCCAGGGAGAGGTTCTCGTGACCGTCTCCACGTCCGAGGCGTTCAACATCCTGCTGCCCCTGCTGGGTGGGATCGTGACCGACAGCGGCGGTCTGCTCTCGCACTCCGCGATCGTCGCCCGCGAGTACGGGATCCCGGGCGTCGTCGGAACGCGTGAGGCAACCGAGCGCATCCCCGACGGCGCGCGCGTGCGGGTCGACGGCGATGCCGGCGAGGTGACGGTTCTGGCGTGACCGAGCTTCTTCCGCTGGCGGAGGTCTCCGACACGTCCGTGTTCGGCGCAAAGGCGGTCGGGCTCGGGCAGGCGTTGCGCGACGGCCTGCCCGTGCCGCCGGGCTTCGCGCTCTCCGGGCCGCTGGTGGAAGCCGTCGCCGTCGCCGACGAGGCCGCGGTTGACAGGGTCGCGACCGCCGTGCGTCCGCTGGGCGGGCCGCTCGCGGTCCGCTCGTCGGCGGTCGACGAAGACGGCGCCGACGCGAGCTTCGCGGGGCAGCACCTGACGCTCCTCAACGTGCCGTCGGCCGACGAGCTGGGCAAGGCGCTGCGGGAGATCTGGTGGTCGGCGAACTCCGACTCGGCGATCAGCTACCGGAAGCGGATCGGCCTCTTTACGCGCCCGACCGTCGCGGTCGTCGTGCAGGTGCTCCTCGACCCGGAGTGCGCGGGCGTGATGTTCACGCGCAACCCGATCAACGGAGTTGACGAGCGGATGATCGAGGCGAGCTGGGGCCTCGGAGAGGCCGTCGTGGCCGGCCTGGTCATCCCGGACAGCTATCGCGTCGCCCGCGACGGGCAGGTGCAGGAGCGGCGCCCCGGGCTGAAACGCGTCGCCATCCGCGGCCTCCCGGGCGGCGGGACGGTCGAGGACGAGGTCGCCCCTGACCTCGTCGAGCAGCTCTGTCTCGACGACTCGCGACTCGAAGCGCTCAACGAGCTCGCGCGCCGCTGCGAGGAGGTCTACGGCCCCGACCGAGACATCGAATGGGCGGTCGCCGACGGCACGCTCTACCTGCTCCAGTGCCGCGCGATGACCAAGGTGGGCGGAGCCTGATGGCCGGAGCGCCCGCCGAAGCGTTGCGGCGCGTGCCGCTCTTCGCCGATCTCGACGACGACGAGCTGACGCAGGTCGCGCTCCTCTTCAAGGAACGAAATTTCACCGCGGGTGAGACCGTGGTCAAGGAGGGCGTCGAGGGAGCGGCGTTCTTCCTGATCGAGTCGGGCGAGGCGAAGGTCACGGTACGCGGTACGGAACGGGCGAGCCTCGGGGCCGGCGACCACTTCGGCGAGATCGCTCTCATCGACGAAGGCGTCCGCTCCGCGACCATCGCGGCGACAACCGATCTCGTCTGCTACGGGCTCACGCTGTGGGAGTTCCGGCCGCTCGTGATCGCCAACGGCGAGATCGGCTGGAAGCTCGTCCAGTCGGTCGCCAAGAAGCTCCGCACCGCCGAGCTTTCCTGAGCGCCGGGGAGCACGAACGCCCGTGTTCTGACCGAGAAGCCATTTGGGCACGACGGTCCATCCGGCCGACGCATCCGATCCTCAAGCGCGGGAGCTATGCCTGCCGATAGAGAGGGCATGGCGACATGGCCCCAGACAGCCCCTGAGCTTCAAGCGGCTCCAGCGGCCGACACGGTGACGCTGCCGAGTCTCGGAGAGATCGATCGCACCGAGTACCTGCGGCTCGACTGGCGGGGCTTTGCGCGGCTTTACCGGCGCGAGTTTCCGGGTCTGCCGCGTAGCGTGACCCGGGCGTGGGGTAAGCGGATCGTGCGTGAGCGGCCACCGAGCAAGTAGTCGCTTCGGATGCTGCACAGGGCCGCGTAGCGCCGTTTTCGACGCGAGAGAGTGACGGTTCCTCGTCTCCCCCCGCTCAGTGCCGCGCGAGGATGAGCAGAGCGAGCGGCGTTGCGGGGATGGCGATCGACGCGAAAGCGAGAGCGAGCATCTGCAGCGGTCCTACCCGCGCCGAAGCCTCGGCGCGCACTGAGGGCGCCCACCCCGGCTCGGCCAGGAAATGCCGAGCTCGCTCTGCCAGGTCGGGGCAGACGAGCGCCAGTTCCGGCGAGAGCGGTTCATCTAGCGGCAATTGAATCGACGACATTCGGCCTCCCTTCCCGCGGCCAGGATCTCGCGGACACGCTCAACACGCATCACCCGATAGGGGGATCACACCCTCGACCGTGCGAAGTCGTCAGTCGGGAAACGCGCTGCTTCTACGCAAAGGCACGGCGTTTCCTAGACCGCGTGCACAAGTTCGATTCTTGCCGGGGCAATGGCGGCCCCGCGGCGCTAGGCCGGAACGGCCGCTGCGTCGTCGCTCGGAGCGGGTTCCTCGGCAGGGTCCTGCCGTGCCGCCGCTGCCAGCGCAGCCGCCGATCCGGCCGCTCCCGCGGCCAGTGCCGCGAGCGCCCACGCCGTGCCCCAGCGGCGCTTGCCGAGCGCGGCGTCGATCGACCACTCGCCCGGCCCGTTCTCGGTGAGGCCGAAGGCCGTGACGAGCAGAACGAGGTTGTACTCGTAGCCGCCGCCGGACGACCAGACGCCCTTTTCCCAGTGCACCGTCTTGATCGCCGTGATCATCACGGCGGAGAGTGCCGCCGTCGCGGCTGGTGTCGCAGCGCCCAGCCCGAACAGCAGGCCGCCGCCGGTCTCGGCCGCGCCGGCTGCGAGCGCGTGCTGCTTCCCCGGCCGCAACCCCATCGACTCGAAGGCCTGGCCGGTCCCGTCCAGGCCGCCGCCTCCGAACCAGCCGAAGAGCTTCTGTGCGCCATGGCCTGCGAACAACAGGCCGATGGTGACCCGTGCGAGAAGGCGAAAGAGCCCCATCGAGTGTTCGTACCGTCTGCCGGCGGTTCCGAAACGGAGGCGGTCAGCCGCGGGCTCAAGAGCACGTTCTGTGTCGCGCGCGGCCCGGCTTAGCTGAACTCCCGAGGTTTCCGGCCCGGCCCCTTGGCGCAGAACGAGGCCGATGGACGCCGAGCAGATCGCCCGCAACGACGCGATCTTCCGCGATGCCAACGAGCGCATCGAGGAGGCTGCACGGCGGTACGACCGCACCGAGCGCGTCCCGTTCATCTGCGAGTGCGCCGATCCCGAATGCCGACAGCTGCTCGTACTGTCGCTCGAGGAATACGAGGGCGTTCGTGCGGAGTCCACGCACTTCATCGTCCTGCCCGGCCACGAGCAATCGGCCTCCGAGCACGTCTCGCTGGTCGAGGAGAGACCCGAGTACCACATCGTCGAGAAGATCGGGGAGGCCGCCGACGTGGCCGCGGACCTCGACGCCCGCGCAACGTGACGGACGAGCGGATACAGCGGGTGGGCGAGAACGAAGCCCTCTTCCGGGTCGTGAACGACGAGGTGCACAGCCTGAACGACCGCTTCGACGTCGTCACCGACCTGCTGAGCGCTATCTGCGAATGCGGGCGCGCCGCTTGCACCGACCGGCTCGAGCTCCGCGCCGCCGAGTACGAGGCGATTCGCCGGGAGCCGACTTGGTTCGCGATCAAGCCGGGCCACGACACGCCCGACGTCGAGACCGTCATCGAGCGCCATGACCGCTACTGGGTGGTCGAGAAGCACGAGGGTGAGGCCGCCCAGATCGCCCGCAGCACCGACCCGCGTAGCTGAGCCATCACCCGCGGGCCTGGATGCGGTAGACGACGCCGCGGCCCCAGTCGGCGACTAGCAGCCCGCCCCGGCGGTCGACCAAGAGCGCGAGCGGGTGCGCGAAGCCGGAGGCGAAGGAGGTCACGCGCCTCGCCGTCCCGTTCGGTCGCAGCTCGACCCGCACGACGCGCCGGCCGAAGCGATGGCTCAGGTACTGCCCCCACTCGGCGACGAAGAGGTCGCCTCGGTAGAACGCGATCCCGTCGGCCGAGGAGTGCGGCTCGAGGTACGCGGCCGGCTTCGTCACGCCCGCGCAGCTCCCGCTCAGCCGCAGCGTGCGCGCGTCCGGCCAGCAGCGCGGCCAGCCGTAGAACGCGCCGCGCTTGACCACGATCGCCATCTCGGCGGGCTCCGGGTTTCCTTTCCGGTCGAGGTCGTCCTGGCCGTTGACCGAGGCGTAGAGCCGGCCCGTGCCCGGCTGGAAGGCGAGCCCATACGGATTGCGCAGGCCGTGCGCGACGACCCGGAGATCGGAGCCGTCCGGCCGCAGCGAGAGCACCGCCGCGCTGCGCGCGTCCCGTTCGCGGCAGGCGTCGCAGGTCGAGCCGCTGCCCCAGTAGAGCCGCCCGTCGCGGCCTAGCACGAC
>JAWVDY010000274.1:0-9281 GCA_033856995.1 Gaiellaceae bacterium
CGTCGCCGCCCCGGCTCCCGCACCCGGACGGAGGGCCGCCGCTCGTCGGGACGAACCCGCTCGCGATCGGGATCCCCTCGACGGCCGGGGCGCCGCCGATCGTCGTGGACGTGTCGATGGGCAAGACGACCTACGGCGACGTGATCGCGGGCCGGGCGTCGGCCGACGACCTCGTGCCGTTCGGCGGCGAGCAGGCGCACAAGGCGTTCGCGCTTGCGATTGGGCTGCAGCTGCTCGTGGACTCGCTCGTCGCCGAGCCCGGCCACGGCGCGGTGCTGCTCGTCGCGCGCCCGGAGGCCGACGCGCTTACTGACCTACGAGCTCGAGCTGCCGGAGTCCGGCTGCCCGGCGACAGCTAGGAAGCGAGGGTCGTCCCGCAGCGACTCGAGGTCGGAGTCCTCGCGCGCCCACTTGGCGACGGCCTCACGGTCGAGCGCCGCGGCCCGCTCGAGCGCCTCGAGCGCCTTGTCCTTGTTGCCGAGCCGCGCCTCCACGCACGCGAGGTTGAAGTAGCCCTGCCACGCGTCGGGGTTCGCCTCGACCCCGGCCCTCAGCTCCCGGCGCGCGCCCTCCTCGTCGCCCTGGGCGAGCAGCGAGACCCCGGCGAAGACCCACTCCCAGCCGGACGGCTTGAAGACCTCGCCGGCCTTCGCGCCGATGCCGAGCACCGTCGTTCCCGGCTCGGCCGCGAAGGCGCTGCGCAGCGTCGCGGGCGGGCAGTGGACGAGCGTCCCGGCCGGCGCGTCGTGCTCGTCGCCGTCGAGCGTGAACGTCGCGCGCCCGGAGACGACGACGTAGAGCTCGTCGTGCCCGTCCTCCTCGCGATGCTCCTCGACGACCCGCTGGCCGGCCTTCTCGGCGGTGTAGGCGTTGACGCCGAACGAGCTGATCCCGAAGTGGCGCCGCACAGGTCGCCAGGTGAGGCCGTCCTGGTTCTCGATCGGGTACGACTCGAGCTCGTCGATCCGCGCGATGCCGTAGCTCTTCTCGCTCACGTCTGGCTCCTCAGCTCCTCGAGCACGACTGGGTCGACGCGCTCGACGCCGTCGACACGCTCTTCGAGATTCTCCTTCCCCGCCCAGGCGAGGAACGACTCGCCCAGGTCGCCGTCGTACCCGAGCCGTCCGAGCCGCTCGCGTAGCTCGTCCGCGAGCCCCGAGTCCACCTCGAGCCAGTCCTCGCGGGGCGTCACGCCGAAGATCGCCTGATGCATGACGTAGATCCGCCGCAGCTCCTCGAGCGGGCGCTCGTGCTCGTCGACGCGTAGGTCGACGACGCTGTCGGAGAGCCCGGCATAGCCCGCGTCGCGCTCGACCACGAGCAGCGCGGCCGACTGCTGCCCGCGCCGGTCGCCGCCCGCGGCCTGCGCCGCGTCGAGACAGTCGAGCAGCCGCTCCGCGAGCGGCTTGCCCGCGGTGCGCTCGAAGGTCTCGGCAATCGCGTCCACGGTCTCGGCCGAGACGAGGATGTTGCCCTGCGCCGCGTAGCAGGGCCCGGTGCGGCCGCCCGCCCAGTCCATGCACTCGGAGCCCGTGAAGCTCGCGCTGTCGCCTTTGCCGTCGACGACCCCGAGCTGCCGGTGCTCACGCGCGTCGTCGGCCGAGGTGAGCCGCTCGACGACCTCCTCCGCACTGAGTCCCTCCCGCAGCAGCGCGAGCCCGTCGGGCCCGTAGCGCGGGTTCGCGTAGGACTGGGTCGCGATCGCGCCGATCTGCGGCGCTGCCCACGGCACGACCGACCCGACGCCGAGGAACTTCGACTGCGTCGCCACGCCCCACTGCGAGGCGTCGAGGTCGCAGGCGGCGATCGAGTAGGTCGCGACGATCTCAGCTGAGGCGCCAACTTGGCGGCGCCGACCATGGAGGCCGTGCGGGCTTTGCCCGCGCGGCCGGCTACCAGACTGTCTGGGAACGGAGTCCTCTTGTCGCGGGGGGATGCTTCTAGCCATAGGTCAGCTTGGTCAGGTCGAGCTCGAGCAGCTCGCGCCTCCACTCCGGCACGAGCACCGTCGCGACCTCTGGCCGTGCGAGCGCGGCTTTCACGCCCGAGGCCGAGTCGGCGCGCACGACGACCGGTCGGCCCTGCTCGTGTGCCTCCCTGAGCGCAGCCTCGTCGGAGATGCCGTCGAGTACGAGCGCGTCCTCGACGTCGAGCTCGCCCTCGACCGCGATCTCCGGCACCCGCCTGCCGGTGGCGCCGAACCAGCGCTCTCTCAAACCGTGGTCGTCTCCCCGGGCTGCAGCTCGACGATCTCGACGCCGTCGGAGTGCTGCCGCAGCTGCTCCGGGGTCCCGGTGAGGAGCCCGAACGTCCCGTAGTGACACGGGATGCAGCGCTTCGCGCCGAGCAGCTCGAGGGCCACGCCCGCCTCACGCGGATCCATCGTGAAGTGGCCGCCGATCGGCAGCACCGCCACGTCGGGCGAGTAGATCCGCCCGATCAGCTGCATGTCGCCGAAGACGCAGGTGTCGCCGGCGAAGTAGATCGACTTCCCGTCCTCGAGCGTGATCACGATCCCGGCTGCCTCGCCGAGATAGGTCAAGTCGTCGGTCGCGCTCGAGTGGAAGGCGTTCACGAGCGTGAACTTGACTCCCGCAGCCTCGACCGTGCCGCCCTTGTTCGGGCCCGGCATGTCGCCGACCGGCGCGCCCTGCTCGCCGAGCCAGCTCTTGAGCTCGACCATCGCCACGACCTCGGGCTTGAACTTCTTGCTCAGCTCGACCGTCTCGCCCACGTGGTCACCGTGCCCGTGGGTGAGCGCGATCACGTCGATCCGCTCGGGCTCCTTCTCGGAATCCGGGCACTTTGGGTTCCCCAGCCAGGGATCGACGTAGATCCGCTTGCCCTCCACGGAGTCGACGCGGAAGCTCGCGTGACCCAGCCACGTCACCGACACATCGGCCATTCGCGCTCCTTTCTCACGGGTTCGCTGAGCGTAACGAAGGAGCCGAGACGCGGATGCAGAACCACGGGCGCATGGCTCGCCGGTCGATACCTGTCGTGCTCGTGATCGCAGCGGCGGCGGCGGACGGGGCAGGAGCACACGCGGTCGCGTTCTACGCGTTGCTGCTCGCCGTGCCGGCTGCGGCCGTCGCTGCGCTCGAGGCGTTCGGCCACGTCCTCGACGGCGCGAGCGACCACCTGCACGCGGCGCTCTGGACCGTTGTCCTGGCCCTGGTCGTCGTCGGCGCCGCCGTGCGCGCCCCTGCGGTGACCGAAGGAGCGGTCCCGGCCCTCGCGCGCTCGGCGCTGCTCGCCTGCCTGGCGGTCTTCTGCGTCCAGGCCGCGGTCGCGGCCGCCGCAGAGCTCCGCCGTTAGAACGGCAGCGAGCGGGCCGCGTGCTTCGCGCCGTCGATCAGCGGCTGCACGGCGAAGAACGAGCCCACGGTGACGACGAGCGCTGCAGCCACGGCCGTCTGGAGCACGAGCTCCCGCGGCGGCGAGCCGCCGGCGACCGGGGCCAGCTGTAGCTCCTCGGACGTGCGGAAATACATCGCGCGGATCACGCCGAGGTAGTAGTAGAGGCTCACGGCGGTCGCGACGACGCCGACGATCACGAGCCAGGTCCAGCCGCGCTGGTAGGCGGCGGAGAAGAGATAGAACTTGCCGACGAAGCCGCCGGTCAGCGGGAAGCCGGCGAAGCCGAGCATGAAGACGACCATCGAGAGGCCGAGCAGGGGCCGCTCCCAGCCGAAGCCCGCGAGGTTGTCGACCGTCACCGGCCGGTTCAGCTCCCGCTCGCGCGCGGCGACGACGGCGAACGAGCCGATCGACATCGCCGAGTACGGGATCAGGTAGTAGAGGAGCGCGCGTCCGCCGATCGCGTTGTTCGCTGCGACCGCGATCAGCATGAAGCCCGCGTGCGAGATCGACGAGTACGCGAGCATCCGCTTCACGTTCCGCTGCACGAGCGCCGCGAGGTTGCCGACTGCGAGCGAGGCGCACGCGAGCGCCGCGATCGTGACGCTCCAGAGCCGCGCCTCCTGCGGGAACGCGGTCACGAGCACCCGCAGCGTCAGCACGAGGGCGACGGTCTTCGTCGCCGCCGACATGAACGCGGTCACCGGCGTGGGCGCGCCCTCGTAGACGTCGGGCGTCCACATGTGGAACGGCGCCGCCGAGGCCTTGAAGCCGAGGCCGCCGAGCACGAGGGCGAGCCCGCCGACGAGTAACGCGTCATGGCTCAGGCCCTGCTGCTGGACGGCCTGCGCGATGTGGTGGAACTCGAGCTGCCCGGTCGCGCCGTAGACGAGCGCCGAGCCGAATAGCAGCATCGCCGAGCCGAAGCCGCCGACGATCAGGTACTTCAGGCCCGCTTCGAGCGAGCCGGCGAGCTCGCGGTCGATCGCGCAGAGGATGTAGAGGCTGATCGAGAACCACTCGAGCCCGAGGAAGAGCGTCAGCAGCGTGCTCGCAGTGGTCAGGAAGGCCATGCCTGCCCCGGCCCAGGCGAGGAGCGCGTAGTACTCGCAGACGTGCTCGGTCATCGGCTCCGAGTAGGAGACGCCGACGGCGAGGATTCCCGCTCCGGCGACGATCATCGTCGCGAGTGCGCCGAGCCGGTCGCGCTGGATCGCGTCGACGACGACGCCGTGCCCAGCTGCGCTGTGCGCGTAGAGGATCGCGGCCGCGACGAAGGCGCCCGCGAAGCCGAGCACGCAGACGATCGAGCCGACGACCCGCCGGTCGCCTGCGGGGACGAGCACGGCGGCCAGCAGGTTGACGCCGCCCGCTGCGAGCAGCGCAAGCGGGGCGGCGAGCGCGAACCAGTCGATGTGCGGGGTGGCGAGGGAAGCGATCACGGCAATGCCTGTGTTACGACCGTTGCCGCGGACTTGCCGAAGGAGTGGTCGGTGATCGCAGCCGGCCACGCGGAGAGAACGAGCAGGATCGCGACGAGCGGGACGACGACGCCAAGCTCTGCCGGGCGCAGGTCGAGCGCCGCCTCCGTGACCGCCGGTCCAGGCTCGCGATGCAATACCGCCGAGATCAGCCGCAGCATGTACATCGCCGCGAGCACGATCGCGATCGCGCCCGCCACCGAGTAGCCCCACCCCGAGCGGAAGACCCCGGCGAGGATCGCGAACTCGCCGGCGAACGCCGCCGAGCCGGGCACCGCGAGCGCGATCACGCCCGTCGTCATCAGCACGGTGGCGAGGAGAGGGCGCCCTCGAGCCATCCCACCGAGCGCCCCGAGCTCACCCGTGGCCGCTCGTCGTTCGATCCCACCCGCGAGCAGGAAGAGCGTTGCCGAGATCAGGCCGTGGTTGACCATCTGCAGCACGGCGCCGTTCAGGCCGAGGTCGTTGACCGCGAAAAGGCCGAGCACGATCAGGCCCATCTGCGCGAGGCTCGAGTAGGCGATCACGCCGCGTAGGTCGGGCGCGCGGAAGGCGAGGAGCGAGCCGTAGATCAACCCGCAGGCTGCGAGCACCAGGATCGGCGTGCGGAACTCGGACACGGGACCCGGGAACTTCGAGATCGCGATCCGCAGGAAGCCGTATGCGGCCGCTTTCGAGACGACGCCTGAGAGCACGGCGGCCACCTCGGGCGACGACTCGCGGTAGGTCTCCGGCAGCCACGCGTGCAGCGGGAAGAGCGGCGCCTTGACCGCGAACGCCGCGACGAAGCCGAGGAAGATCCAGTCGCTCCCGTTCGTGCCGGAGCCGACGAGGTCGAACGTACCCTGCGAGATCCCGAGCACGATGATCGAGGCCAGCATCAGCAGCGAGCCCGCCATCGTGTAGATCACGAACAGCAGCGTCGCCCGCAGCCGCCCAGCGCCGCCCCAGACGCCGACGAGGAAGTAGAGCGGGACGAGCATCGCCTCCCAGAAGACGTAGAAGAGCAGCAGGTCCTGGGCGACGAAGACGCCGACGATCGCTCCGGTCAGGAGCAGCATCAGCCCGTAGTAGGCGCGCGGGCGCTCGCGGCCGGCCCAGAACGCGTAGCCGACCGCGGCCGCGAGCACGACCACGGTCAGGCCGACGAGCCAGAGTGAGAAGCCGTAGAAGCCGACGTGGTACGAGACGTTCAGGTCGGTGAACCAGCTCTGGCGCTCGCCGAGCTGGAGGCCGGGCTTGCCGAAGTCGAACCGCGCGACCGTATCGATCCAGAGCCCGACTTCGGAGAGCGCGATCAGCAGCGCCGTCGAGCCGACCGCGAACGGTCGCAGCGGCAGCAGCCAGACGACGAGCGCGCCGCCGACCGGAAGCAGGATCAGCGCAGTCGTCATCAGCGCACCGCCACGAAGACGATCATCACGACGGCGACGCTCGCGCCGATCGCGAGCGCGTAGGTGCGGACGAGGCCGGTCTGCAGGCGGCCGGTCCCGAGCCCGAGCCCGCGCATGCCCTGGGCGAGCTCGCGCACCGAGCCGAAGACGAGCGGCCGCTCGATCCAGCGGCCGAGGACGCCGGCCGTGAAGACCGCCGGCCGGTAGAACACCGCGTCGTAGGCCTCGTCGAAGTAGAACTTCCGCTCGAGCAGGTTCTGCGCCCAGACGACCCGAGGCGCGGTCGACGTCCTAGCGCCGTAGAGCAGCCAGGCGACGCCGATCCCCGCGAGGCCGAGCAGCACCGCGAGCACCGACGAGACGGCTTCCTGGACACCGCTCGCGGTGACGAGCGGCCGGGCGATCGGCTCGAGCCAGTTGGAGATGGGCGTCCAGACGCCTGCGAACTGGATGAAGCCGCCGAGCGCGGCCAGGACGGTCAGCACGCCGACGGTCACGGTCATCGAGAACGGCCCTTCGCCCGCGTGCGTGTCGTGCGTGTGCGTCTCGTGCCCGAGGTGCATCAGGTGCCCCTCCTGCGCGTGCTCATGCGAGCCGGCCATCAGGTGCTCGCGGACGAACGGCGAGGGCTCGCCCCAAAAGACGAGGAAAAGCAGCCGGAACGCGTAGAGGCCGGTGAGGAACGCACCAGCCATCCCGGCCACCCACAGCAGCTCGCCGTACCAGCCGTGGTCGAGCGCGGCCGCGAGGATCGAGTCCTTCGAGAAGAAGCCTGAGAACGGCGGCACGCCCGCGAGCGCGAGCGCGCCGACCGAGAACGCGACGAACGTGAACGGCATCAGCCGGCGAAGGCCGCCCATCTTGCGGATGTCCTGCTCTCCCGCGAGCGCGTGGATCACGAGGCCGGCGGCCATGAAGAGCAGCGCCTTGAAGAACGCGTGCGTCATCAGGTGGAACATCCCGTTCGCGTACGCGCCGAGGCCGACCGCGAGGAACATGTAGCCGATCTGCGACATCGTCGAGTAGGCGATCACGCGCTTGATGTCGGTCTGGACGAGCGCGATCAGGCCGGCCACGACGAGCGTGATCGCGCCGAGGCCGGCCGCGAGCTCGAGCACGCGCGGGGCCTGCTCGAAGAGCGGCGCGGTGCGGACGATCAGGTAGACGCCGGCGGTCACCATCGTTGCGGCGTGGATCAGCGCGCTGACCGGCGTCGGGCCCTCCATCGCGTCCGGGAGCCACGTGTGCAGCGGCAGCTGCGCCGACTTGGCGACCGCACCGCCGAGCAGCCCGAGCGCGATCAGGTTCATCGTCCAGCCGCCGCCGATCGAGCCGGCCTGCGAGAAGACCGTCTCGAAGTTCAGCGAGCCGGTGCGCTGGATCAGCAGGAAGAGCGCGAGCGCCATCGTCGCGTCGCCGATCGCGTTCATCACGAACGCCTTCTTCGCGGCCGCGATCGCGCTCGGCCGCTCGTGCCAGAAGCCGATCAGCAGGTACGACGAAAGGCCGACGAGGCCCCAGCCGACGAGCAGCAGCAGCAGGTTCCCGGCCTGGACGAGCAGCAGCATCGAGAAGACGAACAGCGCCATGTAGGCGAAGTAGCGCCGCTCCTCGTTGTCGCCGTCCATGTAGCCGATCGAGTAGGCGACGATCAGCATTCCGACCCCGGCGACGACGAGCATCATGAAGGTCGAGAGCGGGTCGACCACGATCCGCAGCCCGAAGTCGAGCTGTCCCGCGGTGAGCCAGCTCCAGAGCGTCGACGGGTGGTAGCGCTGGTCCGGCGCGTCACCGAGCAGCGAGGCGAACGAGACGACCGCCGCGACGAACGAGACGGCGACGGACAGGGTGGCGAGGTACCCGGTCCTGCGCCGTGAGATCCGGTTCCCGGCGAGGGTGACGAGGAGCGCCGCGGCGAGCGGCGAGAGCAGGCAGATCCAGGCGGCCGGGATCATCCGCGCAGGGTCGTGAGCTTGTCCACGTCGAGGAAGAGCCGGCGCCTGGCGATCGCGACGATCAGCCCAAGGCCGACGACGACCTCGGAGGCCGCGACCGCCATCACGGTCAGCGCGAAGATCTGGCCGTCGCCGTGGCCGTAGTAGCGCGAGAACGCGATCAGCGCGAGGTTCGCCCCGTTCAGCATCAGCTCGAGCGAGAGCAACACGATCAGCGGGTTGCGGCGGATCAGCACGCCGAGCGCCCCGGTGCAGAACAGGAACGCCGCCACCGCTAGATACCAGACGACGTCGGGGCCTCTCATTGCGAGACTTCCGAGGTCGTCATGTCGCGCGAGTGGCTGCCGAGGATCACGCCGCCGACGGCCGCGATCAGTAGCACGATCGACGTGATCTCGAAGGCGAGCAGATGGTCGGTCAGGAAGAGCCGCCCGATCTCGTAAGGCCGGCCGTAGGAGAGCCCGGTGTGATGTTCGTGCGCGAGCCGGCCGCTCGACTTCAGGCCGATCACCACGATCACCTCGACGAACAGAGCCCCCGAGGCCGCAACGGCTCCGAGCGCCTGCCAGCTCGGCGCGCCGGCCCACGGCGCGTCGACGCGCCCACCGAGGTAGCCGGTCACGAACACGAACATGACCATCACCGCGCCCGCGTAGACGAGCACCTGCGCGGCGGCCACGAACTCGGCCGAGAGCAGCAGGTACATCACCGCGAGCGAGGACAGGTTCCCGATCAGCGAGAGCGCCGAGTAGAACGGGTTCGAGAAGGAGACGACGGCGATCCCGCTGCCGAGGCACGCGAAGGCGGCGACGACCCAGACCGCCCAGACCAGCACGTTCGCCATCTACGAATGCGCCTTGTAGTAGGGGATCGGCGTGTCGTAGAGTTCGCGGTCGGCGACCGGGACCTGCTTGATCGGCTCGGCCAGCAGCATGTCCTTCGTGTAGATCAGGTCGTCGCGCGAGTACTCCGAGAGCTCGAACTCGTTGCCGAGCGTGATCGCGTCGAACGGGCAGGCGAGCTCGCAGTAACCGCAGAAGATGCAGCGGCTCATGTTGATCTCGTAGATCCGCGCGTAGCGCTCGCCAGGC
>JAWVDY010000275.1:0-3952 GCA_033856995.1 Gaiellaceae bacterium
AGCGCCGAGGAGCAGGGGGTCGGCGGCGAAGTGGTCTGCTTCGTCTGGTGAGCGATGAGTCGAATCGGTAGACAGCCCATCGAAGTCCCCGCCGGAGTCTCGGTCTCGATCTCGCCCGGCCGGGTGATGGTGAACGGGCCGCTCGGCGAGCTCCACCAGCAGGTTCCGGCGCGCATGAAGGTCGAGCAGCAGGACGCGACGATCACCGTCACGCGCCCGACCGAGCGCGGCGACGACCGCGCGCTGCACGGTCTCACGCGCTCGCTGATCGCGAACATGGTCGAGGGCGTCACGAACGGCTTTCAGAAGCGGCTCGAGATCCAGGGCGTCGGCTACCGCGCCGCGCTGAAAGGCGTCGACCTCGAGCTGAACGTCGGCTACTCGCACTCCGTCGTCTTGAAGGCTCCGCAGGGGATCACCTTCGAGGTGCCGACGCCGACCGAGGTGATCGTCAAGGGAATCGACAAGCAGGCGGTCGGCCAGATCGCGGCCGAGGTGCGCAAGGTGCGCCCGCCCGAGCCCTACAAGGGCAAGGGCATCCGCTACGAGGGCGAGCACGTCCGCCGGAAGGTCGGCAAGCGCGCATGAGCACCCTCTCTGTCCGCGAGGCGCGCGAGCGCCGCCACCGCCGGGTGCGCAGCAAGATCGTCGGCAGCGCCGAGCGCCCGCGCCTCGTCGTATTCCGGTCGAACCGCGGGATCGAGGCGCAGCTCGTCGACGACCTCGAGGGCAAGACCCTCGCGGCCGCGAGCTGGCTGCACCTGAAGAAATCGTTCAAGGGCTCGAAGAGCGAGCAGGCGGCCGAGGTCGGCAAGCTGCTCGCCCAGAACGCGAAGAAGGCGAATGTCGAGACGGTCGTTTTCGACCGCGGCGGCTACCTCTACCACGGCCGCGTCAAGGCGCTGGCCGACGCAGCACGAGAGGGAGGACTGAAGTTCTAGATGGCAATTGACGTCGAACAGAGCAGGGAGCTCAAGGAGCGCGTGGTCGAGATCAACCGCGTCGCCAAGGTGGTCAAGGGCGGCCGGCGGTTCTCGTTCACGGCGCTCGTCGTCGTCGGTGACGAGGTCGACCGCGTCGGTCTCGGCTACGGCAAGGCGCGCGAGGTCCCGCTGGCGATCTCGAAAGCGGTCGACGACGCGAAGAAGAACCTGTTCACGGTGCCGCGACACGGGACGACGATCACGCACGAGATCCTCGGCCGGTTCGGCGCGGCGCGGGTGCTGCTGCGCCCTGCGAGCGAGGGAACCGGCGTGATCGCCGGCGGCGGCGTCCGTGCAGTGCTCGAGCTCGCCGGGATCCGCGACATCCTCGCGAAGAGCCTCGGGACGACGAACCCGATCAACATGCTCAAGGCGACGGTGCAGGGCCTTCAGAGCCTGCGCCGGCCCGACGAGGTCGCCGCCACGCGCGGGCTGACGATCCAGCAGGTGCTGCCCGTGAGCGCGAAGGCGAAGGAGGCGCGCGTCGCCGAGCAGGCGGCTGCGGCCGAGGCAACGGCGGTCGCGACCGCCGCCGAGACGGAGAGCGATGGCGAAGCTGAAGATCACCCAGACGCGTAGCGCGATCGGCCAGAGCCAGAGGCACCGCGGCACGCTCCGCGCCCTCGGCCTGGGCAAGATCGGCCGCAGCGTCGAGAAGGACGAGAGCCCGCAGGTCGCCGGTATGCTCAGGAAGGTCCGTCACCTCGTGAGGGTGGACTCCGATGCCTGACGACCTGAACCTCTCGAACCTCAAGCCCGCCCAGTCGCGCAAGGACCGGAAGCGCGTCGGCCGCGGTCTCGGCTCGGGCAAGGGCCGTTACTCCGGCCGTGGGCTCAAGGGCCAGAAGTCCCGCTCCGGCTCGCACAAGATGCGGCCCGGCTTCGAGGGCGGGCAGAACCCGCTGTACATGCGCCTCGGCAAGCAGCGCGGCGGGTCGAAGGACGCGATGGCGGTTGGCCCGCACCGCACCTCGACGCAGCCGGTGAACGTCGCGGCGCTCGAGGAGCGCTTCGACGCCGGTGCCGAGATCACGCTGGACGCGCTGGTCGAGAAGGGCCTGATCAAGAACACCCGCATCGACGTCAAGCTGCTCGGCCAGGGCGACCTGAAGAAGAAGCTCAGCATCACCGTCCACGCCGCCTCCGCAAGCGCGCGCGAGAAGGTCGAGGCGGCCGGCGGCACGCTGACGCTGCTGCGCGAGCCGAAGGTGCGCCGGCCCAAGCGAAAGCCCGAGAGCGCTCGGCCGGAGCCCGCGGCCGAAGTCGACGAAGCACCCGAGGAAACACCCGAGGAAACACCCGAGCCGGCCGAGAGCGAGCCCGAGACCGAGGCGGGTGGCGGCGAGCCGGAAGTCGAGGAAGGGGAGGAGAGCTAGGTGTTCTCCTGGCTCGCGAACGCTTGGCGCGTGCCGGAGCTGCGGCGCCGCGTCCTCTTCACGGCGCTCATGCTCGCGCTGTACCGGCTCGGCTCGTGGATTCCCGCGCCCGGCGTCAACTCCGACCAGATCAAGCAACTCTTCAACGGCCAGGGCGGCACGATCCTTGGCCTCCTGAGCATCTTCTCGGGGGGCGCGCTCTCCCGGTTCTCGCTGTTCGCGCTCGGGATCATGCCGTACGTCACCGCCTCGATCATCCTCCAGCTCCTGACCGTCGTGATCCCGAGGCTGGAGCAGCTGCAGAAGGAAGGCGAGTCCGGCTACGCCACGATCAACCAGTACACGCGCTACTCGACCGTCGGCCTCGCGGCCGCGCAGGCGACCGGGTACGCGTACCTGTTCAAGCGTGAGGGAGCCCTGACCTCGAACACCGGCCGGCTCGTCCTGATCATCATCACCCTCACCGCCGGAACGACGCTGCTCATGTACATGGGAGAGCTCATCACCAAGCGCGGGATCGGCAACGGGATCTCGTTGCTGATCTTCGCCTCGATCCTCACCTCGGCGCCTGCGGGCGTAACCGCCTGGTACAACGGCGGCGCGATGGAGAAGCTGTTCTTCCCGCTGATCGCGATCGGGATCGTCGTCGCGGTGGTCTTCATCCAGGAGGGGCAGCGGAGGATCCCGATCCAGTACGCCAAACGCATGGTCGGGCGCAAGATGACGACCGGGGAGTCGACCTACATGCCGCTGCGCGTGAACATGGCGGGGGTGATCCCGATCATCTTCGCCGCAGCCGTGATGGCGTTCCCGCCGACGGTCGGACAGTACTTCCCGCAGACGCAGGGCTTCGTCAACCGCCACTTCCAGACCTCGAGCCTGACCTACCTCGGCCTCGAGGCCTTCCTGATCATCGTCTTCACCTACTTCTACACGGCGGTCCAGTTCAACCCGGTCGACCAGGCCGACAACCTGCGCAAGCACGGGGGTTACATTCCCGGCATCCGGCCGGGGCCGCCGACCGCGCAGTACCTCGACCGCGTGCTGACGCGGCTGACCCTGCCGGGCTCCGTCTACCTCGCGGCCGTAGCGGTGCTGCCGAGCCTCTTCATCCGCTACGGCGGGTTCTCGCAAGCGACTTCGCGCGCCCTCGGCGGCACCTCGGTGCTGATCGTGGTCGGCGTCGCTCTAGACACGATGCGCCAGATGGAGTCGCAGATGATGATGCGCTCCTACGAAGGCTTCCTCAAGTAGTGGCCAACATCCTGCTGCTCGGGCCGCAGGGCGCCGGCAAGGGAACCCAGGGGCGGTTGATCGCGGCGGAGCACGGCATCCCGCACGTGGCCACTGGGGACATGTTGCGCAACGCGATGGCCTCCGGCACCGAGCTCGGCCAGAGGGTGAGGCCGCTGTACGAGGCGGGCCACCTGGTGCCCGACGACCTGATGATCGCCCTGATTCGCGAGCGCCTCGGCCTGGAGGACGCGCGCGGCGGCTTCGTGCTCGACGGCTTCCCGCGCACGATGCGGCAGGCTGAAGCGCTGGAGGAGATGCTGCGCGAGATCGGGCGCGACCTCGACGTCGTGTTCGAGT
>JAWVDY010000276.1:0-11103 GCA_033856995.1 Gaiellaceae bacterium
ACGAGCTTTTCGGCGGCTACTACACGTACGTTGCCGACCTGCTCGCCGAGCGCGCGGGCGGCCTGGCGCGGCTCGCCCGGCCACTGGTCGAGCGCCTGCCGACCTCCACAGCGCGCGCGAGCTTCGACTACAAGGCCAAGCGCTTCGTTCGCGGCGCGCACCTCCCGCCGCTCGAGCGCCATCACGCCTGGAAGGAGATCTTCTCCGCCGACGCGCGCGCCGAGCTGACCGGCCGGCGGAGCGGCTTCGACCCGGTCGACCTCTACCGCGACCGCTTCGCCGAGACGGAGGGCGCCGAGCTGCTCGCCCGTCTGCAGGACGTCGACCTCGGCATCTACCTCGCCGACGACCTGCTCGTGAAGACCGATCGCGCCTCGATGGCGCACTCGCTCGAGGCGCGGGTGCCGTTCCTCGATCCGGCGGTGACGAACTTCGCGCTCGCGTTGCCCCGCAAGCACCGCGTCAGCGGTCTGCGGAAGAAGGTGCTGCTGCGGAAGGCCGTCGCGCCGCTCGTGCCGGAGCAAATCGTCCGCGGCAAGAAGCGCGGCTTCTCGATCCCGGCCGCGGCCTGGCTGCGCGGCGAGCTCGAGCCCTTCGCTCGTCAAACCCTGAGCGCGGAGACCCTCAGCCGCCAGGGCTTCTTCCGGCCGGATGCGGTGACGGCGCTGATCGACCGCCACGTCGCCGGGCACGAAGACCTCTCGCGCCAGCTCTGGGGCCTGCTCGCGTTCACGCTCTGGCACGAACGGCACGTCGAGCGCGAGCCGCCGGCACTGCGCGAGCCGCGGCTCGATGCCGTCGTCGCATGAAGGTCTGGATCGACATCACGGCCCCGGCCCACGTACTCGTGTTTCGCCCGCTGATGAAGATCCTGCGCGAGCGCGGCGACGAGGTCTCGGTCACCGCCCGCGACTACGCGCAAACCGTGCAACTGCTCGAGCTGCACGGCGTCGAGGCCGACGTCCTCGGCCGGCACGGGGGGCGCTCGCGGCTCGGCAAGGCGCGCTCGCTGACCTCCCGCCTCGGCGAGCTTCGCCGCTGGGCGCGAGGCCGGGAGTTCGACATCGCGCTTGCCCACGGGTCGCACGAGTTGACGATGACTGCGAAGCGGCTCGGCATCCCGAGCTCGACCACCTTCGACTACGAGTTCGCCTGGCTCCAGCACCAGCTCGGGTGCCGAGCGGCGACGCGCGTCGTCGTGCCCGAGGCGATCCCGCCGCAGCGGCTCGAGCGCTACGGCGTGCGGCCGCCGAAGCTGATCCAGTACCCCGGCCTGAAGGAGGAGTACTACCTCGCCGACTTCGAGCCCGACCCGCGGGCGCTGGAGGCATTCGACCTCGACTCTACACGGACGCTCGTGATCGTGCGCACGCCGCCCGACGTGTCGCTCTACCACCGCCGCTCGAACCCACTCTTTCCCCAGGTGCTCGACCACCTCGGGCGTAACGAGTCCGTGAACGCGATCGTGATCCCGCGCACCGAGGAGCAGCGCACGTACGTCCGTGGGCTCAGCCTGCCGTCGATCCAGGTGCCCGAGCGCGCCGTCGACGCGCAGAGCCTGATCGCGTTCGCCGACCTCGTCGTCTCGGCGGGCGGGACGATGAACCGTGAAGCGGTCGCGCTCGGGACGCCCGTCTACACGACCTACGGCGGCCGGCTCGGCGGCGTGGACGAGATGCTGATCCGTGAGGGGCGGCTGATCCCGCTCTCCGACCCGCGCGCGCTCGACCTGCACAAGCGCGACGACGAGCGCGACCGCATCAGGCGCGATCCCGCGCTGATGCTGGAGCTCCTTCTGTCAGCTCGCGAGAGCGTCTAACACTTCGGGCCCGTAGCGCTCGAGCTTCGCCGGGCCGACGCCCGGCACCGACGCGAGCTCGGCGATCGTGCTCGGCCGGCGCTCTGCGATCTCGGCCAGCGTCGAGTTGTGGAAGACGACGTACGCGGGGATCTCGTCGGCCTTCGATCGCTGAAGGCGCCAGCGCTTAAGCGCCTGGTAGGTCGGGCTGTCGGGCTCCTCGGCCCGCTCCTTCTGCGCGACCGCGGGCGGAGCGGCCTGCACGCCGAGCTCGAGCAGGAAGCGGCTCGGCTTGCCGGCCCACGTCAGCGCCAGGTGCTTTCGCGCCCGCGTGATGCCGACGTAGAGCAGCCGCCGCTCCTCCTCGAGCTGCCCCGGGTCGCGGAGCGCCTGCTTGCAGGGCAGCTCCTTCTCCTCGACGCGCGGCAGGAAGACGGCGTCGAACTCGAGCCCCTTCGCGCGGTGCAGCGTGAGCAGGTGGACGCCGCCCTGGCTCCCGTGAGCGAAGCGCGCCTTCAGCCACTCGACCCACTGCTCGACCGTCTTCGTCCCGTCGTCGAACTCCTCGGCGAGCTTGCACAGCCGGGCGAGGTCGGCCTGGCGCACGAGCTCGCGCTCGCCGACCTTCTCCGGAACCGGATCGACGAGGCCTTGCTGCCGAGCCACCCGCCGCACCTCCTGCGTGAGCGAGCCAAAGCCCGCGCCGCGCAGGCCCTTCAGCAGCTGCCTCGCTCCGTCGCGCGAGAGGAGCGCAGCGCCCTGGAACGGAACCTTCGCGTCGGCGAAGAGCTCCTCGAAGTCGACCGAGCGCGCATTCAACCGTATCAGCACGGCCATCTCCTCGTACGCGACGCCCTCCCCGTGCAGCGCGCGGACTCGCTCGAGCACGAAGGCACCTTCGGCCACGGGCGAGTCGAAGCCGCGCAGCTCCGGCTCGGCCCCTTGCGGCCGCGTCGCGCGCAGGGTCTTCTCCACGCCGCCGAGCCTCGGCACGAACCGGTTCGCGAGCGCGAGCACCTGCGGGGTCGAGCGGTAGTTCTCCTCCAGCCGCACGACCGTCGCCTGTGGGTACCGCCGCGCGAGCCCGAGCAGCCACTCCGGCGACGCGCCGGTGAAGCCGTAGATCGACTGGTAGTCGTCGCCGACCGCGCAGACGTCGTCACGCCCGCCGAGCCAGAGCTCGAGCAGCGACTGCTGCAGCAGGTTCACGTCCTGGTACTCGTCGACCGTGAACGCGGCGTAGCGCTCGCGCAGCGCGGCCAGCGCCGACTCGTCCTCCTCGTACATGCGCACGGTCAGCTCGAGCAGGTCTTCGAAGTCGATCGCTCCGGAGGCCTCCTTGCGCCGCTCGTACTCGCGGAAGACCATCGCCATCAGATCGTCCGGGATCGGCGACTCGTGGCCGTTGAGCCCCTGGCGATAGGTCTGCGGGGTCAGCCGGCGGTTCTTCGCCCACTCGACCTCGGTCGCGAGATCGCCGGCCGGCCGGAAGCGGTACGGCGGCGGCAGCGTGTTCCCGATCTGGCGGAGCAGGAGCGCCTTCGTCGAGAGGATCCGCCCCGGCCCGTCACCCTTCGCGCGGCGCAGCTGCGCAAGCGCGGCCGAGTGGAAGGTGCGCGCTTCGACGCCGTCGACCCCGAGCCGCGCAAGCCGGGCACGCATCTCGCCCGCGGCCTTGTCGGTGAAGGTGACGGCCAGGATCTGGTCGGAGCGAACCGCGCCCGAAGCGACCTGCCATGCGATCCGGCGCGTGATCGTGGTCGTCTTGCCCGAGCCTGCGCCCGCCAGGATGCAGACGGGCCCGCGCACAGCCTCGGCGGCGCGCCGCTGCTCGGGGTTCAGTCCTTCGAGAACGTCCACCGAGCCACCCTAGCCCGGCCGGTGGACGGGGCTAGCTCAGCGTCTGTTCCGAAACTGAGTCTTCTCGTGCACCGACGAGACGCGGGGCGCGCATCATCGTCGAGAGGCGCGAGACCACCTCGAGCGTCTCGCCGCCGCGCACGAGGCGCTCGAGCTCGGTGAGCTCGTCCTGGAGCCACACGGAGTCGACGATCGGGCCGCTCACGCGCATGATCTTCGGGTGCTGCGTGGGCACCGCCGTCTCGCCCGCGCCCCACAGCTCCTCGTGCAGCTTCTCGCCCGGGCGCGTCCCGACGACCTGGACGTCGATGTCGCGCTCCGGGTCCTTGCCCGAGAGCCGGATCATCTGCATCGCCAGGTCGAGGATCCGCACCGGCTCCCCCATGTCGAGCACGAAGACGTCGCCGCGCCCGCCGATCGCGCCGGCCTGGACGACCAGCGACGCCGCCTCCGGAATCGTCATGAAGTAGCGGGTCATCTCCGGGTGCGTGAGCGTCACCGGCCCGCCCTTGGCGATCTGGCGGCGGAAGATCGGGATCACGCTGCCCGAGGAGCCGAGCACGTTGCCGAATCGCACGGCGACGAAGCGCGTCGCGATGTCGTCACGGGCGCCGTAGGCCTCGACGATCCACTCGCAGAGCGCCTTCGACTGGCCCATCACGGTCTTCGCGTTGACGGCCTTGTCGGTCGAGACGAGCACGAAGCGCTCGGTGCCGAACTCGGGCGCGATCTCCGCCAGGACGCGCGTCGCCAGCGCGTTGTTGCGGACGGACTCGAGCGGGTTCGCCTCCATCAGCGGCACGTGCTTGTAGGCAGCGGCATGGAAGACGACGGCGGGCCGGTAGCGCTCGAAGATTTGGCGCATCTTCGTCCGGCTCCTGCAGTCGGCGAGGACCGGGATCGCAGCCGCGAAGCCGCGCTCGTCGACGAGCTCGCGCTCGATCTCGAAGAGCGCTGTCTCGCCCTGGTCGACGAGAATCAACCGCTGCGGGCTGACGCGCGCGATCTGGCGGCAGAGCTCGGAGCCGATCGAGCCGCCGGCTCCGGTGATCAGCACGGTCGCGTTCTTCAGGTACCCGGCGGTCGATTCGAGGTCGACCTCGACCGGCTCGCGGCCGAGCACGTCCTCGACCTGCACGGGCCGGATCTGCGTGGCGAGAGCGCTCTCGCCCGCGATCAGCTCGTAGAGGCCGGGCAGCGTCTTCACCGGCACGTTGCTCTCGCGCGTGACGTTGACGATCCGCTGCCGCATCTCGCCCGACGCGGACGGGATGGCCAGGATCACCTCGTCGGGCCGGTTGTCTCGCAGGATGTGGCGTAGGTCGTCGGTCGTGCCGAGCACGCGCACGCCGTGGATGCGCAGGTTCTTCTTGCGCGGGTCGTCGTCGATCAGGCCGATCGGCGTGTAGCCGAGCTGGCGGTTGCGCTGCATCTCGCGGATCACGAGCTGGCCCGCGTCGCCGCCGCCGACGATGAGGACTTCCTTGCCGCGCGCGACGAGCCCGGTCGTTCCCGGCCGCTCGATCACGCTGCGCGCCAGCAGGCGGCTTCCCGCCACGAACCCCAGCAGCAGCAGCCAGTCCATGATCGCCACCGAGCGCGGCAGCCGCACCTGCGCGACCGGCGAGAAGAAGTAGACGGTCAGCCCGGCGACGAGTGAGGCGGCCGTGACGCCGCGCATCGCCGACCACATGTCGCGGATCGAGACGTAGCGCCACCAGCGGTCGTAGAAGCGGAAGAGGACGAACACGACGAGCTTGATCGCGACGACGATCAGGATCGTGCGCCGGAAGAGCGTGTCGTAGTAGCGCGGAACGCCGTGGTCGAAGCGGAGCTCGAACGCGAGCCACCACGCGAGCGCGATCAGGCCCGCGTCGGCGACAAGCTGCCAGATCCGATGCCGATTGATCGGGATCACCTCGGGCTCCTGACCGGCACCCGCTCCAGCGCGGCGGAGCCGCGCTCCGCCTGTGCCTCGCGCCGCTCACGGCACGCTGCTCTCCGGGGCCGTGCTACTCGCACTGTCCCCTTCGGCATCGCACCGCGGAGCGTCACGTCAGAAGCACGAGGTTTCACGCGCGCACCGCGGCGGCCTCGCGGATCACGCTCACCACCCGCTCCTGCGTGTCGGCCGGGATTCCGGCCCACATCGGCAGGGCGAGGTTCTCCGCGGCGGCCTTCTCCGTCTCCGGGAGAGCGCCTTCCTTCCAGCCGAGATAGCGCAGCGCCGGCTGGAGGTGGAGCGGAACGACGTAGTACGCGGCGTTGCCGATCCCGGCGGCGGAGAGCGCTTCGCGGAAGCGGTCGCGCTCCGGCGAGCGGACGACGTACATGTGGTAGACGTGGCCCGGCTCGTCGGGCGGGAGCTCGCAGAGCTCGCCGAGGCCCAGCTCCTCGTAGTGTGCGGCGGCCTCGCGGCGTGAGCGGTTCCACCCGTCGAGCTCGCCGAGGAAGAGCCGCAGCACCGCGGCCTGCAGCTCGTCGAGGCGCGAGTTGTAGCCGACCGCCTCGAAGTTCTTCTTCTCGCGCGAGCCGTGGAAGCGCAGCAGCGCGACCCGGTCGGCTAGCGCCTCGTCGGTCGCCGCGACCAGGCCGCCGTCGCCGAGCGCGAAGAGGTTCTTGGTCGGGAAGAAGCTGAAGGTCGAGAGCGCGCCGACCTTCGCCACGCCCTCGGCCCCGAAGGCCTGCGCGGCGTCCTCGACGATCGGGATCCCGAGCTGTTGAAGCTCGCCGAGGGGCATCACGCGGCCGAAGAGGTGCACCGGCATCAGCGCGCGGGTGCGGTCGGTGACGCGCGCGGCCACGTCCTCCGGGTCGAGGTTGAGCGTGACCGGGTCGATGTCGGCGAAGACCGGCGTCGCGCCACGTCGCGCGATCGACTCGGCGGTGGCGTAGAAGGTGAACGAGGGGCAGATCACCTCGTCTCCGGGGCCGATCTCCATCGCGTCGAGCGCGAGCACGAGCGCGTCGGTGCCGTTCGCGACGCCGATCGAGCTCGGCACGCCGAGGTAGGCGGCGGCTTCCGCCTCGAACGCCCGCACGTTGGGGCCGAGGATGAACGTTCCCGACTCCAGCACCTCCCGGATCCGCTCCTGAATTTGCGGAATGAGGCGTTCGTACTGGGCTTTGACGTCTACAAGGGGCGTATCAGGCACGGGACTTGAGTCTAGACGAGGCGACTCGCGCTACCAGGTACAGCGCGAGCAGCGCGGCTCCTGCCTCGAGCGCGATGTCGAAGGCGTGGTGGAAGTGCTCGTAGTTGCTGCCGAAGGCCCAGCCCACGCCGGCCAGCGCGAAGGCCCAGATCGCGGATCCGATCGCCGTCAAGACGAGATACGGCCAGAACGGCATCTCGAAGACCCCGGCCGGAATCGACACGAACGAGCGGACGACCGGGGTGATCCGGCCGAGCAGCACGGCCCAGCGGTCGTGGCGCTCGAACCAGCGCTCGGCGCGTTGCAGATTCTCCGGCCCGAGATGGAACAGCCGGCCACGGCGCTCGACGAACGGCCTGCCGCCGTAGCGGCCGATGCCCCAGCCGACGATCGAGCCGAGCACGTAGCCGATCGCCCCGGCGAGCGCCATCGTCAGGAACGCTCCGGTGCCTGAGCCGATCCGGTGGCCGAACAGCACGACGTGCTGCGGGGCCAGCGCACCCGAGGCGAGCGCGCCCGCATAGACCATCACCAGCTCGCTCGCCGCCGGGAAGACCGCGTCGAGTGCCATCAACGCAAAGACCGCGTAGACCCCGTGGTTCCCGACGAAGGACGTGACCGAGCCCGAGAGCGACGCGAGCAGCACCGCGCGAGTCTAGTTACGAGGGCCCGACGGAACGACGGCTGAGCCGCCGGAACGCGATGCTCGCCCCAAGGCCGCGTCCTCCGTCGATCCCTCGGCGGGGCTCAGCGGCGGACGACGAACGCCTGGTTCAGGTCGACGGGGCCGTACGCGTTCTGGGCGAAGACCTTGAAGACGTAGGTGCCGCGGTAGGCGAGTCGTCCGTTCTGGAAGCGTCCGCTCCAGGCGATCGCCCTCGTGCCGGCCGCGAGGTTCCGTGTCGGCAGGCGACGGATGAGGATGCCGTGGGTCGTCCAGACGGACGGCGTCACGCGAGCCGGATAGGCGAGCTTGAAGCGTGCGACCACGGCGGTTCGGGTTCGCTTGCGGAGCCTGACCGAGCGCGGCGCCACGCGCATGTAGCCGAGCGTGTCGTTCAGCCAGAACGCACGCTCCACGGACGATTCGCGCGCCTGGCTGTCGGTTGCCGAGATGACCCAGCGCCAGCGCCCGAGCGGGTCATCCTGCGTCAGCCGGTGGGTGTTCGAGGGCCAGGCGAACGTGTAGATCCCAGGCTGCCGAGTCCCCGTGTCGGTGAAGGCGGTCGCTCCGCCGGGCCCGACCAGGCTCGCGGTCACGGTCGAGGGCTGGACGACCTTGTAGGAGAGCTGCTGCTTCTCGGCGATCCCGTCGCCGTTCGGCGAGACGACCGACAGGGCCGGGGGCGGCGCGTAAACGCCCGTGTACAGGACCGCGAGTGTCTCCGCGACCGGCCGCTCGCCGCCCGGATCCGAAGGGCGGTTGAGGAGCTTGCCGTCGAACGCGAGGGTGGTCGAGCCGCCGGCGTCGAGCGCCGAGCCGGTCACCGCCCCGAGCCGAACGAGCGCCTGAGCCAACTCCCAGTTCGTCACGCCGACGCTGTACCCGCTGCGGCGGCCGTCGACGGCCAGGAGGATGATCTTCCCGTCCCGGCGCTGGCCGACGGCCGTGCGCGGGTTGCGCGGCCCGAGCTGCGTCGGCAGGAAGTCCTCGCCGGCGGTCCACACCGGCTTGCCGTTGCGGACGATCAGCGGACCGCCTCCGAGCGCGTCGGTGATCCCGCTCGCGAGCCAGTCGGGCGAGAGGATCAACCGCGTCACGACCGGCGTGCCGGCGATCGCCTCCTGCTGGAGCTTCGCGACCTGCGAGCCGCGCGCCAACAGCACGGCGCCGTTTGGCGGGATCGGCGTGCCGCCGCCCGTGTGCTGCACCGACACCACGCCGCTCAGCTCGCCGCCCGGGACGGCCGGCGGGAACGACTGTATGACCGCCTCGACGACGCCCGGGATCCTCGGAGTCGCCGCACCCCACGCGGGCGTGAAGAGCGAGGTCCCGTCGGCGCGCGGCGGCTGGTTCAGCCCCGTCAGCGGCCTGCGCTGGCCGAGCCCCTGCCAGTAGCCATAGAAGGACACGCGCTGCACGTTCAGCGTGCCGTCGGCGGTGATGCCGACGCTCGAGCGGAACCGGTACGGCTGGCTCTTGAGGACGCGGTTCTGCATCAGCATTCCGGAGGGATGACCGTCCTTGAAGTTGAAGAGGTCGCCGTTCACGCCCACGACAGTCGCCGAGTCCGAGACGCTCTTCTCCATCGAGGTGACGCGGTCCTTGCCGAGGATCGTCCCGTTCGAGAGCAGCGGCGCGAGCCGGTAGAGGCCGCCCGGGCGCGGTGCCGTGATCACGTGCATCACGACCGGCCCGTGCGCGGTGAACTGCACCGTGCGTGAGTAGCTCACGTTCGGCATCAGCACCTGTGACCCCGCATACGCAGACCCCGCGAACGCGGCGGCGAGGCTAGCCAGCAGGGCTCCGATGAGGACTCGGCGGAGCACGACCCGCGGCTCACCGTAGCGGAAGGTTCGAACGGAAGTCCAACGGTGGCCGATGAAGTTTTCGTAAAGCCGCCGCGAGGCCGCTCGTGGAGATAGGTTCCGTGTCGTGAGCGCAGCCGTCGGCACCCGCACCGGCTTGCTCGAGGAGCTGATCGGGCGGTACTCGCAGATCCCTCCCGAGGCGGTCCTGAAGGAAGACCTGCTGCGCACCGGAATCGCCTTCGACGACACGGCGCTGACCGAGAACCTCGAGGGGGGCGTCAAGCCGAAGTCCTACTTCATCTTCTCGTTCGACCAGAAGCCGCTCGCCGAGCTCGGCGCCGCCGCCACACAGCGACCGCCCGAGGAGCTCGCGCTCAGCGGCGGGCCGTTCGAGCTGCGGCGGACGATCGTCTCGGTGCGCGTCAACCCCGACTCGCCGTACCGCGTCAGCCGCACCGAGTCCGGTGAGCTCGGCCTCTCGCTCGAGGGCAGCGAGCTGGCCGCCGTCGCGCTGCCGCCGATGCCCGAGTACTACCGCCACGAGCTCGCCAACGGCAAGACCGTGATGGAGACGGCGCCCACGATCCAGTGGGGCTACCTGATCTACCTGACCGTGCTGCGGCTGTGCCAGTACTTCGGCGCGAAAGAGGAGTGCGGCTTCTGCGACATCAACCACAACTGGCGCCAGCACAAGAAGGCGCGCCGGCCGTACACCGGCGTGAAGCCGGTCGAGGACGTGCTCGAGGCGCTGGCGCTGATCGAGCGCTACGACGGCGGCGCGAGCCACGCGTACACGCTCACAGGCGGGTCCGTCACGTCGACGGTCGACGGCCTCGCCGAAGCGGACTTCTACGGCCGCTACGCGCAGGCGATCGAGGAGCGCTTCCCCGGCCGCTGGATCGGCAAGGTCGTGGCGCAGGCGCTGCCGAAGGCCGACGCGCAGCGCTTCAAGGACTACGGGATCACGATCTACCATCCGAACTACGAGGTCTGGGACAAGCGCCTCTTCGAGATCATCTCCCCGGGCAAGGAGCGCTACGTCGGCCGCGAGGAGTGGCACCGGCGGATCCTCGACGCGGCCGAGGTCTTCGGCCCGCGCTACGTGATCCCGAACTTCGTCGCCGGAGTCGAGATGGCGCGTCCGTTCGGCTTCGCCACGATCGACGAGGCGATCGCGAGCACGACCGTGGGGCTGGACTACTTCATGAGCCGCGGCGTCACCCCGCGCTTCACGACCTGGTGCCCCGAACCGACGACGCCGCTCGGCCGCGACAACCCGGACGGCGCGCCGCTCGAGTACCACGTGCGGCTGCTCGAGGCTTACCGCGAGACGCTGGAGCGACACGGCCTGCAGCCGCCGCCGGGCTACGGCGAGCCTGGGCCTGGCCGCGCCGTCTTCTCGGTGAGCTCGTTCATGGACGTGCTCGCGTGAGACGTATCTCGGTCGACGAGGCCAGAACGCTCTGGGAGGAAGCCTCCGATGAGGAGCTGCAGCGGCTCGCCGGCGAGGTGCGCGCCCGCTACCACGAGCCGAGCCACGCGACCTACATGGTGATGCGGATCATCAACTACACGAACGTCTGCGTCGCCCAGTGCGACTACTGCGCCTTCTACGTCCTGCCGAACCAGGACGGCGGCTACGTGCTCACGCGCGACGACGTGTTCGCGAAGATCGACGAGCTCGTCGAGGCCGGCGGCGACCTCGTCGCCTTCAACGGCGGCTTCAACCCGCGGCTGCCACTGGATTTCTACTGCGACCTCTTCGCCGCGGTGCGGGCGCGTTACGGCGACCGCGTCGAGTTCTACGCGCTCACGATC
>JAWVDY010000277.1:0-10333 GCA_033856995.1 Gaiellaceae bacterium
GAGCAGCTCCGGCAGCGCGACCGTCTGGGTCACGCGTGACCGCGGCTCGGTCGTGCTGCACGCGTCGAAGGTGCCGGCCAGCGAGTCGGCGCTGCAGGGCCTCGACCGGATCGCGGCCGTGAAGACGCGCTTCGGCGGGCGCTATGTCCGTGGTGTCGACGGCGTCTCCGAGCACGGACGCCGTGCCTGGTTCTACTACGTGAACGGCTACCTCGCCGACCGCAGCGCCGCCGACTACCGCCTGCGGCCCGGCGACGTCGAGTGGTGGGACTACCGCACCTGGAGCAACCCGCTCGACGATGCCGTCGTCGCCGGCGCGTTCCCGGAGCCGCTGCTCCACGGCTACGACGGGCACAGGCGGCGGACGGTGGTGCTGTCGGTCGATCGCGCGCTCGGCCGGCAGGTGGCGCGGCTGGTCGGCGGCCGGCTCGCCGCTGCGGCACCGCGGGAGGCGAACGTCGTCGAGCTCGCGCGCTCGGCTCGGCCACGCGCGCGCGTGGAGCTTCGTCGGCCCGGAGCCGGCTCTCCGGTGCGGTTCGTCCTGGACGCGCGGTTCGCCCGCCGGCTGCTCCTGCATCCGGACCTTCTCCGTCGCCGGTACAGCGCACCGTGAGCCCCGCGCCGGCAGCAGCGCTTCTCGCCGGCGTCGTCGCGGCGGCCCTGCTCGCGGGCCGGACGGTGTCCGTCGCCGCGATCGCGCTCGTGCTGCTCGTCGTGTGCTTACGAGGACTGGCGGGACGGCGCAGGCTCTACCTCGTCGGCGCGCTCGGCTCCGGCTTCGCGGTGTTCCTGTTCACGCCGTTCGTCTCGACCGTGGGCTACCACGTGCTCTGGAGCGGCCCGACCGTGCCCGTGCTCGGCCGCCTCGACGTCACGCGCGAGGAGCTGCACAACGGGCTCTTCCAGGGGCTGCGGCTGACCGCCGTCGGGCTCGCATTCGCGGCGTACGCGCTGCTGCTCGACCATGACCGCCTCGTCCAGGCGGCGGGCTTCGCGCGCCGGTCGGTGCTCGCGATCGCGCTCGCCACGAGGCTCGTGCCGACGCTGGAACGCGACGCCGCGGGCCTCGTCGAGGCGCTGCGCGGACGCGGGGTGGAGGTCTCCGGCGCGCGCGGCCGGGCGCGTCTCCTCGTGCCGCTGCTCGCCGAGTCGCTCGAGCGGGCTCTGAACCTCGCCGAGGCGATGGAGGCGCGCGGCTACGGGCGGCCGGGCGCGACACGGGCCGAGCCGCCGCGCTGGGGACTGCGGGAACGCGCCGCACTGGCCGGGGCCGTCGCCCTCGTTGCGATCGGGGCGCTGTGGCTCTAGTCGTCGTCGACCGGCTCTCGTTCTCGTACCCGGAAGGGCGCGAGGCGCTCCGGGACGTGTCCCTCGAGCTCGAGCCCGGCGAGGTGGTGGCGCTGCTCGGCCCCTCCGGCGGCGGCAAGTCGACGCTCCTTCGCGCGCTGGCCGGGCTCGTGCCGCACTTCCACGGCGGCCGCTTCTCGGGCCGCGTCGAGGTCGCCGGCCTCGACACCCGCGTGACCCGGCCGGCCGACCTAGCCGGCACCGTCGCCACGCTCTTCCAGGATCCGGAGGATCAGGTCGTCTTCACTCGCGTTGCGGCCGAGGTCGCCTTCGGGCTCGAGAACCTCGGCACGCGTCCGGCCGAGATTGGCCCGCGCGCGGCCGAGGCACTCGCCGCGGTCGGCGCGTTGCACCTCGCCGAGCGGCCGGTCGCCGAGCTCTCGGGGGGCGAGCTCCAGCGCGTCTGCCTGGCCTCCGTGCTCGCGCTCGAGCCCAAGCTGCTGCTCCTCGACGAGCCGACCTCGCAGCTCGACCCCGACGGCGCTACGGCGGCGATCGAGCTCGCTCGGGCGAGCGGAGCAGCGGTCGTCGTCTCCGAGCAGCGGCCCGAGCGCGTGCTCGACGTCTGCGACCGGGTCGTCTTCCTCGCCGACGGGCGCATCCAGGACGGCGAGCTTCCGGATGCGTGGCGACCGCGCGAGGCCGAGCTCCCCGAGGCGGAGCCGGCGGGCCGGACGGTCTGCGCGCTGCAGGACGTCTCCTTCGCCTACGGCGCCGTGCCCGTCGTCGTCGATACGAGCCTCGAGCTCGGCCAGGGCGAGATCCTCGCGCTCGTCGGTCCGAATGGCTCGGGCAAGACCACGCTGGCGAAGCTCGCGGCCGGGTTGCTCGAGCCCGACGCCGGCGTCGTCGAGCCCAGCGGACGCGCCTGCTACCTTTCGCAGGATCCCGGCCGCTACCTGATCCGCGAGCGGGCCGACGACGAGGTCGCGCTTGCTGTCGGGGGCGACCGCACGCGCGCCCGCGCGGCCCTGGCCTCGGTCGGCCTCGCCGGCTTCGAGGAGCGCCACCCGCGCGATCTCTCGAGCGGTGAGCGGGAGCGCCTGGCTCTCGCAGCGGTGCTGGTCGCCGAGCCGGACCTGCTCGTCCTGGACGAGCCCACGCGCGGCGTCGATCCCGAGCGCAAGGACGAGCTCGCGGCGCTCCTGCGGGCGCAGGCGCCGCGCCGCGCCACGCTCGTCGTCACGAACGACCTCGTCTTCGCGGCCGAGGCCGCGGACCGCTGCGTCACGACGACGCGAGCTCGCGAGGCCGTCCTTGCCTAGGCTCGCCGCTCTCGGCGCCCTCGCAGCGGCGATCGCGGCCGCGGCTTGGACGGCGATCTCGCCGGGCGACGCCGCGCTCGCGCTCCTGCTCGTTGCCGCCGCGCTCGTCGTCGCGGGCGCGGCCTGGTTCGAGAGCGGGCCCGGCTCGAGCAAGGAGCTCGTGCTCGTCGCGACCCTCGCCGCCGCCGCCGCAGCGGGCCGCGTCCTGTTCGCGGCCGTGCCGAATGTCCAGCCGGTGACGGTGATGGCGGTCGTCGCCGGGGTCGCGCTCGGCCCGCGCGCCGGGATGGCCGTCGGCGGATTGGCCGCGCTCGTCTCGAACTTCTATCTCGGCCAGGGCGCGTACACGCCGTGGCAGATGCTCGCCTGGGGTGCGTGCGGCCTCATCGGCGGCCTCGCCGCGCCGCTCCTGCGACGGAGGATTCCGCTCGCGCTGACCTGCTTCGCCCTCGGCTTCGCCTTCGATGCGGTCATGGACGCGTGGGAGTGGTTCAGCTTCTACCCGCACACGTGGCAGGCCTTCGCGGCGCTCTACGCGCGCGGGATCTGGTTCGACGCGGCGCACGCGGGCGGCAACCTCGTGCTCGCGCTCGTCGCCGGCCCGGAGCTGCGGCGGCTGCTCGAGCGCTACGCGCGCAGGCTGAAGGCCGAGGTCGTATGGGCGTGAGGCTCGCAGCGCTCGCGACTGCGGTTGCGGTGAGCGCGAGCCCCACGCAGTTCCTGCTCGCGCACCAGGCGCCGACTGGGGCCTTCGCCGAGGCCGGTGGCTCGCCCGGTCCGCTGCTGACCGCCTGGGCGGTGCTCGGTCTGCGTTCTGCGGGAGCGGGCACGGGTGGCGCGCTCCAGTACCTGTCGACGCACGAGACCTCGCTCGCCGAGGTGACCGACGTCGAGCTCGTCGCGCTCGCCGAGAGCGCCCTCGGTCGCCGGCCGGTGCGCCTGCTCGCGCGCATCCACGCGGCGCAGCACGCCGACGGGCGCATCGGCCCGAGCGTGAACTCGACGATCTGGGGGATTCTCGCGCTGCGCGAGGCCCGCGAACGGGCGCCGCGCGCTGCGGTTCGGTTCGTGCTCCGCAGCCAGGCGCGGAACGGTGGTTGGGCGTGGTATGCGGGCGGACAGCCCGACTCGAACGACACGGCCGCCGCGATCCAGGCCCTGCGAGCCGCGGGCGTGACCGGCGCGCCCGTGCGCCGCGGGCTGGCCTACCTGCACCGGCTCCAGAACCGCGACGGTGGCTTCGAGCTCTCGCCTGGGAGAGGCTCCGACGCCCAGTCGACCGCATGGGCGGTGCAGGCGTTCGTCGCGGACGGCCGGCCAGTCCCGCGCGGCGCGCTTGCGTACCTCCTCCGGTCGCGGCGCCGAGACGGGAGCTTCCGCTACTCGAAGAGATACGTCACGACGCCGGTCTGGGTCACGGCGCAGGTGCTACCCGCGCTGAACCGGCGGCCGTTCCCGCTCAGGTAGCCACCCAGCCTGCTTCGGGCCGGTAGAGCCGGCCGGCTGCGACCAGCCGCTCGACCAGTCCGCGCTCGAGCGGCCACGAGAACCAGCGCGAGAGCTCGCGCTCGGGTGCGACGACCGCGGCTCGCACCGCCGCGACGATCAGCTCCTCGAGGCCACCCTCGCCGGATGCCTCGGTGGCGACCTGGTCCCAGCGCGCGAGCTCGCTCGTGTGCCGGTGCGGCTGCTCGTAGACGACACCGCGCGAGACGAGCGCACCGCCGCGCTCGAGCGGCCCTCGCAGGCGCTTCAGCTCCTTCGCCGCGAGCCCGAGCTCGAGCTGTAGGTCGTCGAGCTCCGACGGCCCGGCCTCGGCCAGGTGGCGCACGAGCGGCTCGTCCTCGTGGCGTGCGAGCTCGGCTCGGCAGAGCGGGTCGAGCAGCCGCACGAGAGCAGGCGAGACGAGGAGGCTCTTGCCGCGATGGACGGCCGGCGAGAGGTACCCGCGAGCCGCAAGCTCGCCGAACCACGGGAACTTCGTCCGCGGCCACTGGCCGAAGCCGGGCTTGTCCGGCGCATACGGCTCCTCGTGGCAGGCTGCGAACAGGCTCGGCAGGGCACAGTCGCTCGTCCGGGTCAGCAATTCGCGGTCGAGCAGGAACTCTTCAGCCTCATCGAGCGAGGCGAGCGCGCGATCGGCGGTGAGGCGGCACGCGAAGGCGCGCCGCTCTCGAAGCTCCTCGATGCTCGCCTGCCCGGTCATCCGCCGGGGCATTCTCGCCCGCACGCGACCGCAGTCGCTGGTACCGTGGTTGATGGTCGCCCGATGAGGGCAGCAGTCGTGTGGCCCGTTCCGGATGCGACCAACGTTCCCGACTACGCGTACGCGTGTCTCACCCTTCCAGGGATTCACCCTCGGGCGACGAATTGCCGATGCCGTGAACGTGACGGTGATGAAGGTGGGGCGTCGGAAACTGCTGGTCGCGTTCGTGCTCGTCTCGATCCCGGGCATCGCGCTGCTCGGGTTCCGGACCGGCTCGAACGTCTTCCGGGCGGCCGCCACTCCGGACTGGCGTTACCTGCTCGCCGGCATGGCCATCCTTGGCGCCGTGCAACCGCTTCGCGCCCTCGCCTGGACATCCACTGTGCGCTCTCCCGTTGGCTTTCGCGCGATGTACGCGGCGAGCTCGGTGGGCTCGTTCCTCGACACCGTCCTGCCCGGACGCATGGGCGAGGCTTCGAAGGTCGCGGTGCTTAAAGTTGCGGCCGGCCCCCGCTGGCCCGGCTTCTCGCGCGCCGGCGGAAGCCTGCTGTGCGCGCACCTGCTCGAGATGATCGCCTTCGTGCTCGTCGGCGCCGCCTCGGCCCTCTTCCTTCCGGTCCCCGGCTGGGCGAAAGTCACGATGCTCGTCGGCCTGCCGCTGGCGACCGCCGGCCTCGTGCTCGTCTCGCTCCTGCACCGGCGCCTCGGTGACCGGATGCCGAAGGGTTTCAGCGCCTTCCTCGACGGAGCCGCCGCCCCGAAGCGCGTGATGCTCTTCGCCGGCCTGATCCTGGTCGTCACCTGGGTCGCGCGCTGGTTCGGAATCCTCTTCCTGCTCCACGCGGTCGGCGTCCACGCCGGCATCGGTGCCGCGCTCCTCTACATGGTCGTCACCGGGCTCGCGAACACGATGCCGTTTCTCCCCGGCAACGTCGGCCTCTACCAGGGTGCCGCGCTCGGCGCGCTCGCGATGGCCGGCCACGGCGGCACGACCGCCGCAGCGGCCAGTGTCTTCACGCCCGCGGCCGGCAGCCTCGCAACCGCCGTCGCCGCGATGGTCGGGCTCGCGTTCTACAGCCGGCGCCTCGGCGAGTTCCGCCGCGCCGCCGTGCGTTTCTAGCCCAGCTTCGAAGGATCCGCGGGCTGGCCGTCCCGGCCGACGTAGCCGGCCTTCGCACCGACGACGAGCAGCACGAGGTCCTCGTCGCCGACGCTCGTCAGCTGGCGCGGCGTCGTCGACTCGACGTGGCAGAGCCCGCCCGGCCCGAGCTCTCGCGTCTCGCCCGGTAGCGCGAACCGCGCCCGACCCGCGTGGACGAAGTAGAGCTCGTCCTGCTCCTCGTGGAAGTGCGGCCGCGCGACGACGCCCGGCTCCAGCACGAGCACGTTGACGCCGAAGGCGGTGACGCCGAGCTCCTGGCGCACCTTGCGGAAGACGCCGTCGCCCATCTCGTCGATCGAGCCGAACGAGTAGCCCACGCCGGCGAGCGTAGCGGTCTATCGTCGGCTGATGGTCGTCGACCACGTCGTGCTGCTCGTCCCGGATGCGGCTGAGACCGCGACGGAGCTACGCGAGCGGCACGGCCTCGGCTCCGAGCCGGGTGCCTACCAACCCTTCGCCGGCACCCGCAATCACAACGTGCCGCTCGAGCCTCCCAGCTATCTCGAGTACCTCACCATCGAGAACCGCGAGGTCGCGGCGAGCACGAAGTCCGGGCGTGTCGTGCTGGCCTGCGAGGCCTCCGGTTTTGGGCTGTTTGCCTGGGCGGTGCGCGTTGAGGACCTCGAGGCCGTCTCGCGCCGGGTCGGGATCGAGATGTTCGACTTCACGATCCCCCATGGCGACGGGACGCTCCGCGGCTGGCGCGCCGTGTCCGGGCCGCCGGAGCTGCCGTTCTTCATCGACTACCCGACCAACGGCGACCGCGTCGGCCGATGGCAGGCGATGTACGACCGGGTCGGGCACACCTGCTCTCCTGGAGGCTTCGTCGAGCTCTCGGTCGGCGGCTCCGAGAGCGAGCTGAGTGAGTGGCTCGGCCCGCATCACCTGCCGCTGCGGTTCGTCGGCGGCGAGCCCGGTGTCCGCGAGGCTCGCATCGCCACGGCGCGCGGAGAGGTCGTGATCGCCTAGCTGCCGACAGGCGTGAGCGGCGGGTCACCGCGCCCGACCGCGAGCAGGTTGTCGACGACGAGCCGCGTCATCGTCTCGCGCGTCTGCTGCGTCGCGCTGCCGATGTGCGGCGTGAGGACGACGTTCGGCAGGTCGAGCAGCTCCTTCGGCACCTCGGGCTCATGGGCGAAGACGTCCAGGCCGGCGCGGATCCGGCCCGAGACGAGCTCCTGCACTAGCGCCTGCTCGTCGACGATCTCTCCGCGCGCGGTGTTGACGAGGCAGGCGCCGTCACGGAGCAACGCGAGTAGGCGCGCATCGACGAGGCCGTCCGTCTCAGCGGTCAACGGCGCGTGAATGCTGACGATGTCGCACTCCTCGACGAGCGCGTCGAGCCCGCGGTACTCGCCGAGCTCGGTCTCCACGCGCGTGCGCTGCGTGTAGAGCACCTTCAGCTCGAAGCCGCGAGCCCGCCGCGCGACCGCGCTGCCGATCCGCCCGAGCCCGAGAATCCCGAGCGTCGACCCGGTCAGCTCCGGCGCGAGCCCGCCTTCCGACCAGGAGCCTGCCCAGCCGCCGGAGCGAACGAGGCGGTCGCCCTCGACCACGCGCCGCCTCGCGGCGAGGATCAGCGCGAAGGCGAGGTCGGCCGTCGCGTCGTCGAGGACGCCGGGAGTGTTCGTGACGACGACGCCGCGCGCCGAGCAGGCAGGGACGTCGACCCGGTCGTAGCCGACGCCGAAGTTCGCCACGATCCGGAGGCGCGGGAGCAGGCCGAGCGGCACCGGCTCGTTCGCCACGATCAGCCCCTCGACGTCCTGTCGGGGCTCCCGCAGTGCGTCGAGCGGCGCGACCTCGACGTCCTCGAGCTCGTCGAAGGCGGGTCCTGGGTAGCGGTGGGTCGCAAGGATCTTCACGCGTGTCAGCCCCGATACTCTGCACGGTGGCTGTCTCTCCCGACGAGGCCCGCGCGCTAGCTCTCGCCTTACCCGAGGCCGTCGAGCTCGATCATCATGGCCGCCCGTCGTTTCGCGTCGGCGGGAAGATCTTCGCCACGCTCTGGAACGACGAGCGGATGAACGTGATGCTGGACGAGGGCGGAATCCTCACCGCGCTCGAAGACGCGCCGGGTGCGTGCGAGGAGGTCCATTGGGGCAAGAGGCTCGCGGCCGTAGGTGTCAGTCTCGAGGGCGTCGAACGCGAGTTCCTGCGCGCGCTCCTGACCGATGCGTGGGAGCACAAGGCACCGACGCGCCTCGTTCGGGGCTAGGGCCGAACGCCTCCCGGTCCGGCCGCTAGCATCGACCGCGTGGCAGTCGCATCGCCCGAGCAGTACCTCGCCGACCTGAATCCGGCCCAGCGCGAGGCCGTCCTCGCGACCGAGGGCCCGCTGCTCGTGATCGCCGGCGCGGGCTCCGGCAAGACGCGCGTGCTCACCTACCGCGTCGCGCACCTGCTCAACGCGTGCGGGGTGAAACCGAACGAGATCCTGGCGATCACGTTCACGAACAAGGCCGCGGGTGAGATGCGCGAGCGGCTCGAAGACCTGCTCGGCCCGGTCGCGCGTTCGATCTGGATCCTGACCTTCCATGCTGCCTGCGGCCGCATCCTCCGCCGCGAGGCTCCGCGTCTGGGCTACCGCTCGAACTTCACGATCTACGACTCGGCCGACCAGGTGCGGCTCACCAAGGCGTGCCTCGAGGAGCTCGAGCGCGATCCGAAGCGCTTCGTCCCACGCGGGATCCACGCGCAGATCTCCGCCGCCAAGAACCAGCTCGTCACGCCCGCGGAGTACGCCGAGCGGGTCGCCTCCTTCTACGACCAGACCGTCGCCGAGGTCTACGACCTCTACCAGCGGCGGATGTTCGCCTCGAACGCGGTCGACTTCGACGACATGCTGATGCTGACCGTGCAGGTGCTCGAGGGCTTCCCGGAGGCGCGCGAGCGCTGGCAGAAGGCTTTCCGCTACATCCTCGTCGACGAGTACCAGGACACGAACCACGCGCAGTACCGGCTGCTGCAGCTGCTGGCCGAGAAGCACCGCAACGTCTGTGCGGTGGGGGACCCAGATCAGTCGATCTACGCCTTCCGCGGAGCCGACATCCGCAACATCCTCGAGTTCGAGCGCGACTTCGGCGAGACGCGCACGATCGCGTTGGAGCAGAACTACCGCTCGACGAACACGATCCTCCAGGCCGCCAACGCGGTGATCGAGCACAACCGCGAGCGGAAGCCGAAGAACCTTTGGTCGGAGCTCGGCGAAGGCGAGCCGGTGCGCGTGCTCGAGGTCGAGGACGAGCACGCAGAGGCGCGCTTCGTCGCCGCCGAGACCGCGCTGCTCGTCGAGGAGGGCTGCAACGGCAGCGAGATCGCGGTCTTCTACCGGACCAATGCGCAGTCTCGGGTGCTGGAGGACGTGCTCGTCCGGCAAGGCGTCGCATACCAGGTGATCGGCGGCCCGCGCTTCTACGAGCGCGCCGAGGTGAAGGACCTGATCGCCTACCTGCAGGCGATCGACAACCCCTACGACGCCGTCTCGCTCCGGCGCGCTGCCAACCGGCCGCGGCGCGGGATCGGCGACGCGAGCCTCGCGAGGCTGCAGGCACACGCGGACGCGTACGGGATCTCGCTCTGGGAAGCCCTCGGCCAGGCCGAGGACGCGGGGATCTCGGCCGCGCCGCTCCGCGCCGTGCAGCAGTTCCACGGCCTGCTCCAGTCGCTGATGGCGGGCGCGCTGGACATGGACGTGCCCGAAGTGATCGAGCGCGTGCTCGAGCGCAGCGGCTACCTGGACGCGCTGCGCGCCGAGCGCACGATCGAGGCGCAGGGACGGATGGAGAACCTCCAGGAGCTCGTCGGCGTCGCGCAGGAGTACCAGCAGACCTCGCCGGAGCCGTCGCTGTCGGGCTTCCTGCAGGAGATCTCGCTCTACTCCGACCAGGATGCGATTCGCGGCGAGCAGAGCCTCGTCACGCTGATGACGCTGCACAACGCAAAAGGGCTCGAGTTCCGCGCCGTCTTCATGATCGGGATGGAGGAAGGGATCTTCCCGCACGCACGCTCGATCGAAGAGCAAGGGCTCGAAGAGGAGCGGCGGCTCGCGTACGTAGGGATGACGCGGGCGAAGGAGCGGCTGATGCTGACGCACGCGTCGTCGCGCCTGCTGTGGGGGCGGACGACGCACAACCTGCCGTCGCGCTTCCTGGACGAGCTGCCCGAGCGCGAGATCGAGCGCGAGCGGCTGCGGCCGAGCTCGTGGAGCGCCTACAACCGCCCCGCCGGCTCGGACGTCGCGCCGCGCTCCGACCAGCCGGATCTCTCGACCGGCGACTCCGTGCGCCACGGCACGCTCGGCGAGGGCGTCGTGACGCGGATCGAGTCCGGCGGCGTCGTCACCGTCCGCTT
>JAWVDY010000278.1:0-3704 GCA_033856995.1 Gaiellaceae bacterium
GTGATCGGTCGACCCCTGAGAGCCCGACTGCGATCGCGCCAGCGAAGTTGTCCATCCCGAGCGACCCCGCGACGAGCAGCAGTGTTAGCACCGGCCGCCAGCGTCGGGACGACGCCTCGTCACTCCCCGGTCAGGGCGTGCGGGTTCGGATGGCGGCGACCGCCTATGGATGATCGTCGGGCGTCTCTTCCTCGGTTCGCTCGCGCTCGGCGAGCTTCTCCTGCAGATAGGCAGCCTTGTCGGCGCGTCGCTGATGAGCCGCCCCATCGGCGTCGTTGACGGCCTCGGCTGCGCCCTCCCGCTCGACATGTTCCTTGACCGCTTGCTGGTGCTTCAGTTCCTCCGTCGAGGCGTCATCGACCATGCCTCCGCACAATAACGACCGCGGAGGCTGTCACTTCGTTGCGATTAGCCACGGATACGCTCGGGGCGGCCGAGGGTGCTGTGATGATCTCGGTCGTGAGTCTGCGACGGCGAGGCGACGTGGTCCGGCGGTCGCCGCGCCGCGTCGGTGGGGTGCGCCGGCGATGATCTGGGTGCAGATCGTCGTCGGACTGCTCGCGGTGGCCGGAGTCGCCGCGGTGCTGGGATCCGTCCTCCGCACGGTGGTGCTTCCGCGCGGCGTTCCCGCGCGGCTCGCCCGCGTCTCTTTTTTGCTCGTCCGGGCGCTGTTGCGATTGCGGTTGCGGTTGACCGGGCGGTCGGATTACGCCACGCGGGCCCGCGTCTTCGCCCTGCAGGCCCCATTTGGCCTGTTCGCTCAGCTGTTGGTGTGGGCAGCGCTGATCTGGTTGCTGTTCGCGGTGATGTTCTGGTCGCTGTCGGGGTCGGCGATCGACGGCGACAGCGTTGGGCTCGCGCTCGAGCAGTCGGGCTCGTCGATGCTCACGCTCGGCTTCGACGCGCCCCATGGGCTGGCGCGGCAGCTGTTGTCATTTGCCGCCGCGGGCGTTGGGCTGACACTGCTGGCGTTGGTGATCGCCTACATCCCGACCGTCTACGCCGCGTTCTCTCGCCGCGAAGCCCTGATCACGAAACTCGTCGTGCGCGTCGGCGCGCCTCCGACCGGCCCGACGCTGCTGTCAAGCACCTGGCGATTGGGACGCTTTGAGGAACTTGAGGAAGTGTGGGACCGATGGGAGGACTGGTTCATCGACCTCGGCGAATCACATACGACGTTTCCGCAACTCGCCTTTTTCCGCTCCCCGCATCCGCAGAACCATTGGGTGCTCGCGACCGAGGCCGTGCTCGACGGGGCCGCGCTGTTCACGACCGTCTGTGATGTTCCCCGCCAGTCCCGCAGCGAGCTGTGCCTGCACGCCGGGGTTCACTCGCTCGCGACCATCGCGGACTTTCTGGGGATTCCGCATCAACCTCCAGAACCCGACGCCGAGATCGAGCTTCCTAAACAACGCTTTGACCAGGCCTGCGACGAGCTCGGTGATCTCGGCATTCCGCTGCGCCAGGATCGCGCTCGCTCCTGGTCTGAATTCCGATCCACGCGCGCTCGCTATGAGCCGCTGCTGGCGGTGATCGGCCGGCTGACAGATGCGCCCCGTAGCGATTGGAGCTCCTGGTCAGAAACCGCGCCCCGGCACCGGCCGCCGCTGCTCCGACCCCACCGCGACGAGCCCGGTGTCGATGACGCTCGCTGACGCTCGAGCTACGCGGTGGCTTCGTCGAGCTCCTGTAGGAGCTCGTGTGCGACGAGCTCGACCGCCTTATGCCGCCACTCGGCGGCGCGGTACTGGCAGGCGATCAGCCCGGAGCGATGGATACGCCGGAAGTCCCCGAACACGAACGCGTAGCGCGCCTTCGTGTCCTCGGTGGCCCCGTCGGTGAGTCCAAGGAACCAGCGTCCGTATGCATCCCAGTCGTGGTTGGCCAGGTACGCGTTCTCGGCGCTGGCCGCCGGCTGAACCTCGCCCCATTGACTGCGCAGGACGTACTGGCGGGCGGCGATCAACCGCCGTGCGTGTGCGACGCCAGCTTCGTTAACCGAGTAGGAGGCCATCGACCGCTACCTCGGCTGGTGGGCGGATGAACCCGCACGGCTCATGGCGGTCGTCTACCCGCAGTCGCGGCTGCGCAACCGTGGGGGAGACCCCCTTTGCGCCGGCCGATGTGGTCGTTTCGAGTCGTCGCGTCAGAGCCGGCCCACGACCAGCGCCGTGGCGAGCACGACCATCGCGATCCACAGTGCCGACAGCGCTCCCTCCAGCGGACCGAGCACGCGTGCTGTGTCCAGCTCCAGGACGTGTCCGTTGCGCAGCGTCTGACGGCCGGTCACCGAGACCGTCCGCCGGCGCAGCTCGCGTGCTGGGGCTGACAGGCGGCGCTGGGCGACGCTCAACAGCGAGCAGGCAAGCGCGACCAGCACGGCTTCAGCGCGGACGTCCAATGCTTCGACGAACCAACCGGTGAACGCCGGAAAGCCGCCCCACGCGACGGCAAACCAGACGTCGGAGTGAAACCGCCCACCGAACAGTTCCAGGTTGTAGGCGAGTGCCAGGAACACTCCGATCGCCACAAGCGGGATCAGCCACGCCGACACGACCACCGCGCCCACGATCCCGATCGCGACCGCGCCTCCCAGTCCGACCGCCGCCAGCCAGACCAGCGCAGTTCGCGACAAGCGCGTGTCCAGCGGCCGCCCGGCCAGCTCGTCCAGGGCGTGGCACGCGACCCCAAGCGCGAGAAAGAACGCGCCGAGCGCTGCGCCTAGGCGCCACAGCACGAACGTTGGCGCCAGCGCGGCTCCGATCGCCACGTAGCTGAGGTGCCACGCCGTGTAGGGCGGATGCAGGATCGTCACCAGGTCGCGCCAGCCGCCGGGCGACAAGGCATAGAACGCGGGGCGCGCCGGCACGGATCTAACGGGGCGCCGCGCCGTCCCGGACCCCCGTAACGACCACGCCGGCGCCGAAGCTCAGGTCACGCTGATCTGCCTGGCCGATCCCGGCACCGCGCCAGAGCTCCGCCAGATCGGGCTCGGCCGCGTGGAACTGCTCGATGTTGGGGCCAAGGAACCGACCGACCTCATACCACTCCTGCGACACAAGGCGGCCGATCAGCGGCAAACCGGCACGGGTATGGATCCGCCACAGCATGCGGAGCCTCGGGTCGCTGGGCACTCCGAACTCGACCATCCCGATCCGTCCGCCCGGGGTGACCACCCGCGCCAACTCGCGCATCGTCGCCGCCCGGTCGTCGACGTAGCGCAGCAGATACGTGAACGACAGCGCGTCGAACTCGCCGTCGGCGAAAGGCAGCGCCTCCGCCTCCCCGAGCATGAACGACAGCCGTCCGTCCAGCTCCGGAGTGCGCTCCAACCGGGCCTGGGCGCCGCCGAGCATCGCCTCGCTTTGGTCGATCCCGACGACCTCCGCGCCCCGCATGGCCAGACCGAAGGCGACCATCCCGGTGCCGGTGGCGACGTCCAGGATCCGCATCCCGGAGCGCGGCCCGATCGCTTCGATCAGCGCCCGCCGCCAACGCGGGTCCTGTCCGAAGCTCATCGCCGCACCAACCCGGTCGTAGTGATCGGGGAGCCCGCGAAACAGATGCAAGGCGTGACGCTTTCGCAGCGAGGGCATCGACGGACCAGAGCCTACGGGCATCGCCTTCGATCCGTCGAAGCCGCCTGCTCGGAGGCGGCCTCAGCGACGGCAGGGCTTCAGGTGGCTGGTTCCGAGCTTGAGCTC
>JAWVDY010000279.1:0-2839 GCA_033856995.1 Gaiellaceae bacterium
GCCACCTCGACGTGGCGTGAGAAGTCACCCGAGGCGATTGCCGACAGGCGCACGCCGATTCGCTGGATCGGCCCGATCAGCGACCAGGAGAGGAGGAGGCCGAGTACCAGGGCGAGCAGGACGGCCCCCGCCGCGACCCCCACGAACAGATTTCTGGAGCTCGAATACGACCGCTGGTTCTCGGCGATCAGCGCCTTCGTACGGGCGGTCGTCGTCTCGGCGAGTTGGCGCGCGGCAACCTCGAGGTTGACGGCCAGCTCTTCCGCGCGCGCGTGAAGCGGGCTCGAGGGCCCGTTGGAACGAGTGATCCTCGCGACGAGGGCGTTGATCTTTCCGTAGTCCCCTTTGATCTGACGGAACGGGCCCGCCTCGTCAGGAGTGGGCTTGAACCCGAGCTGGGTCGCCGTCCCGAGCAGCGCGAGCACGCTTGCGACCGGCTGCTGAATCGAGCGGAGACAGGTCGGCGAAGGTGCGGCCGAGGGCCGTCCTCCGTTCAGCCACTTCTGGTAATCCGCGTTCCCGGCACAGATCGCAAGCTCTTGCCGGAGCACGGCCGCATCCGCCTCGAGCTGCTGGTATCCGGCGACGCGGATCTGGAGGGCGCCGAGGCGCTCCGCGCGCAGGTTCGACTGGCCGAGGACCCGAAGACCGAGCAACGCGACGAGGACGAGCAGCGCGGCAATGGAGAAGAAGGCGACGAGCAGCTTGGTCCGAACCCTCACGGGAAGGCGCCCGACCGCGCGAACGAGCGGGTTGTCGGCGCGGCTGAGCAACCGCCGCTTGCCGGCGTCGGCTGCTCGCGCGGGTGCTGCGACAGCTTCGGTCAAGCGCTCAGGGCTTCAGCGTCACGGTTGCGGCGGTCAGGTTGATGATGAGCCACTTCCCGTTGATCTTCCGGACTTCCTGGTCCGCACCCACCGCAGTCGCGACTTTGCCGGTGTCGACGTCGATGTAGTGGCACTCGAAATAGAGGGTTCCCTTGTCTGCGTTCACGGTCGCTCGGAGCTTGTAGGCGGGGGTATCCGACTCCCAATGGTTCTGAGGCTGGAATGGCCCGGACTTGGCAAACAGGCCTCGAATCGCCCGCTTGCCGGTGTAGGTCTTGCCGCCGATCGTCGCCGTCGCCCTCGGCGCCCAGAGAGACATCATCAGATCGAGGTTCTTCTTCGACGCCGCTTTGTGCCAGGTCTTCTCGATCTGGTCGATCTTGTACAGATTGGCGAGCCTCTGGTTGCTGACGCTGGAGTCCTTGCCCCAGGCGCCGTAGCCCGCCGACAGGACGCCCAAGGCGATGAGCATCACTGCGATGAGAAGTTTCTTCATGCCGCAGCCCTCCCGGTTTTGGCGCCATCGATCTCCAGGCGGCATGCCGCCCTTCGCTCTTCTGGCGATTCCGTGTGGATGGTCTCACGGTCTCTCCGTCTTGCCTAGAGAGCCCCTCTTTCTGCGGCCGATTGTCTCACCGTGCTCCGAGGTCGACCAGCGTGCCTCCCCCCGTTCGAAGGGGAGGCCAGCCTCCTCACACGTCCCCGGTTCGGTGCGAGTGTCGGCGAACCTCGTCCGGGAACTCACGCACGTTGATCGGCTTCTCGAGGTAGCCGGCGAATCCGGAGGCGCGAAGCCAATCACCGTCCTCCGGCAGAACCAGCGATGTCACCGCGAGGACAGGGATGCGCGTGGTGCGTGGATCGTCCTTGAGACGCCGTGCGACATCGGTACCGTCCATGTCGGGGAGACGGAGGTCCATCAGGATCACGTCTGGCCGAGCTCGCGTCGCAACGGCCAGGGCTTCGGCGCCGCTGCCCGCTTCGATCGTCCGGAACCCGGCTGAGCGAAGCACGTCGCGTGCAAGCTTCGCGTTCTGCTCGTTGTCGTCGACGATCAGGACGAGCTGCCCGAGGGCTCCGGTCATGGCCAGGAAGGCGGTGCCGTCATATGCTTGTCGTCGTGCCCATCCGCCTCGTTCTGGCGGAAGATCACTACCTTGTCCGCGAAGGTATCCGACGGCTGCTCGATGCTCAACCGGACATGGAGGTCGTAGCCGCCTGCGGTGACCTCGAGGCCCTGCTCGCCGCCGTCGAGGCGGAAAGTCCGGACGTCGTCGTGACCGACATTCGCATGCCGCCCGGGGGCACCGACGAGGGGATCCAGGCGGCCCTTTCGCTTCGTGAAACGAAACCGGAGCTCGGCGTGGTCGTGCTCAGCACGTACTCGCAGCCGAGCTACGCGCTCGCGCTCCTCGAGGGCGGCACCGCCGGCCGGGCATATCTGCTGAAGGAACGCGTGGAGGACATCGAGCAACTCGTCGCCGCAATCCGGGCGGTCGCAGAGGGCGGGTCGGTGATCGATCCGAAGGTGGTCGAAGCGCTGGTGGCAGCTAAGGCGCGGGGCGAGGAGTCGCCGCTCAGCCAACTGACGCCCCGGGAACGCGACGTGCTGCGAGAAATGGCGGAGGGGAAGAAGAACGCGGGAATCGCGGAGGCACTCGTGCTCACGGAGCGTTCCGTCGAGAAGGTCATTCACTCGATCTTCCTCAAGCTCGGGCTGGCCTGGGAGCCCGCCGTTCACAAGCGGGTCAAGGCGGTGATCCTCTACCTGGCGGAGAGCGGCTAAGGATTCGGGCGATCATGGTGTCTGCGCCAGCGGGAGGCTTCCCGAGACGCGAGTGCCGTGGCCGGACCTCGACTCGACCGCGAACCGCCCTCCAAGAGCCTCGACGCGGTCGCTGATTCGGCGCAGGCCGCCTTCCAGCCGGCCGCTGTGTGCAAATCCGCAGCCGTCGTCGGCGATCTCGAAGACGAGCGCCTCTCCCTCGATCCGTACCGTGATGGTTGCCGTC
>JAWVDY010000280.1:0-3375 GCA_033856995.1 Gaiellaceae bacterium
TCGTGCAGCGCGGGACAGTCGTTGGGGTGGAACTAGTCAGCGCGCGCGGGCACGACCGGCCGTTGTAGACGAGCCCATGTCTTGACGTGGGCCAGTCGAACCGCCGACGCGATTGAGACGTCAGCTAGCGAACATGCAGGTGGCGCGCGCGCGTTGCCGTATCGTCTGGAGTCGGCGCTGGGACTTCCGCGTGGGTCCCGAATGGAGTTGGACGTCCTCGGTGGGCGGGCGCGTCAAGCTCGACGGAGTAGAGATCACAGGGGAGGGCCGGTGTCGTTTCGGCCGCGACGCGGCGCGAAGCGGTAGCCGTCGGCGGTTGGCGGTCCTTTGGGCCAGCTGCTACGGTCCGCTGGCCCCCTCGTGGGTCGGGATGTCGACGTCGGCCTCCCAGAGCTCGTAGTCGCCAGCAATGACGTAGCTGTCGCCATGGAGGCGTTCGGGAAACGTTGCGAGCACGGATCCGAACTGCGTGGCGCTGGGAGCGAGAATTCCGCAGCGCCCTGCCACGAAGGCCGCTTCTCCGATGGCTTGGCACTCAGAGAGATCGTCAGAAGCCAGTACGTCAAGCGTGATCTCGAGCTCGGCGCGCGTTTCGGGCTGGCGCAGATCGAGCAGGCCGTCGAGGTTCGTGTCGTAGCGATACAGCGCGCGCGGCAGGAAGTCTCCGACGGCCAGCGACTGGCGAGCTACGAGGCGCTCGAACTCGGCGATCGCGGTGGCGCGTTCGGTGCCGAGATAGATCGTTGAGAAGCTGTTGGGCGGGTTCCAGCGTCCGCCCTGGATCCGGGCGCCGGCGCCAGACGACGGGTCTCGGCCCAGCCTGATGTGCCGCCACGCCGGGCCAGACCATTGAGCGCGCGGAAGCCGGTCGATCGCCGAGACCAGCTCGGGGATGCTCGTCAGACGAACACGCCTTCCTCAAGAGCGTCGATCAGCCCCAGGACTCGGCGCCATTCGCCGCGGGCAAGAAGGTCGATTGGCTTGTCGTGTCCGAGCAGCGGGTTGGGCGAGAAAAGCCAGTCGTGCGCGGCCTGGGGGCGCATCACCACCGAGAGTTGCTCGAGCACGGCGAGCACTTCGAGCAGCCGTCGTCGCGCGTCCGTGCGTGGCTCAGTCTCTTCGGCGAGCCAACGCGCCACGGTTCTTGGGTTTGTCCCGAGTAGCTGGGCGAAGTCCGCCTGGTCCAGGTCGGTGCGCTCGGCAGCGCCGCGGAGACGGCCGGCTAATGTCGATTGAGCTGCCATCCGGTCCGTCGCCTAGTATGTCACGCACGATGGACGTAACGGCCTCCGGTGGCTCTCTCCTCGGGCACACTCGGCTACCTGCCGCGCATCACCATGCGCGCCGGACGGGCGATCGAGGAGGCGCTGGCGCCGGCCACCCTGCTCGACAACGGCGCCCGACTCGACGGGGCCGTGATCGAGGCGAGCTACGCGCTGCGCCGGCCCCCGTTGCTCAAGCGCCTCCGCGTGGTGGATGTGACGCGGCGTTCATGCTCGCCTCCTCGCGCGCTCCAAGTGCTACGCGCGCCGTCTCGCCGAACCGAAAATAAGTGTCGCCTGGTATAGCGCCCACTGAGGCCGGTCACGGGCAAGTCTTGGATATCAGGCATGACGTCGCGAAGATGACGGACTGGAGACGTTTCGGCGGCTGACGCGCGCTCGATCGCGCGATCCAGAGCGCCACCTGGCCGGCGGATGTCCGCGGGCGCCGTGACTTGGGATGGCGCCCTGCTCATGTGGTGCCGACCCGGGGCCGACGGCGACCTACGCTCCTTTCAGCGTTCTTCGTGCAGCTCTCAGTGCGGACGCTCGCTTGACGAACTGGCAGCGGCGTCGGACGCGAGAGATCATGCGGTGCTCTGTCGCGGTGAGCAGGCGTTTCCGACCTCGACGCAGCGCTCCCGGACGACACCCAAGAGTGGCGAGGCTTGCGTTCGGCGCTCCTTGCTCGGCCATTGGGGAGCGGGCGCTTTCGCCGCTTGGTCGGCGGTCGCTGGTGCAGTGTCGTCTCACTCACGTCGAGGGTCGCCGCCGTCGATGGCGAACAGCCCGGGACGATCAATGAAGCCGCTCGACTCGCTTCGCGCCGTGGCCGTCCGAGTCTGCCGTCATCGGGCGCGAATGGGCACAAATGGGCACAAATGAGACGGAGGCTACGATCAGCTCGCCCGGTGAAGGTTCGCGACCAAACAAAAACCCCGCAGGTGCGGGGCTTTTGTCGATGGAGCTAGCCGGGCTCGAACCGGCGACCTCCTGGGTGCGATCCAGGCGCTCTCCCAGCTGAGCTATAGCCCCGCGGGCGGGCCGGTCGAGCGGCCCGCGCCTTCAGTCTAGACCGGCCGGGCGCTCGGCGGACCGTCAGGCCCGTGGCCGTACGATTGCCGGGGGCGAGGGCGAGGCGTGCCTACGCGGCAGTAGTCTCCTTCGGAAGGCCAAAATGAGCTTTCGCAACCGCCTGACGCTCTTCTTCGTCGTCATCGTCATCGTGCCGATGCTCGCGGTCGCCGTGATCCTTTACCTGCTGATCGCCGACAGCGTCAACAACCGGACGAGCTCGAGCCTCGGCGCGTCGCAGAGCGCGGCGATCGGGCTCTACCAGGCCGACGAGAACGGACCCCGGACGCGGGCGGCCGTACAGCGGATCGTCGGCGACCCGGTGCTCATCCCGGCCCTCGTCCAGCGTGATCGCCGTCTCGCCCAGCGGCAAGCGCAGTTTCTCGTAATGCAGGATCACATCGTCCGCCTCGCGGTCTTCAAGAACGGGAAGGCGGTGATCGACGCCGGCGACCCGAACGCCGTCGCCCCGAACCGCCGGCCGATAGAGACGCCGACCCACCGGTTCCTCGGCACGCTCGAGCTGTCGCTGCGGACGCCCGGCGCCTATGCCCGGAACGCGAGCCGCGTGACCGGAGTCGATCTGGCCGTCACCAGCGGATCGACGATCCTGGCGGCGAGCGACAAGTCCGGGCAGCCGGCGGGCGGGGCCAGACTGGCCCAGGCCCTTACGGGCCGGGCCGGCGAGCTCGTCCAGGGGCGCGACGTGACGATCGACGGGAGCCCGTACCGGGTCGCGGCGTTCGGCCCGCTCAGCTTCGATGACCGGCCGGTGCAGGTCGAGCTGCTGCTCCAGAGCGACGTCGGGGCGACGATTGATCAGAGTCGACTGCTCGTCGGAACCGTCCTCGGGGGCTTTCTGGCCCTGGCGCTGGCCTTCGCCCTCCTCGTGTCCCGGTCGCTTCAGCGACGGCTCGTCAGCTTCCTCGAGGCGGCCCGCCGGTTCGGAGCCGGCGAGTTCGGGACGCGGGTGCCGGTCGTCGGGCGCGACGAGTTCGCGGCGCTCGGCGACGAGTTCAACAGCATGGCCAGCCAGCTC
>JAWVDY010000281.1:0-6972 GCA_033856995.1 Gaiellaceae bacterium
ACGTGCGCAAGAACGGCTTCGGCGACGTCGTGATCGGCGTCTCGGGCGGGATCGACTCGGCGCTGACGGCCGCGCTCGCCGCCGAGGCGCTCGGGCCGGAGCGCGTGCACTGCGTCTCGATGCCGTCGCGCTACTCGTCCGACGCGACGCAGGGGGACGCGCGGGCGCTCGCCGAGTCGCTCGGCACGGACTTTCGCGAGCTCCCGATCGCCGAGATCGCCGGCTCCTTCGAGGCGGCGCTCGGGGAGAGCTTCGCCGGCCGCGAGCCCGACCTCACCGAGGAGAATCTGCAGGCGCGGATCCGCGGCGTGCTGCTGATGGCCCTCTCGAACAAGTTCGGCTGGCTCGTCGTCGCGACCGGGAACAAGTCGGAGCTCTCGGTCGGCTACGCGACGCTCTACGGCGACATGGCGGGCGGCTTCGCGCTCCTCAAGGACGTCTTCAAGACCGACGTCTTCCGGCTCGCGCGGCACCTGAACGACCGTGCCGACAGAGAGCTGATTCCGGCGTCGATCATCGTGCGCGCCCCGAGCGCGGAGCTGCGCGACGACCAGCTCGACGAGGACTCGCTGCCGCCGTACCCAGCGCTCGACCGCGTGCTCGAGGCCTACGTCGAGCAGGACCGGTCACGCGAGGAGCTCTCGCACGACGGCTTCGACCCCGACGTCGTCGAGCGGGCGCTGGCGCTGATCGACCGCGCCGAGTACAAGCGCCGCCAGGCTCCGCCCGGAGTGCGACTGACGCCAAAAGCGTTCGGCCGCGACCGCAGGACTCCAATCACAAACCGCTGGCGCGGTTAGCTCGTAGTCCGATCCGTAATCCGAAAGGAGGACGAGGGATGAAATGGGCTGCGCTGATCGCGTGGGTCGCGACTGCGGGAGGCGGCTTCGTGATGCTGGCGATCTGGTTGGCGCGGGGCGGCATGCGGCAGGGACGGCAGCCGGGAACCCGGATCCGACCGCCACTGATCCTCGGCCACTTCCTGCTGGCGGCAACCGGGCTCGTGCTCTGGATCGTCTACATCGCGAGCGACAGTGACACGCTCGCGTGGGTCGCACTCGCGCTGCTCGCGGTCGTTGCCGCGCTCGGCTTTGGGATGTTCGCCATCTGGATGCAGCGGCGCCAGCGCGGAGCCGTACGTGAGGTCGTCGACCCCGGCACTCCAGCGGAACAGCACTTCCCGGTACCGATCGTCGCGCTTCACGGGCTGCTCGCAGTCACGACGGTTGCGCTCGTGCTCTTGACTGCGATCGGGGTAGGCGACTAGCTCGCGCGCCAGGGGCTCGAGCAGGAGGCGACCTCGCGCGCCAGCGCGCGGAACCAACGCAGGCGCTCGTCCCACGGTACGGCCGCGTTGGCCGGAGACGTGGACGGCAGGACGAAGAGCCGCGTCTCGGCCAGTTGCCGCTCCTGCGGGCCGAGCTCCGGCCGCTCGTTGAACGCGCCGCGGTATGCCTCCTTGCCGACGAAGGCGATCGAGCCTGGCCGCAGCTCCGCGGCGAGCCGCTCGAGCCGCTCCGCAGCCCCGGCGAAATCGGCACGGCGCAGGTCGCCCGAGCCGCGCGTCGTCCTCGGCGCCGCGTTCGTGAGTCCGATGCCCTCCTTCACCAGCGCGAACCGCTCGGCCGGCTCGTAGAGCCGTGACGTGAGCCCGGCCGCGTGCAGGAGCCGCCAGAAATCGTTCCGCGGGTTGGCGAAGTGCGCCTTCGCCGCGTCGGAGACGAAGCCCGGGTTGATCCCGCAGAAGACGACCGCAAGGCCGGGCCCGAGGACGTCCGGGACAGCGCTACTTGCAGCGAGCCGCGGAGCGGCGCCTCGGCGAGCAGGGCCGCTCATGGCCGAGCGGCCTCGGCAGGCGGCGAACGCCGACCCACGCGCGACGCGTCTTGCCCCAACGCGGGCACGTCCTCACGCAGCCAGCTCCGCCTCGCGGCCGTCCAGCCGCACCTCGAACAGGCGCCGGAGCTCCTCACCCGTGATCCGCCCGAGCCCGCGAACGGCCCGCCGCGGCTCGAGCCGTACAACGTGCACGGTCGCCTCGTCGACCCCGTAGCAGCGGAGGTAGCACTCCTCCTCGGTCAGCGGTCGCAAGCGGCGCACGGCCGCAGCCTATGCAGGCCCCCGGACGTAGTCGATCACTCGTACTGGAGGGCCCGCAGGACGTTCAGCCGAGCGGCATGGCGAGCGGGAATGACCGCCGCGAGGATGCCGACGAAGATCGCGGCGATGACGAAGTACACGAGCTGCATCCACGGGATCGCGAAGACGATGCCCTGGCTGGAAAGGGCGTGCGTGACGAGCGCCGCCAGGAAGACGCCGACGACGATTCCGAGAGCCGCGCCCATCAGCGCGGTGACGATGCTCTCGTAGCGGATCATCATCCGCACCTGCCGCCTCGTCATGCCGACGGCTCGCAGCATCCCGAGCTCACGCGTCCGCTCGTAGACCGTCAGCACGAGCGTGTTGATGATCCCGACGAGGCTGACGATCACCGAGAGCGCCAGCAGCGCGTAGAGCAGGTTGAGGATCTTCTTGATCGGCTTGATGAAGTTCGCCTTGAACTCGTCGCGCGTCTGCACCTTCGCGTCGGCGAAGCCCGCGACGTCGTGGTTCAGCGTCTGGGTGTTCGCGTCGCTGACACCCCCGGGCGTGTTGATCAGGACCATCTCGTCGCGCGGCCTGGGGACGTACTTGTCGAAGAGGGTCGTCGAGATCGTCGCGTCGCCGAAGGGCGAGCCGCCGTTGGGTTTCTTGTACGTCCCGAGCAGCCGGACGTCGATGCGCTTGCCGCTCGGGAACTCGAGGCTCACGAGCGAGCCGACGTGCAGGTGCTTGTTCTTCGCGTAGTCGGTGTCGGTGAAGAAGCCGTCGCCCTTCAGGCGCCCGGGGACCGAGGGACCGCCGGTCTTCCAGTCGACACGGATCCCGGCCGCCATGTTCGGCGCCACGGCGGTGAGGTCGTGGTCGCTGCCGAGGAAGTGGGCCGACCCGGCGCGGATCGGCGTCACGTCGCTCACGCCAGGTTTGCCGAGCAGCGACTTGCCCGCCGCGACGTCGATCGGCGTGAACGTGTTGGTCGCCGTCACCGCGTAGTCGGCGACGAAGAGCTGGTTGACCGCGCCCTCGAACGACTTGAAGAGGCCAGCCCCGAAGATCGCCACGAAGGTGACGAGCGCAAGGCCGATCATCAGCGCCGAGGCCGTCGAGGCCGTTCGCGCGGGGTTCCGGGTCGCGTTGTCGCGCGCGAGGATCCCGGGCGCGCCGCCGAGCGCGCGGGCCGGTGCGCCGAGGGCGGCGGCGAGCGGGCGGACGACCCGCGCGGCGTTCATCGAGACGCCGAAGAAGAGCAGCAGCACACCGATGCCGATCGTCAGCAGGCGGAGGCCGGTGCCGAGGCCTGTCCCGAGGGAGCCGAGCGCGACGAGGGCGATCGCCGCGAGGAGGATCGCAAGCGCGGTGACAGGCCCCCACTTCGCGAAGCGCGAGACCGGTAGCACCGACCCCTCGCGCACCGCGGCGATCGGCGGGACGCGGGTCGCGCGGCGCGCGGGACGAACGCTGGCGACGAGCGTGACGATCGTGCCCACGAGCAGCGAGACGATCACCGTCCGCGTCGCAAAGACCGTCTGCCCCTGCGGCAGGTCGATCCCGAAGATGACGAAGAGCTTGTTCAGCACCTTGGCCAGGCCGAGGCCCAGGAACAGGCCGGCGATCGACCCGAGGACGCCGATCACGAACGCCTCGACGACGACGGACCAGAGCACCTGGCGGCGGGACGCGCCCAGCGTGCGCAGCGTCGCGAACTCGCGCATCCGCTGCGCGATCGTGATCGAGAGCGTGTTCGCGATCACGAAGGCGCCGACGAAGAGGGCGATCCCGGCGAACGCGAGCAGGACGTACTTGAAGAACGACACGAAGCTCAGGTCCTTCTTGTCCTCCGTGACCTGGGCCTTCGTGTCGCGGACCGTCGCCGTCGACGGAAGCAGCGGCTTGATCTCCGAGACGAGCTTCGAGTTGCTCACGCCGGCCTTCGACTGGATGCGGATCACATCGAGCTGGCCGGCCTTGTCGAAGATGCGCTGCGCGGTCGGGATGTCGAAGATCGCGAACGTGGCGCCGCCGATCGAGCCCACGCCGCTCAGCTCGGCGATCCCGGAGATCCTGAACGACCGCTGCGGGCCGACGGCCTGGAGCCTGATCCTGTCGCCGACGTGGAAGCCCTTTCCGGACGCCGTCGCCTTGTCGATCACGACCTCGTTCCCGCCGCTCGGCCAGGAGCCCTCGGTCAGCTTGGTCGGGTTGAACTGCTGCTCGCGCGGATCGATCGAGAAGCCGAGCGACGGCGCGCCGCCCGTGTCGATCACCTTGCCGTCCTTGCCGATCAGCTTGACGCTGTCGCTCGTGACCGAGCCCACCGCCGCAGCGACATCGGGAAGGGCCTTCACCTTCGCGAGCACGGAAACCGGGAACGTGGGCGTCTCGACGCCGTTCCCGTTCGAGTTCTTGAAGGCGGCGTGGCCAGTCACGATCACGTCCGCGTTCTTGTACGAGTTGACGACGATCGTGTTGAAGCCGTTGTTGATCGTGTCGGTGAGGATGTACGTGCCGCTGATCATCGCGACGCCGAGGACGATCGCGATCGCGGTCAGCAGGGCCCGGACCTTGCGGCCCGCCAGGCCTTTCAGCGCAACGGTCAGCATCAGCTCTGGCTGAGCTCGTCCATCGAGGCGATCACCGCGCTGGCCTCGGCGCGAGGCATGTCGCGGACGATCACGCCGTCGGCGAGGAACAGGATCCGGTCGGCGATCGCCGCCGCGTACGGGTCGTGCGTGACCATCACCGTCGTCTGCCCGAGCGACTCGACCGAGGTGCGCAGCAGCTCGAGGATCTCACCGCCCGTCTTGGAGTCGAGGTTGCCGGTCGGCTCGTCGGCGAAGACCACGGTCGGCCGCGAGATGAGCGCGCGGGCGATCGCGACGCGCTGCTGCTGCCCGCCGGAGAGCTCGGCGGGCCGGTGGCCGCGGCGGTCGTCGAGGCCGACCCGCTTCAGCAGCTCCTCGCGCCACTCGCGCTCGGGCTTCTCGCCCGCGATCGTGAGCGGCAGGACGACGTTCTCTTCCGCGGTCAGCATCGGAAGCAGATTGAAGAACTGGAAGACGATGCCGATGTGCTCCCGACGGAGCTTCGTGATCTCGTTGTCCTTGAGCTGCCCGAGCTTCGTGCCGGCGATCCACACGTCGCCGGACGTCGGCCGGTCGAGCGCCGCAAGGATGTGCATCAGCGTCGACTTGCCGGACCCGGACGGGCCCATGACCGCGGTCAGCTTGCCCTGCTGCACCTCGAGCGAGACTCCGCTCAGCGCGTCGACGGCGGTGTCGCCCTCGCCGTAGCGGCGGGTGATGTCGCGTGCGGCGACGACGGCGCTCGGTGCGCGGTCGGCAACGTCCGCGGCTGGGACTGTGGCGGCTTCCATCGGTCTCCCTCGTTCGAACCCCGGTCGGCGTGCAGTGTGCCACCAAAGCAGGTACGTGACAACGAGGCGCATCGGATAGCGTGCATTCGGATGAGCGCCGTGACCTTCGACGTGGCGGCTGTGCGGGCGCGCTTCTCGGCGCTCGCGCGCGACGACCTCGTCTTCTTCGACGGCCCGGGCGGCTCGCAGGTGCCGGACGAGGTGATCGAGGCGATCGCGACCTACCTGCGGACATCGAACGCGAACGTCAGCGGCCCGTACGAGACGAGCCGCCAGACCGAGGTGCTCGTCGAGGAGTCCCGGCGCGCGGGCGGCGAGTTCCTGGGCTGCGCGCCCGAGCAGGTCGTCTTCGGCGCCAACATGACGACGCTCAACTTCGCGCTCTCACGGACGGTAGGCCGCGAGCTCGAGGCCGGCGACGAGATCGTCGTCACGCAGCTCGATCACGACGGCAACGTCTCGCCGTGGCTCGAGCTGGCGCGCGATCTTGACCTGCGCGTCCGCGTCGCCGCGATCAAGGACGACACGACGCTCGACCTCGACGACCTCGCGGCGCAGCTCTCGGACAAGACGCGCGTGGTCGCGTACCCGTGGGCCTCGAACGCCGTGGGCACGCTCACGGAGGTGGAGCGGGTAGCCGAGCTCGCGCACGAGGCCGGCGCGCTCGCGTGGGTCGACGCCGTGCACTTCGCGCCGCACGGGCCGATCGACGTCGTCGCCGCGGGCGTGGACGTCCTGCTCTGCTCGCCGTACAAGTTCTTCGGGCCGCATCTCGGCATCGCCTACGCGCGCACCGAGCTGCTCGAGCGCTGGCGGCCGTACAAGGTGCGACCGGCCTCGGACACGCCGCTGGGCCACCGCTTCGAGACCGGCACGCTGCCGCATGAGCTGCTGGCCGGCTTCGTCGCGGCCGTTCGCTACATCGAGTCGGTCGGCTACGACGCGATCGTGGCGCACGAGCGTGAGCTCGCCGAGCGCTTCCTCGCGGGCCTGCCCGAGAGCTGCACGCTCTACGGCCTGCCGACGACGGAGGGCCGCGTGCCGACGTTCTGCTTCAACGTCGAGGGCCTCTCGCCGCGCGAGGCGGCGACCCGGCTCGGCGAGCGCGGTCTCGCCGTGTGGCAGGGGAACTACTACGCCGTGGAGGTGATGGAGCGCCTCGGCCTCCCCGACGGTGCCGTCCGAGCCGGATTCCTCCACTACAACACCGTCGAGGAGGTCGACCGGCTGCTCGCCGAGCTCGCGGCGCTGTGAGGCTGCTCGTTCTCGGCGGGACGAAGTTCCTCGGGCGCGCGGCCGTCGAAGCCGCGCTCGCGCGCGGGCACGAGGTCACGCTCTTCAACCGCGGCGAGACGAACCCGGAGCTCTTCCCCGAGGCCGAGAAGGTGCGCGGCGACCGGACGGCCGACCTCGGCGTGCTGCGCGGCCGCGAGTGGGACTCGGTGCTCGATCCGTCGGGGTACATCCCGTCCGTCGTGCGCTCGTCGGCGGAGGCGCTC
>JAWVDY010000282.1:0-5673 GCA_033856995.1 Gaiellaceae bacterium
TCGAACCAACAACCCTCCGGTTAACAGCCGGATGCTCTGCCAATTGAGCTACCGGGGAACGGCTACTCAGCCGCGCGATTGTAGCGGCGCCTAACTGAGACTGGCTGCCGTCGCGCGGACTTTCTCGAGCTGCTCTTGCAGCTCCTTCGTGCGCTCGGGCTCGGCGGTCTCGAGCTCGCGGCGCAGCTGGCGCTCGCGCAGGCGCAGCAGCAGCTCCTTCGCCGTCTCCTCGTCGATGCCCTCGGTCGCGCCGCGCGCGTCCAGCTCGGCCAGGAGCGGCACGAGCTCCTCGTCAGGCTCGCCCGGGTCGAGGATGTGCGCTCGCGCGCGCCGGTGGAGCTCGAAGTCGAAATGCTCGGGCGCCAGCTCCTCCAGCAACTCGCGCAACTCGGGATGTGCCGCGATCCCTGCCAGGGCGTCGCGCTCGAGCCGCGAGCCCTTCTCCAGTAGCCTCGGCGAGATCTCGCCCGTTGCGCGGCGGCCGCGCCCCGGTGCAAAGCCGGCCTGCGTCTCCTTCGGCAGGTCGAGCCGGTCGGCGGCGAGTCGCACCGCGTCCTGCCGCTCGGGCGAGTCCTCGAAGCGCGAGAGCACGTCGCGCACACGCACGAAGCCCTCCTGCCGGTCGGGCGCGCGGTCGATCTCGAGGCGGACGCGGTAGGAGACGAAGCTCTCGGCCCGGCCGAGCAGCTCGTCGAACTCGTCCGCGAGGTCTGCCGGGTCGCGGCCGGGCGGCAGCGTCACGACGCGCACGTCGAAACCCTGCGCCGCCGCGAGCTCCATCCCGCGCAGCGTCGCCGCCTCGCCAGCCGCGTCGCCGTCGAAGCACAGCCACGCCTTGTGCGTCAGGCGCGAGAGCTCCTTCAGCTGCCGGTCGGTGAGCGCCGTGCCCATCGAGGCGACGACCGGCTCGAGCCCCGCCTGGTGTAGCGCCAGCACGTCGGTGTTGCCCTCGACCACGACCGCGCGCTCCTGCTTGGCGATCGCCGCCCTCGCTCGGTCGAGCCCGTACAACAGGTCGCGCTTGCGGAAGAGCTCGCCCTCCGGCGAGTTCACGTACTTCGCCTGGAGCGGGTCGTCCTCGCGCAGCTTCCTCGCCTGGAATCCGCGCACGCGCCCACGCGCGTCGGCGAGCGGGAAGAGGAGACGGCCGTTGAAGTAATCGTTGCCGCGGCGGTTGACGAGACCGGCCGCGGAGAGCTCCTGCGCAGTGAACCCCTTCTCGCGAGCGCCGCGCGCCAGGGTCGCGCCGCCGGGCGCGAGCCCGAGTCGGTACCCGCGGCAGACCTCCTCGCCGAGCCCGCGGCCCCGCAAATACTCTCGTGCAGCCTCGCCCCGCGGCGACTCCCAGAGATACCGCTCGTAGAAGCTCGTCGCCTGCTCGAGCAGCGAGATCAGCCGCTCACGCCGGCCGCGCGCCGCGTCCTGCTCCGGCGACGACTCCTCGTACTCGAGCGTCACGCGGTAGCGCTCCGCCAGCCACTCGACCGCCTGCGCGAAGTCGAGCTGCTCGGTCTCGCGGACGAACTTGATGATGTCGCCGCCCACGCCGCAGCCGAAGCAGTAGTAGAGCTTGTCGGCCGGGTTGACCGAAAAGCTCGGCGTCTTCTCGTCGTGGAAGGGACAGAGGCCCGTCCAGCGCGCGCCCGAGCGACGCAGCTGGGTGCGGGCGGTGACGACCTCGACCATGTCGGCGGCGTCGACCGTCTCGCGCACCGATGCCTCGCGGATCAACGCCATCAGATGCTCTCGGCGTAGGTGAGCGCAAAGCGGTCGGTCATCCCGGCCACGTAGTCGATCACGTCCTGGAGGTCGTCGCCGCGCTCGAGCAGGTGGTCGAAGATCCGGTGCACGGTCGCGCGCGCGTGCGCGTGCTCGGAGCCGGCAGCCTCGCTGAGGTAGACGCGCTCGAACATGAACGAGCGCAGGGAGAGCATCGCCGCGCCGACCTCCTCGCTCTGACGGATGTCGCCTTCACGCGCAGAGGTCTCGACGAGGTCGTGGACGAGCGCGTCGATCCGCCGCGACCCCGTCGGCCCGAGCAGCTCGAGCTCGGCGTGCGGGAGCTCCGCCGGGTCGAGCACACCCGCTCGCACCGCGTCGTCGATGTCGTGGTTGATGTACGCGACCCGATCGACGAGCCGAACGATCTTGCCCTCGAGCGTGTCAGGCTCGTTCGGCCCGGTGTGGTTGAGGATCCCGTCCCTGACCTCTTCCGTGAGGTTGAGCCCGCGGCCGTCGCGCTCCAGCACGTCGACGACGCGGAGAGAGTGCTCGTTGTGGCGGAAGCGACGGTCGAAGCGCTCTCGCAGCAGCTCGTCGAGCGCTTCCTCGCCCGCATGGCCGAAAGGCGTGTGACCGAGGTCGTGGCCGAGCCCGATCGACTCGACGAGGTCCTCGTTCAGCCGCAGCGCCCGGGCGACCCCGCGCGAGATGCCGGTCGTCTCGAGCGTGTGGGTCAGCCGCGTGCGGTAATGGTCGCCGGCCGGGTCGACGAAGACCTGCGTCTTGTGCATCAGCCGGCGGAAGGCCTTGGCGTGGACGATCCGGTCGCGGTCGCGCTGGAACGGCGTCCGCAGCAAGCACGGTTCGTCCTCGCGCCCGCGCCGCCCGCGCGTCTCGTACGACCGCACCGCGAGCGGCGAGAGCCAGCGCTCCTCGTGCCCGCGAACGCCCGCCTCGAAGGCGTCGGCCGTCCTTCCCGCGAGCTCAGGCATCTGGCCAGACTAGATGATGATCGGGACGGTTCCGCCGTCCGCGCTCCAGGCCGCGCCCGTCACGTACGAGGCCCGGTCCGAGCAGAGAAAGGCGACCACCGCGGCGATCTCCTGCGGCTCGGCCAAGCGGCCCAGCGGCCGGCCCTTGCCGACCGCTTCGAGCACCTCGTCGCGGCTCTTGCCGCTGCGCGCGGCCTGCTGGTCGGCGAGCCCGCCCTTGCCGAGCCACGCCTCGGTCGCGGTCGGCCCGGGCGCGACCGCGTTGCAGCGGATCCCGTCGCCGGCATAGAGATCCGCGACCAGGCGCGAGAGGGACAGGACGGCGGCCTTCGTCACCGAGTACTCGGGCATCCCGGTGGACGGGCGCTTGCCCGCCGTCGACGAGACGTTGACGATCACGCCTCCGCGTCCGCGCATCACCGGCACCGCGGCCCGGATCGCGCGCACGTAGCTCATCACGTTCAGCTGCCAGGCTTCGTCCCACCGCTCGTCCGCCAGCGTCAGGAAGTCGCGCTGCTCCGCGTAGCCGACGTTGTTCACGAGCACGTCCAGCTCGCCGGCCTCGGCGACTACGCGCTCCGGCTCGCCCGGCTTCGAGAGGTCCGCGGTCACGTGGAGCGCCTCCCCCACGCCGGGCGCGCCACTGCGCCCACAGGTGACTACCTGCGCGCCCTCCTCGACGAGCAGCCGCGCGGTCGCGAGGCCGATGCCGCCGGTCGAGCCGGTGATCAGGCACACCCGGTCTCCGAGGCCCAGGTCCAAGGGCGATTAGTCTAGTGCTGCCGTGACGACGATCCTGCTGGCCCGCCACGGCGAGACCGACTGGAACCGCGAGGGCCGCTTCCAGGGGCACGCTGATCGGCCCCTGAACGAAACCGGCCGGGCGCAGGCGTTCGAGCTCGGCGAGGCGCTGCGGGCCGACGAGCTCGCCGCGGTCTATTCAAGCCCGCTGCGGCGGGCGCTCGAGACGGCAGAGGCGGTCGCGGCGCCGCGAGGGCTCAAGCCGATCCCGGTCGAGTCCTTGCGCGAGATCGACGTCGGCTCGTGGCAGGGCCTGACCCGCGCCGAGATCGAGGAGCGGTTCCCCGGCCAGTTCGCGCGCTGGCTCGCCTACGAGCAGGGCTGGGCGGACGGTGAGAGCTACGACGAGATGAGCCGCCGGGTGATCACGGCGCTGCTGGAGCTCGCGCATCGTCACGCCGGCGGGCGGATCCTCGCAGTCACGCACGGCGGGCCGATTCGTGCCGCGTTCGCCTTCGCCGGGGGCACGTCGCACGCCGAGGCAAGGCGGCACGGCCCAGTCATCGGGAATGTCTTCGTGGCCGAATTCGCCGTCGAGGACGGCGTGCTGAGACGACTAGACTGAGCGCGACCCGGTGGAGGACTACACCAACAAGTACAAAGGCGAGCAGGTCGAGGTCGCGCTCTTCGGCGGCGACTACCAGGACGGCGTGCTGACCGCCTATTGCCTGCTCGACGAGGTGGCTCACCTCGAGCTCAACGGACACATCCTGATCCCGCTGCAGAACATCGCGTCGCTGCACTGCTCGAGCCGCTGCGACGCGCCGGAGCCCGACTGGCCGCCGCGGGGCCTGGACGAGGACGAGCAGCCGGACGAGGGCTGAGCGCGTGCGCGGGCGCCTGCTCGTCGCGTGGAACCTCCTCAAGACCTGGCTGCTGGTCGCCGGCGGCTGCGCGGTCGTCGCCGCGATCGGGTGGCCCATCGGCGGCTATCGCCTGGTCTCGCTGCTCGTGTTCTTCGCGCTGCTCGTCGCTTTCGCGGCGTACTGGTACAGCGAGCGCGTCGTGCTCGGCCTGGTCGGCGCACGGGAGCTCCAGGTCGGCGAGTCGCCGGCGCTTCACGCGACGACGGCACGCCTCGCCTCGCGCGCGGGAGTGCCCAAGCCGCGCCTGTACCTGCTGTCCGACGGGCACCCGCGGGCGCTCGCAGCCGGCCGCGGCCCGCGCGGCGGCGCGATTGCGGTCAGCCGCGGGCTGCTCGTTGCCGCTCCGCCGGCCGAGCTCGAGGGGGTGCTCGCGCACGAGCTGGCGCACATCCGGAACCGCGACGTGCTCGTGCAGACGGCGGCCGTTGTCGTCGCAGCCGCGCTCATCGAGACGAGCCGCATCGGCGGCTGGCTCCAGCGCGGCCTTCTGTTCGTGCTCGGGCCGCTCGCCGCCGCAATCGTGCACCTGCTGCTCTCGCCGAAACGGGAGTTCGCGGCGGACAGGGCTGCCGCTGCGATCTGTGGATCACCGCACGGCCTCGCCGACGCGCTGCTCCGCCTCGAACAGGCCGCGGAGCTCGTCGAGTTCCGGGCGAGCCCGGCCACCGAGCCGCTGTACACGCTGAACCCGTTTGCCGAGGAAGGTCTCGCTGGGCTCTTCGTGACACATCCGCCCGTCGGCGAGCGCATCCGCCGGCTGCGGGAGCTGGACCCCGACTGGCGCGAGAAGCTGCGCGCGGCCTAGAACGAGCAAAGGCCGCTCGAGCGGCCTTTGCGTAGCAAATAGTCGGCGGCGACCTACTCTCCCGGGAGGTTGCCCTCCGAGTACCATCGGCGCGAGCGGGCTTAACTTCTCCGTTCGGACTGGGACGAGGTGTACCCCCGCCGCTATCACCGCCGAAACTTGTAAAGCGTTCTAGTTGATCCTGGAAACCTTTCCTAGGTGATTCCGGAACGCGTAGCGTACACCTTCAAAACTCCATAGCAGCGACAACGAGTTCTAAATCAAGACCTCGGGCAATTAGTACGGGTCCGCTGAACGCATTGCTGCGCGTACACGTCCCGCCTATCTACGTGGTGGTCTCCCACGGCCCTTACTCCCTCTAGGGGATGGGAAGCCTCATCTCGAGGTGGGCTTCCCGCTTAGATGCTTTCAGCGGTTATCCCATCCAGACGTGGCTAATCAGCAGCGCCGTTGGCACGACGACTGATACACCAGAGGTCTGTTCGTC
>JAWVDY010000283.1:0-6397 GCA_033856995.1 Gaiellaceae bacterium
GTAGCCGAGACGTCGGTGCGCTCGATCGGCTCGAATTTCACCGGCAGCGCGCCGGTCAGCAGGACGAGCGCGAGATTCTTCGCCTCGCTGAAGCTGTAGATGTTCGAGATCTCCGCGCCTCCCGTCCCAGAGCTCGGGTCGATTCCGTCCGGGTTCTGCTTGTAGTCGATGTACGGCGTCGAGCGAAGCTGATTGTCGAGCACGATCGCGAAGTGCTGGGCGAAACGCGTGACTGTGGCCAGGTCACTCCCCGTTTGTCCGGCCGCATTGGCCGCAATCGACCCGCGCACCGCCTCCGCGCGCGTGATGTCGTGGAACTTCTTGGCACCCTCGCCGGTGAAGGCGAGCTGGACGATGTTGCCCTGCCCTTGCGTGCTGATGTCCGCCCGAATGCCAGAAAGCTTCAGGTCGCCGCCCGTCGCCTCGGGAACCGGGTGCCTCTGGTTGTTGGGATCGAACTTGAAAAGGTAGAAGAATGTCGGTGCCGCGGCCTGCGCCTGCTGTACGCCCGGGCAGCCGTCGATGGCGTCACAGCTGATCACCGTCGTCTTCTGCGGGGCGGCGAGCAGCACCGCCCCCGGAGGCACCTTGCCGTTCAACTTAGGCGTGTCGAGCAGCTTCCCGCGCGTGGCCTCTGGTCCTGCGATCACCCGGTGCTTCGCATTGAAAAGGTAGTACTGGGTCGGCGTCCCTTTCTTCGTGTCGCCCTTAACCTTGTTGAGCAGCTGGAAGAGACTCGTCGAGGCGACCACGTTTCCGCTGCCGTCCGTCGAAGGCCCGGTGACATCGTTCTCGAGGTCGTAGAACTGCAGCTGCGCAGTCGTGCCGATGATCTTTGCGGCCTGGTTGACGTTGCGGACGCCGGCAAGCTGGATCACGATCTGATTTGCGCCCTGCTTCCGGATCTCCGGCTCGGAGACGCCGAGCTTGTCGATGCGGCTGCGCATGATCGAGATCGAGCGGTCCATGCAGGCCGCATCGCAGGTCTTGTGTGGCGGCGGCACGGCCTTGAGGACGACCTCGAGACCGCCCTGCAGGTCGAGGCCGAGGATGACCTTCTTGTGCGCCGGCGACCCGGGCACGGCGAGCACGGCCACCCCGACCAGGGCGGCCAGGATCAGGCCAATGAGAATCAGGTGAGATCGTCGATTTGCCACGCGAAGACTCGGGACAGATTAGCTTTCGTTGCCGGAAACGGGGCTCTGCTGCTCGGCCTCGATTTCCGGTTCGGGCTCCGATTCCTGCGCGACGGCGGCGACCGCGCGGCGGTCGAGGCGCACCGTCGTGCCCGGCGCGATCTCGACGTGGACGATCTCTCCCTCGATCTCCCGCACGATGCCGTGGATCCCGCCCGCGGTGAGGATCGGGTCGCCGGGCGAGACCGTGTCCTGCATCTGCGCCTGCTGGTTCTGGCGCTTCTTCTGGGGACGGATCAGCAGCAGCCACATCAGGCCGAACAGCGCGACGAGAATGATCAGGTAGCCCACGTGGTTGCCTCCCCGGAGGGCTGGAGCCGAGCCAGCGCCTCCTCCTTGTACGACCGCAGCTCGCCTCGCTCGATCGCGGTGCGCGCGCCGGCGACGAGGTCGAGCACGAAGCGGAGATTATGCAGGCTCAGCAGCCGCAGGCCGAGGATCTCCTGCTGGTTGAGCAGGTGCCGGATGTAGGCGCGCGAGAACCGCGTGCAAGCGGGGCAGCCGCAGCCCTCGACGAGTGGGCCGGGGTCGCGGGCGAAGCGGGCGCCCTTGATGTTGAGCTGGCCCTCCCAGGTCAGCGCCGAACCGGTGCGGGCGTTACGAGTCGGGAGCACACAGTCGAACATGTCGATCCCGCGCTCGATCACCTCGAGGATGCCGACGGGGTCGCCGATGCCCATGAAGTAGCGCGGCCGGTCGGCAGGTAGGAGCTGCGTCGCCCAGGCGGTGGTGTCGAGCATCTCGCCCCGCTCCTCGCCGATCGCGAGCCCGCCGAGCGCATTGCCGTCGAAGCCGAGCTCGGCGATCTCCTCGACGCTGCGGCGGCGAAGCTCGGGGTCGACGCCGCCCTGGGCGATGCCGAACAGGAGCTGGCCCGGCGCGCGCTCGGCTTCGTGCTGTCGCTTGGCCCAGAGCGTCGTTCGGCCCACGGCGTCCGCGAGCTCGCGCTTAGGCACCCCGGGCGGTGGCACGACGTCGAGGCACATCGCGATGTCGGAGCCAAGCCGCGCCTGAAGCTGCGCCGCAAGCTCGGGCGTGAAGCGCGCCTCGTCACCGTCGTAGACCGAGCGAAAGGTGACGCCCTCGTCGTCCTGTCGGAGGATCGTGTGCCGTAGCGAGAAGACCTGGAAGCCGCCGGAGTCGGTGAGGATCGGTCCGTCCCACGCCATGAACCCGTGCAGGCCGCCGAGGTCCGCGATCAGGTCGGCGCCGGGCCGAAAGTGCAGGTGGTAGGTGTTGCAGAGCAGGATCTCGGCGCCCAGGCCGGTGAGCTCCTGCGGATCGACGGCCTTGACCGTCGCCTTCGTGCCGACCGGCATGAACGCGGGCGTGCGGAGCTCGCCGTGCGCGGTGTGGAGAACGCCGGTGCGGGCCTCGCCGTCGGTTGTCTCCAGCGCGAAGGTGCTCACTCGGCGCCGACGGCCTCGAACCAGGCAGCGATCCGTTCCGCGGCACGCGTGTCCTCCTCTGGCGCTTCCCAGAGCTTGAGCTCATCGCGAATGCGGGCGAGCTCTTCGGCGATCGCCGCGCTTGACGCGCGGCTGCCGAGCAATGATGCGATGCGAAAGGCACACGTCTCGCGCTCGCGCGACGTGCCGGCGCCCAGCGGATCCCAGCACTCCGCCAGGAGGAGGCGCAGCTCGCGCATGCCGCGCTCGTCCCAGAACCGCCGCCAGTCCGCGGCGCTCATCGTGCTCATCGACCGGCCACCAGGCAGCCCCCGCCCTTCTGGGTGGGGTTGACGGTCCACCCTCGCTCCCGCTGCGAGCGTATCGCCGGGATCCGCGCGTGTCTGTGACGTGTTCGTGCCAAAACAGCGCCGACAGTCCGACCTCGTTGTGTGCGCGGCGTCGTCACAGGAGCAGCATCGCGTCGCCGAACGAATAGAAGCGGTAGCGCTCCTCGATCGCGAGCTCGTAGAGGCGACGCGTCTCGTCGACGCCCGCGAATGCCATCACCAGCGCGAGGAGGGTAGATCGCGGCAGGTGGAAGTTCGTCAGTAGCGCGTCCACGCGGCCGAACTCGAAGCCGGGCGTGATGAAGAGCTCGGTACGCCCAGAGAGAGCAGCACCGCGAGCGAGCGACTCCAACACGCGCACGGTCGTAGTTCCGACGGCGAGCACGCGCTCCGCAGAACGGATCCGCTCCCACGCCTCGGGTGCGACTTCGTAGCGCTCGCTGTGAATCTCGTGCGCCTCGAGCGAGTCCGCGGCAACCGGCCGGAAGGTGTCCAGGCCGACGTGCAGCGTCACGCGCTCGACGTCGAGCCGCGCCAGCAGCTCGGGCGTGAAGTGCAGGCCTGCCGTCGGCGCGGCGGCCGAGCCGTCCTGGTCGGCGTACACCGTCTGGTAGCGCTCGGGATCCGCCAACGGCTCGCGGATGTACGGCGGCAGCGGCGTCTCCCCCGCCGGGGGGCCGTCGAGCCGGAGCCTCCAGCGGCCTTCGCCGAGCGGCTCGATCAGCTCGACGGGACCGAGCCTCTGGCCCGGCCGCAGCTTGCGGGACGGACGCGCGAGACCCTCCCACGTACCGTTCTCGCCGACCCGCTCGAGGAGCAAGATCTCCGCCGCCCCGCCGCCGGGGCGCTCGAGCCGCAGGCGCGCGGGCAGCACGCGCGTGTCGTTGACGACCAAGAGCGTGCCCTCCGGCAACTCGCCTGGCAGTTCGTCGAATCGGCGGTGCCGGGTCTGCCCGCTCACGCGGTTGTGGACGAGGAGCCGCGAGCCGTCACGCCGCTCGAGTGGGTGCTGCGCGATCAGCTCCGGCGGCAGCTCGTACTCGAGCTCGGCCGATTTCATCCGACGGGAACGCTATCGTTGCCGCCATGACCGACGACGCCATAGACAGAGCACGAGAGCGGCTCCGCGAAGCCGCCGAGGGCAGGCCGGACGCAGCCGCGGTCGACGCGGCGTTGGAGCGCGCCCGCGCGCAGGTCGAAGCACTCGCCCAGACCGCGGCCGAGCTCGAGGCGACCATCCCGGCGAAGGTCGAGGACGCGGTCACCGACGGCCTCCGCGAGCAGGTGCGGCCGGTGGGGCGCAACCTCGCCGAGATCCGGGGGTTGATGAACCAGGTGATCCGCAGGCTCGAACGGGTCGAGGGCGATCTGCTCTCGGAGCGGCACGCGCGGGTGGACGACTTGGGACTGCTCGTCGACCTGATCACGTCGAGCTGGAAGTCCGTGGAGCGCAGGCTGACGGCGCTCGAGCGGAAGATCGAGTCCGGTGAAGGCGCGATGGTCTACCGCATGGAAGAGCGCCGCACGGGCTGAGCCCGCGCCAAGCGTTCCTCCACCGCCAGCCCGATCAATCCGAGCAAGACCGCGAACCAGAGCGTCGCGAGCCTGATCAGCACGGTCGCCGCGGCCGCAGCGGCCTTCGGCGCATCCCCGAGCACGCGGATCAAGCCGGTCATGCTCGTCTCGGAGACCCCGAGGCCGCCGGGCAGGAACGACAGCGCCCCGGCCAGGCTGCCGAGCGAGAACACCACGATCGTGTCCGGGAGCGAGAGGCCGAGCCGGAGCCCGCGAACGCAGACGTAGGCGGCGAGGCACTCGCAGAGCCACGAGGCAGCCGAGAGCAGCGTCATGCCCGCGAGCAAGCCGGGCCCGAGCAGCGCGCGAGCCGCGACCGGAGCCTCGCCGAGGCGCGCGAACCGCTCGAGCAGCGGGCTGCGAACGAGAACCACGATTCCCGCGACAGCGACCAGGGCGACCAGCAGGAGCGGCCAGCTGCGCGTTCCGGCCCCGCCCGCCACGGCGAGCACGACCACGCCGGTCGCGTCGGTCACACGCTCGGCGAGCACGACCGGAGCCGAGCGGCGCACCGGCACCGCGAACGACCTGCGCAGCAGGCCGCACTTGAGCAGCTCGCCGAGCTTCGCCGGCGTGATCGTCATCGTCAGGCCCGCCACGAAGATCGCGAAGCTCCGGCCCACGGGCACCTCGATCTCCAGCCGCGCGAGGTAGCGCTGCCAGCGCCAGAAGCGCAGCAGGTAATTCAGCGCGGTCAGCCCGAGGGCGAGCGGGAACAGCTCCCAGCGGAAGCTCGCGAGCTCGTCGCCGAGCTTGCCGAAGTCGGCGTACAGCCCGAGCCCGAGCGCCACGGCCGCCGCGAGGGCGACGACGAGGACGACTCCGCGCTTCAGGTCAGCGCGAGGATCGCGGCCGCCGTCGCGATCCAGCCGGCCACGGCGAGGAGGATCGGCACGTCGGTGAGCAGCACCTGCTCCGGCTCTTCGCCGATGTCGTCGCGGTGCATCAGCAGCAGGTAGCGGAAGACGCCGAAGACGACGAACGGCACCGTCCCGAGCAGGGCGCGCGAGTGGTCGCCGGTGAGGGTGTAGATCGCGTAGGCGATGACCGTCGCCGAGGCGACGATTCCGGTCAGCTGGTCGACGAGCTCGAGCGAGTACCCCTCGAGCACCGCCCGGCCCGGAGTTCGCTGCGCACCGACGAGGACGAGCTCGCCGCGACGCTTCGCGAGTGCGAGGAAGAGCGCGAGCAGGGCCGTGCAGAGCAGCAGCCACCCGGAGATCGGCACGCGCACGGCCTCGGCGCCCGCGGCCGCACGCACCAGGAAGAGCGCTGCGATCGCGGAGACGTCGAGCAGCACCACGTGCTTCAGCCGCAGCGTGTACGCCGCCTGGAGCACCGCGAAGGCGGCGACGAGCAGCAGCGATACGAGTCCCAGCGGCGCGACCAGTGCTAGCGCGAGCACGGCGAGCGCGGCGGTCATCGTCAGCGCGGCGCGGCGCGAGAGCTCCCCCCGCGCGATCGGCCGCGAGCGCTTCACCGGATGCAACCGGTCGTCGGCCCGATCACGGAGGTCGTTCGCCAGGTAGGCCGCACTCGAGATCGAGCAGTAGGCGAAGAAGCAGAGGCAGGCGTCGACCCAGCGACCCGCGTCACCGAGCTTCGCCGCGAAGACGAGCCCGGCGAACACGAGCAGGTTCTTCGACCACTGCCGCGGGCGCAGCGCGACGAGAGCGGCGTGGGCGGGCGAGCGCCGGCGCGGCAGCTCGACGAGCTCGGGGACGGCGACCACGGGCGGAGGCTATCGGGGGTGCACGGGCAGAACGAGCTCGAAGCGACTGCCGCGGGTGGGCGAGCTGTCGAGGGTAATGCGGCCGCCGAGGGCGCCCGCGAGCTCGCGGGCGATCGCGAGCCCGAGCCCTGTCCCCCCTCCACCGCGCGACCAGAA
>JAWVDY010000284.1:0-4351 GCA_033856995.1 Gaiellaceae bacterium
CGGATCGTCTCGGAGACGCTCGAGTCGAACGGCTCGTCGTCGATGGGCTCGGTCTGTGGTTCGACCCTCGCGCTCCAGGACGCGGGCGTGCCGATCAAGGCGCCCGTCGGTGGCATCGCCATGGGTCTCGTCAAGGAAGGCGACGACTACGTGATCCTGACCGACATCCAGGGCGCCGAGGACCACCTCGGTGACATGGACTTCAAGGTCGCCGGGACCCGCGACGGCATCACCGCGCTCCAGATGGACATCAAGATCACCGGCGTCACGCAGGAGATCATGAGCAACGCCCTGGAACAGGCGAAGCAGGCCCGCACGTTCATCCTCGACAAGATGGCCGAGGTGCTGCCGCAGAGTCGCGAGCAGCTCGCCTCGCACGCACCGCGCATCTCGTCGGTGAAGATCGACCCGGAGAAGATCGGGATGGTGATCGGCAAGGGTGGCGAGACGATCCGCTCGCTCGAGGCCGACTACGAGGTCCAGATCGACATCGAGGAGGACGGCAACATCCTCATCTACGCAACCGAGGGCGAGAAGGCCGACGCCGCGATCGCCGCGATCGAGGGGATCACAAAGGAGCCCGAGGTCGGCGACACCTACACCGGCAAGGTCGTCAAGACCACCGAGTTCGGCGCCTTCGTCGAGCTGAAGAAGGGCACGGACGGCCTGCTTCACGTCTCCAATGTCGGCCCCGGGCGCGTCGCCCACATCGAGGACGTGATCGGGCGCGGTGATGTGCTCGACGTCATCGTCCAGGAGGTGGACAAGGACCGTGGCCGGATCGGCCTCAAGCTCGTCGCCAAGCACGAGAACGGCAACCTCGTCCAGCCCGAGGAGCTGATCGAGCGCGCGAAGGACGCTCCTCCGCGCGAGCGTGAGGAGCGCCCACCGCGCCGGGACGGCGACCGCGGGCGCCGCGGTGGCAGCGGCGGAGGCCGCGGTCGCGGCGGCGGGCGGGACCGCTGAGCTGAGCGAGCGAGCGGGAGCGCCGGCCCTCGTCGAGGCGAGGCCGCAGGCGCTCCTGCTCGCCGTGCTCCGGCTCGGCCTGGCAGCAATCGGCGTAGCCGCTGCGATCGTGCGCGGGCTCGACCCGGGTGTCGCGGCGGCGCTCTTCGCGTTCGGTTTGGCGCTCTTGCTCGTATCGGTGATCAGCGGCGGCCGCGCGCAGGGACTCGGGCCGCGGCTCGCGGGGGCGGAGACACCTCCGGACGAGAGGCGGGTCGAGCATCGCCTGCGCGCGCTCGCGCTCGCGACCTACCCGAGCACGATCGGCCTGACGGTCCTGATCGCGATCTCGCTCGTCGTGCGGCCGGCGCTCGCAGCTGTCCTCTGCGGGATCCTCGCCGGCCTGGGCGGCGTCGCCTTCGCGCTCGCCGCCCAGCTCGTCGCGCACGAGCGCGGGCGCGGGATGCGAATCCTGGTCGAGCCCCGGCCGCAGGGGCGGGTGTTCGAGGTGCCGCGCTGACGCACGACACGATCGTGTTGCTCGCGGCCCTGGGCGTAGCAGGGCAGGTGCTCGCGGGATTCCTGCTGCTCGTCGGCCTCGGCTGGCTCGCAGGGCTGCGCACGATGGGCGAGTCTCTTCGAGGCGCGCTCGAGGGCTACGAGCTCTGGCTCGCCTTCCTCGTGGCGGCGGTCGCGACCGGCGGCAGCCTCTTCTTTTCGGAGATCGCGGGCTTCGTGCCCTGCGAGCTCTGCTGGTTCCAGCGGATCTGCATATACCCGCTCTCGATCGTCACGCTGTTGGCTGCGATCGCCAACGACCGGCGGGTGGCGCGCTACCTGCTGCCGTTGCCGCTCGTCGGCGCAGGCATCGCCGTCTATCACCTGTTCGTCGAGAACGGCGTCGTGAAGCAGGCGCAAACGTGCCTGCTCTCGGCTCCCGGCGGCTGCGCGACGAAGTGGATCGAGGAATTCGGCTACGTGACGATCCCGGTCCTGGCCCTGACCGGCTTCGCGCTCTCCTTCGCATTCCTGCTCTTGGCGGCGGCCCCGCCGGCATCTCGGGCTACGGTTAGGGCATGACGAGCGGCAAGCAGGCCCGGCGCCAGCGGCAGGAGGCCGTTGCGCGCCCGCCGGTGCGCAGCACGCAGGGGCGCAAGGCGTCGCCGGCTGTTCTCGCCGGCGCGGCCGGTGTGCTCGCCCTGGTGGTGGTCGCTGTCGTGCTCGTCCTCGTGCTGACTCGAGGCTCCTCGACGAAGTCGACCGCGCCGACGCCGCTGCCCGAGACGAACACCGCGGTCTCGCTGTTGAAAGGGATCCCGCAGAGCGGCAGGTTCCTCGGCTCGTCGAGCGCCCCCGTGCAGCTGCTCGAGTACATCGACCTGCAGTGCTCGTCGTGCCAGGTCTTCGAGACGCAGGTCATGCCGACGATCATCGACAAGTACGTACGTACGGGGAAGGTGCGAGTCGAGGCACGGCCGATCATCGCCATCGGCCCCGACTCCAAGCGCGGGGCTTGGGGAGCGATAGCAGCCGGCGAGCAAAATCGCTTCTACACCCTCGCGCAGATCATTTACTACAACCAAGGGCCGGAGAACGGGGGCTGGTTGACCGACAACATGGTCGAGGACGCGGCGGTCGGCATCCCGGGGCTGCGGCTCCAGGCATTCCGCGTGGCTTACGGCTCGACGGCGGTTGCCGACCAGCTGAAGCGCTTCGACGCCGAGGCGACGGCCGACCATGTCTCCGGCACACCCACGGTCTTCGTCTCGAAAGGCTCCGGCTCGCGCACCGAGGTGACCCCCGGGCTGATCCCAAGCGTGGAGCAGCTGTCGGCCGCGATCGACAAGGCCCTCCGTCAGTAGCGGTCGAGCTCGTGCAGGCGCTCGTCGCTGATGCCGAAGTGGTGGGCGATCTCGTGGAGCACGACGCGGCGGATCTGCTGCTCGAGGAGTGAGGGGTCGCCGCGGTAGAGCCGCTCGAGCGGCCCGCGGTAGATCGAGATCTTGTCGGGCGACGCGCCGGAGTACGAGGTCGTGCGTCTGGTCAGCGGCACGCCTTCGTAGAGGCCGAGGAGCGGCAGGCCCGCAGGCGGCTCGTCCTCGACGATGATCGCGACGTTCGACATCGCCGAGCGCAGGTCCTCGGGCAGCGCATCGATCGCGGCCTGAACGGTCTCCTCGAAGCGCTCTCCGGTTTCCACGCTTCGAGCGTAGCTGCGGCCGCGAGTACGATCCATCCGTGCAGCAGAAGTACGTGCTCACGGAGCTCGACTCAGGCGAGCGCGTCATCTCGGAGCGCCTCGCGCACGTCCGCTCGGTCTCGATCGGCTTCTGGATCGGCGCCGGCTCGCGGGACGAGACCGATGCTAAGGCGGGCCTCTCGCACTTCATCGAGCACCTGCTCTTCAAGGGCACGGCGAGCTACAGCGCGCAGGAGATCGCCGAGATCTTCGACGGGCTCGGCGGCGAGCTGAACGCGGCGACCTCGCGGGAGCACACCGTCGTCTACGCGCGCGTGCCCGACGACAAGCTCGAGGTCGCGCTCGACCTGATGGGCGAGATGGTCTTCGCACCGGCCTTCGCCGAGCTGGACGCCGAGCGGGAGGTCGTGCTGGAGGAGATCGCGATGTACGAGGACCAGCCGCAGGAGCTCGTGCACGACCTGATCTCCGAGGCGACCTTTGGCACGCACGCGCTCGGTAGACCGGTGATCGGGCGCGCGGAGGTAATCTCGAGCGTCACGCGGCGGGCGATCTCCGCCTACCACCGCTCGATGTACGTGCCTGGGAACATCGTGGTCGCGGCGGCCGGGAATCTCAAGCACGAGGACTTCGAGCGCCAACTCGTCAGCGTGCAGCGCCGGGCAGGCGCCGCCGTGCGAAAGGGCCCGCGCGTGCGGCCCGCGCTCGTGAAGCCACCGCCGCCGGCACTTCGCTTCCAGCAGAAGAACACCGAGCAGTACCACGTCTGCATCGCCGCGCCCGGGATCGCGCGCACCGACCGGCGGCGCTTCGCGGCCTCGCTGCTCGACGGCATCCTCGGCGGGTCTGCGTCCTCGCGTCTCTTCCAGGAGATCCGCGAGAAGCGCGGCATGGCCTACGCCGTCTACAGCTTCGCCTCGCAGTACACCGACACGGGCCAGATCGGCGTCTACATCGGCACGCGCGAGGACAATGTCGCGGCCTGTCTCGAGATCACGAGCGAGCAGATCCGCGACATCGCGGCGGGCAACGTCCAGCCGGAGGAGCTCGCTCGCGCCAAGGACAACCTCAAGGGCCGGATCATGCTCTCGATGGAATCGACCTCGAACCGGATGAGCAGGCTCGGCAAGTCGCTCATCACCGACACGGAGCTGCTCTCGATCGAGCGGATCATGGCCGAGATCGACGCCGTCGAGCCAGAGGCGC
>JAWVDY010000285.1:0-3628 GCA_033856995.1 Gaiellaceae bacterium
GGCGGGGCGGGCCCGGAGTCCCCAACGTCGACTTCGGCGACTTCGACCTCGGCGATCTCTTCGGTGGGCTGTTCCGCGGCGGACGTGGGGGAGGCGGCCAGCGTCGGACCAGCGGCCAGCGCGGCGCCGACCTGGAGGTCGAGGTTCGCCTCTCCTTCGAGGACTCGCTTCGCGGGATCGAGACGAAGATCCCGGTCGAGGTCGAGACCGCCTGTCGGGAGTGCGGCGGCAGCGGCGCGAAGCCGGGGACGTCGCCGACGATCTGCCCCGACTGCAAGGGGCGCGGCGTGCTCAACGAGAGTCAGGGGATGTTCTCGCTCTCGACCCCCTGTCCGCGCTGCCGCGGCAACGGCACCGTGATCGAGGATCCGTGCCCGCACTGCCGCGGCACCGGCCGCGAGCGCCGCACCCGGCGTTACTCGGTGAAGATCCCGGCCGGCGCGAAGGACGGCACGCGGATCCGCCTGAAGGGCAAGGGCGAGGCCGGCTACGGAGGGGCGCCGCCGGGCGACCTCTACGTCGTCACGCGCGTATCGGCGTCGCCGGTCTACGAGCGCCGTGGCGCGGACCTGCTCGTCACGGTGCCTGTCACCTACCCGGAGGCCACGCTCGGCGCGACCGTCGAGGTGCCGACTCCCGAAGGTCCCGTCTCGCTCAAGGTACCTGCGGGCTCCGAGGACGGAAAGCTCCTGCGGATCCGGGGGCGCGGCGCCCCGAAGCTGAACGGCAGCGGCCGGGGCGACGTCCTGGCGCGGGTGCGGCTGACGGTGCCGAAGAAGCTGACGAAGAAGGAGCGCGAGGCCCTCGAGGAGTTCCAGAAGGTCTCGCGCGAGCACCCGCGGGAGCAGTCGTGATGGACGAGCGGCCCCGGTACATGATCTCCGTCGCCGCCGACATCGTGGGGATGCACCCGCAGACGCTCCGGATCTACGAGCAGAAGGGGCTCGTCCGCCCGAAGCGGACGGCCGGCAACACGCGGCTCTACTCCGAGGCCGACCTCGCCCGCCTTCGGCTGATCCAGCGGCTGACGACCGAGCTCGGCCTGAACCTCGCCGGCGTCGAGCACGTGCTCCGCCTCGAGGACGAGCTCCGCCGGGCGCGTGCGCGGCTCGAGCGCCTCGAGCGCGAGATGCGCGAGGCCGTGCAGGCCGTACACCGCACCTACCGCCGCGACCTCGTCCCGATCTCCCAGATCCGGACCCTCGTCCCGCGCAGGAAGTGAGATGGATTTCAACCGTCTGACCGTCAAGAGCCAGGAGGCCGTCGCGGCGGCGCAGGAGCTGGCGCGCCGGCGCGGCAACCCCGAGCTCGTTCCCGCGCACCTGACGCTCGCGCTCCTCGACCAGGAGCTTCCGCGCACGCTCGTCGAGCGTGCCGGCCGTGACGTGGCGGACCTCCGCGCGCAGGCGGAGGCCAGCCTCTCCTCCCAGCCCTCGATCCAGGGGGCGACCCAGGTACCGCGTGCCGGCTCCGCCTTCTCGAAGGTGCTCGACCGCGCCGAGGACGAGATGCGGAAGCTGGAGGACGAGTACGTCTCGACCGAGCACCTCCTCCTCGCCCTCGACCTCGTCGACCGCGACCGGCTCCTGGCCGCGCTCCGCGACGTGCGCGGCGCGCAGCGGGTTACCTCGCAGGACCCGGAAGGCTCCTACCAGGCGCTCGAGAAGTTCGGGCGCGACCTCACCGAGCTCGCCGAGCAGGGAAAGCTCGACCCGGTGATCGGCCGGGACGAGGAGATCCGGCGCGTGATCCAGGTGCTCTCGCGCCGCACGAAGAACAACCCCGTCCTGATCGGCGACCCGGGCGTCGGCAAGACCGCGATCGCCGAAGGGCTCGCCCAGCGGATCGTCGCCGGCGACGTGCCCGAAGGTCTCAAGGGCAAGCGCGTGTGGGCGCTCGACATCGGGGCGCTCCTCGCGGGCTCGAAGTACCGCGGCGAGTTCGAGGAGCGGCTGAAGGCGGTGCTCGGGGAGATCAAGGCGTCGGAGGGCGAGATCGTCCTCTTCATCGACGAGCTGCACACGATCGTCGGCGCGGGGGCAGCCGAGGGCGCCGTCTCCGCCGGCAACCTGCTCAAGCCGATGCTCGCGCGCGGCGAGCTGCGCTGCATCGGCGCGACGACGCTCGACGAGTACCGCAAGCTCATCGAGAAGGACGCTGCGCTGGAGCGGCGATTCCAGCCGATCCTCGTCGGCGAGCCGTCCGTCACCGACACGATCGCGATCCTGCGCGGCTTGAAGGAGCGCTACGAAGCGCATCACGGCGTGCGCATCCGCGATGCGGCGCTCGTGGCCGCGGCCGTTCTCTCCGACCGGTACATCGCAGACCGGCAGCTGCCGGACAAGGCGATCGACCTCGTCGACGAGGCGGCGTCACGGCTGCGGATGGAGATCGTCTCCTCGCCGCTCGAGCTCGTCGAGGCCGAGCGGCGCGTGCGCCAGCTCGAGTTCGATCTCGCCGCGATGGCGAATGAATCCGACGCGGTGCGCGAGCCGGTCGAGCGCGAGCTGGCGGACGCGCAGGAGGCGCACAACGAGCTCGCGGCGCGCTGGGCACAGGAGAAGGGCGCGCTCGAGCGGGTGAAGGAGATCACGCAGCGGATCGACGAGCTGCGCATGGAGGCCGAGCGTGCAGAGCGAGCCGGCGACCTCCAGCGCGTCGCCGAGATCCGGTACGGCGAGCTGCCGCAGCTGGAGAAGGAGCTCGCCGAGCGCGACGGCGTCCACACGGCCGAGCCGAGGGTGAAGGAGGAGGTCGACGAGGACGACATCGCGTCGGTGGTCGCCCGCTGGACCGGCATCCCGGCCTCGCGGCTCCTCGAGGGCGAGACCGAGAAGCTGATCCACATGGAGGACCGGCTGCACGGACGCGTCGTCGGGCAGGAAGAGGCGGTCGAGGCCGTCGCCAACGCGCTTCGGCGCGCGCGCACCGGCCTGCAGGATCCGAACCGGCCGATCGGCTCGTTCGTCTTCCTCGGCCCGACGGGCGTCGGCAAGACGGAGCTCGCACGGGCGCTGGCCGAGTTCATGTTCGACGACGAGCGCGCGATGGTGCGGCTCGACATGTCCGAGTACCAGGAGCGGCACACGGTCGCCCGGCTCGTCGGCGCGCCGCCCGGATACGTCGGCTACGAAGAGGGCGGCCAGCTGACCGAAGCGGTCCGGCGGCGTCCCTATTCCGTCCTGCTCCTCGACGAGATCGAGAAGGCGCACTCGGAGGTCTTCGACGTGCTCCTGCAGATCCTCGACGACGGGCGGCTGACCGACGGCCACGGACGCACGGTCGACTTCCGCAACACCGTGATCATCATGACCTCGAACGTCCGCTCGGCCGACGCGCTGCGCGAGCGCTTCCGCCCGGAGTTCCTGAACCGGATCGACGAGATCGTGGAGTTCAAGGAGCTGACGCGCGACCAGATCGGCTCGATCGTCGAGCTGCAGCTCGAGCGGCTGCGGACGCGGCTCGCCGAGCGCAAGCTCCGGATCGAATTGACGGATGCCGCGAAGGCGGTGATCGCCGAGGCCGGCTGGGATCCGGCGTACGGTGCCCGGCCGTTGAAGCGTGCGCTCCAGCGGCTGATCGAGAATCCGCTGGCGCTGCGCCTCCTCGAGGGCGACTTCGACGAAGG
>JAWVDY010000286.1:0-3153 GCA_033856995.1 Gaiellaceae bacterium
CGCAGGGGACGCCGAGGGCCTGGGCCGGATCGAGCCCGGTCGGCGCGCCGACCTCGTGCTGCTCGACCTCGAGAGCCACGTCTTCACGCCGCTGAACGACCCGCTGCGGCAGCTCGCGCTTGGCTCCTCCACGCTCGCGGTCGACTCGGTGCTCGTCGGAGGCGAGTGGCGCGTCCGCGATGGCCGGGTCACCGGCGTGGACGAAGCGGACGTCCTCGCACGCGCACGTGAGACGGGAGCGGAGATCGTCGGCCGCTTCGACGAGGCGTTCGAGCTCGGCCAGCAGCTGCTCGCGTCGCTGCGAGGCGGCTGGCTCGAGGCGCTTGCGACCGACGTCGGCGTCGAGCGCAAGCTCGCGCTCTAGCTTTCAGACGCCCCAACAGTGACTGTCACTGTGACTGTCCCCGCGGATCCCAATTCAGACCGGCGGCTCTGGGTCGTACTGGATGTAGCGCCGCACCTCGCGGGCGCGCCCGGGTGAGTGCAGACGCGCGACAAGATGTAGCGCCATGTCGATGCCGGCCGAGACGCCCGCGGCAGTGATCACGTCGCCGGTGTCGACGAAGCGGTCGTCGGGCCGCACCTCGATGTCGCGGCCCAGCGTCGGGAGCAACCCGAGCGACTGCCAGTGCGTCGTCGCCGGCCGCCCGTCGAGCAGGCCAGCCGAGGCCAGGACGAGCGAGCCCGTGCAGACGCTGCTGACGACGGCGCCGCTCGCGGCGATCCCGCGGATCCAGTCGAGCACGGCCTCATCTGCCAGCTCGGTGCGCGTACCTCGGCCGCCCGGGTAGACGAGCACGTCGAGCGGCGGCGCCGTCTCCCACGTCTCGTCCGGTAACACGCGCAGGCCTTTCGCGCAGGTGATCGTCCGGTCCTCGCGCGCAATCGTGAACACACGCACCCCGTCGTCCGGCCACTGCAGCGCCCAGGCGGCCAGCACCTCCCACGGGCCCGCCCAGTCCAGCTCCTCCGCGCCGTCGAAGAGCGCGACGCCGATGACCACTAGCGGGTCTGCGGGAAGCCGAGGTCGACCTTCGAGGTCGCCGGTTCCGGCCAGCGCGAGGTCACGACCTTGCCCTGCGTGTAGAACTGGATCCCCTCGGGCCCGTAGACGTGCAGGTCGCCGAAGAGCGAGTTCTTCCAGCCGCCGAACGAGTAGTACGCAACCGGCACCGGGATCGGCACGTTGACGCCGACCATGCCCGCGTTCACCTCGAACTGGAACTGGCGCGCGACGCCGCCGTCACGCGTGAAGATCGCGACGCCGTTGCCGTACGGGTTCTCGTTCACGAGCCGCACGGCGTCCTCGTAGGTGTCGACGCGCGTGATCCCGAGCACGGGGCCGAAGATCTCGTCCTTGTAGACGTCCATCTCGGGAGTGACCTCGTCCATCAGCGTGACTCCGAGGAAGAACCCGCCGCCGTCGGGGGCCGACTCGCGGCCGTCGGTGATCACCTTCGCGCCCTCGGCGCTGCCCTTCTCGATGTACGAGGCGACCTTGTCGCGGTGCTCGCGCGTGACGAGCGGGCCCATCTCCGAGTCCGGGTCGAGACCGCTGCCGACCTTCACCTTCGGCAGCCGCTGCTGGATCGCGCTGACGAGGTCGTCGCCCGCGTGGCCGACCGCGACCAGCATCGAGACGGCCATGCAGCGCTCGCCCGCCGAGCCGTAGCCAGCGCTGACGGCCGCGTCGGCGGCCATCTCGATGTCGGCGTCCGGCAGCACGATCATGTGGTTCTTCGCCCCGCCGAGCGCCTGCACGCGCTTGCCCTTGGCCGTGCCCGTCTCGTAGACGTAGCGCGCGATCGGCGTGGAACCGACGAACGAGATCGACGCGATCTCCGGGTGCTCGAGCACCGCGTCGACCGCGACCTTGTCGCCGTGGACGACGTTGAAAACGCCGTCCGGCAGGCCGGCCTCCTTCAAAAGCTCCGCGGTCAGCATCGAGGCCGACGGGTCCTTCTCGGACGGCTTCAGCACGAACGTGTTCCCGCAGGCGATCGCCGGCGCCCACATCCACATGGGCACCATCGCCGGGAAGTTGAACGGCGTGATCCCGCCCACGACGCCGAGCGGCTGGCGGATCGAGTAGACGTCGATCCCGGTCGAGGCCTGCTCGGAGTAGCCGCCCTTCAGCAGCTCGGGAATCCCGCAGCAGTACTCGATCACCTCGATCCCGCGCGCGATCTCGCCCTTCGCGTCGGAGAGCACCTTGCCGTGCTCGAGGGTGAGCAGTCGCGCGAGCTCCTCGGAGTGCGCGTGAAAGAGCTCGCGAATGCGGAAGTAGAGCTCCGTGCGCCGCGAGAGCGACACCGTTCGCCACGTCGCGAAGGCGCGCTTGGCGGCCTGAACCGCGGCGTCGACCTCCTCGACCGTCGCGAAGTCGACCTCCCCGCTTTGCTCGCCGGTCGCCGGGTTGTAGACCGGGCCGCTGCGCCCTGACGTGCCTTCGACGCGCTGGCCCTCGATCCAGTGCGAGATCCGCGTGAGCTCGCCCGACCGCTCCTCCGTGAACTGATCCGCCACCTCGGTCATCTCCGCCTCCTTCGAGTCAGCGCCAGACTAGCGCTAGGATCGTTCTATGGCAGTCGAAGCGGGGCTAGACGCCAAGCGGATCCAGGAGCTCGACAAGCAGTACGTCCTGCACTCCTGGTCGGTGCAGAACCAGATCTCCCCGCCCGCGATCGCCGGCGGCGAGGGACGCTACTTCTGGGACCACGACGGCAACCGCTACCTCGATTTCGCCTCGCAGCTCGTGAACGTCTCGCTCGGCTACCAGCACCCCAAGGTCGTCGCGGCGATCAAGGAGCAGGCCGACAAGCTGACGACGATCGGCCCGCCGATGGCCCACGAGTCGCGCTCCGAGCTCGCGCGACTGCTCGCCGAGGTGACTCCCGGCGACCTGACGATGTCGTTCTTCACCAACGGCGGCGCCGAGGCGAACGAGAACGCGATCAAGCTCGCGCGCTGGTACACCGGCCGGCAGAAGATCGTCGCGCGCTACCGCTCCTACCACGGCGCGACCGCCGGCTCGATCTCGCTGACCGGCGACCCGCGCCGCTGGCCGGCCGAGCCGGGGATCCCGGGCGTCGTGCGGATGCTCGACCCCTACACCTACCGCTGCCCGGCAGGCCACCCCGACCGGTGCCCGGT